>NZ_JBIAUK010000030.1:0-102146 GCF_042892775.1 Streptomyces sp. NPDC001717 | reverse complement strand
ATCACCGGCGACACCTACATCCGCGATGCCGACGGCTACTTCTGGTACGTGGCCCGCAGCGACGACATGATCGTCTCCTCCGGCTACAACATCGCGGGTCCGGAGGTCGAGGCGGTGTTGGCCGGGCATCCGGACGTGGTGGAGTGCGGTGTCGTAGGCGCGCCGGATGCGGTGCGCGGCAGGGTGGTGAAGGCGTACGTGGTCCTGCGCGCGGGGGTTCCGGGCGGTGGGGAGACGGTCCGGGCGCTCCAAGAGCACGTGAAGCAGGCCATCGCCCCGTACAAGTACCCGCGGCTCGTGGAGTTCGTGACGGAACTCCCGCGCACGGGCACGGGCAAACTCCGCCGAGCGGAGCTCCGGGCCCGTGCGGAGGCGGCCTCCGCCGCACCCCAGAGCCGACTGCCCATCCAAGCCCCCTCGCGTCCGCCGGTCCCTCGGCATCCGCCGGCCCCTTGACGTCCGCCGTCCCCCTGACGTCCGCCGTCTCCCTGGCGTCCGTCGGCCCCGTGGCGTCCGCCGTCCCCCTGGCATCCGCCAGCCCCTTGGCGTCCCCGCCCCCTGGCGTCCGCTCGTTCCCTCCCAGCCGTCCGATTCCTCTGGCCTGTCCGAACCTGCCGGAATGCCCGCACCCTCCAGCGGCGGATATCCAGCCTCGCCGGCGTTTGAGGCGCGGGGTCCGGGGCGGAGCCCCAGGACGGGTCCGGGCGGAGCCCGGGGAACGGTGGAAGGGCGGGTGGGGGACCAGCCCCGCGCAGCGGCACCCCACCTGGCCGGGGCCGGGCCGCAGGGTGGGCCGTCGGGGCCGGGCGCGCGCCGGGGCACCTCCTCGGGCGTCGAACCCAATGCCGCACCGCCAACACGAGCGGGTTTCGTTCGACGCCCTGCGGGGGCGCCCCACCGCACACCCGACCCCGCCGGCGCGGGAGTGCCAAGTGGGGCTGCCCTGCAGAGCATCGGCGTTCGACGTCCTGCGGGGCGTCCCGCCGCACGCCCGACCCCGCCGGCGCGGGGGTGTCGAGTGGGGGCCGCCCGCGGAGCACCGGCGTTCGACGCCCCCGCGGGGGCGCCCCGCCGCGCACCTCACTGCGGCCGGGCCGTCCAGTTTTCGGGGATCAGCGGCGCCGGCATCCTCGTGGTGAACAGGGCCGCGACGACGCATTCGAAGAACGCCAGCGGAGCGAACCAGATCGTCAGCCACAGCGGCACGGTGAACCCGGCCATGGTGAACCAGAGCCGCCACCGGAACTTCTCGACCGGCATCCGGGTGTGGTTCAGCGCCGCGCTCAGCGTCACCAGCATCGTCAGGCCGCCCAGTGTCGCCAGCACCACCATCCCGGTGCCCATGTAGGCCCAGAACGAGAAGTCCGCGGCGAAGCCGAACAGCGGATAGGCCAACAGCCAACCCGCGGTGTGCAGCCCGCAGTACAGCCCGACGAACCGCCCCATGCGCCGGAACACTCTCGCCATGCCGGGACCGTCCGCAACCATGCCGCCCCCCAGTATTGAACGCGTTCAACTGTGCGCGTCATGCTACACGCCGCCGCGGGGTCACGGCGCGCCCTCGCCCGCGCGGGCGACGGCCAGGACTCCGGCGCAGATCAGGGCCACGCCCAGGAGTTGGGGGACCAGCCACCACTGCGAGCGGAGGTGTTCCTCGTACAGCAGCACGCCCAGCGCCACGCTGACGCTCGCGTCGCCGAGGGTCAGCGCCGGCTGGGAGGCGACCAGCGGGCCGCCCTGCATGGCGTGTTCGAGCAGCAGCAGGGCGCAGATGCCGGTCGCGCCGAAGGCGTACGTCTCCCAGGAGGTCAGGAACGCGACGAGGCCGCCCTCGTCGAGGAGGTGCACGGAGGACTTCATCAGGGCCGCCGTGAGCGCGTAGCAGACGGCCGTGGCGGCTCCCAGGCATCCGGCCCGCGCCCGGCCGGGCGGGCGTCGCAGCCCGGCCAGGGCCAGGGCGGTGACGGCCACCGCGCACGCGGCCAGGGCCAGGACCCACCGGTCGAAGGGGACGTGCGTACGGTTCCCCTGGGGCGAGGCGGCCGCCATCGCGATCCCGAGCCCGACGACCAGGATCGCGACCGCCAGCCACAGGGCTCTCGGCAGCCGGCGGCGCGTGAACAGCGAGGCGATCAGCAGGGCCAGCGGGAGTTCCAGTACGAACAGGGGCTGTACGAGCGCCAGCGCGCCGGTGCCCAGCGCCACGGCCTGGCCGACCCCGGCCGCGATGACCGCGAGGATCCCGCCGATCCACAGCGGGCGCCGCAGCAGGTCCAGGATCAGACCGAAACGGAAGCCCTCGCTCTGCGGCACGGTGAGGGCGGCCCGCCGCTGGAGCACGGTGGCCAGCGCGTTGGAGAACGCCGCGAACAGCGCGCAGAGGACCGGCAGGACGACGCCCATGCCCCGATCCTCGGCCATCCCGGTGCCGGTCACGGCCCGCGACACCCCCGTTTATCGGGTGGCGCGGGTCCGTCCGGTGGCGCGGCGCAGGGCGAGCGACGCGAGGGCCTCGGGGGCGCCGGCCTGGCCGCGGATGCCGGGGAAGGCGTTGACGTCCACGATCAGCGGCTTGCCGTCGCCGACGTCGATGATGTCCACCCCGTACACCTCCAGGTCGAACACCGCGCCGGTCTCCCGCACCAGATCGGCCCATCCGGCGGGCAGTTCGTCCAGGGGCAGCGGCCGGGTGGGGCCCCGGCCCCCGGGGGCGAGCTCGGAGCGGCGCAGTGCGCAGAAGACCTGGTCCCCGATCGCCCAGAGCTTGTGGTCCCAGCCGTTGTTGGGGGCGAACTCCTGCACCACGACCGGCTCGTGCGGCCACTCCAGGGCCAACTGTCGCAGCCGTGCGCCGTCGTCCACCCGGGCGACCAGGTCGCCCCGGCGGCTGCGCCGGCTCTTGACCACGACGGGGGAGGGGAGCGCGGCCCCGGACGCCCATGTCGAGAGCGATGCGTGGGTCCACGTGGTGGCGAAGGGCAGCCCGGCCCCGAGGGCGAGCTCCGCCATTCGGGTCCGGTCCTGGCACAGCGCGGTGGCCGCGGCGGAGTTGACCACGGCCGAGCCCCGGCGCTCCAGCTCCCGGGCGAGCTCCAGCGCCCGCTCGGTACGCGACTTCAGCAGGTACACGTCGGCCAGGCGGTCGGGAGCCGCGTCCGGGGCGAGCACCTCGACGGTGTGCGCGGGTGCCAGCAGGGCGGTGGTGGCCGCGAGCAGCGGATGCCCGGGATCCGCGGTGATCAGGCCGATCCTCACGCGTTTTCCCCCGCCCGGGCGGAGAGCTGCCCCGACGGGGCCTGCGCCGGCGCCGTCTGTACCGGGATCGACACGGGAAGGGGGTACGACACGGCCGGGGCGTGGGCCGAGCCCGTACGGGCCAGCTCCAGTACCGCCGCGGCCACGCGAGCCGGCGCGTCCGGCACCTGGCGGAAGCTCGGGAAGTCGTTCACGTCGACCACCACCGGTCCGTCCGGGCCCAGCAGCACGTCGACCCCGTAGAGATCGAGCCCGTACACCTCTCCCACCCGTGCGGCGATCGCCGCCACCTCCGCCGACAGCGGTACGCGCCGCTCCCGCACCGAGGGGTCCGGATTCAGCGGGGAACAGCGTTCGGTGGCGAACAGCTCGCCGCCGACGCCGTACACCTTGATGTCCGTGCCGCGATTGGGTACGTACGGCTGGGCGATGAGCATGCCCTCGCCCGCGAGCACGGGGAGCATCGCCTCCAGCCGCTCCGGCGAGGACACCAGGTGCACGCCCCGCCCGGAGCTGCCGTCCGCGGGCTTGACGACGAGGGGGTACTCCGCTTCCGGTATCTCCCGCAGCAGTTCGGGGAGGGCCACGGCGTAGGTGATCGGCAGTGGAAGCCCCTTGCCGCGCCCGATGGCGGCGGCCAGCGCCTTGTCCCGCACCCCCCGGATCGAGCGGGCGTCGTTGACCGTGGTCGCCCCGGCCGCGGCCGCCGCCTCCAGGAGGGTCAGCCCGGGCCCGCCGGAGACCGTCTTCAACACCCAGGCGTCGTGCGCACCCGCGTCGACCGCCTCGCTCACGCGCAGCAAGGAACCGCCCGGCCGCACCACGTCGACCCGGTGGCCCCACGCGGTGAGTTGCCGGATCACCTCGTTCGGCATGCCGTCATGGCGGTAGTGCTCCTCCACCAGGAAGCAGAGCCTCATGGACCTTCCCCATATTCCCCGGACGTCCGCCGATCCCGTCCGGCGAGTTGTGACGCCACAGGATGTCATGAACCGCAATGTGATGATCGGTCCGGGCCTGCCCGGGTGTCGTGCCACGGCCGACGGAGGAGGTCCGCCAACCGGGCGGAAATCCGGGTGAATCATCGGACAAACGGCTGCTACGTTGATCGCGTGCCGAAGCTGAATCAGATCATCGCAGTCGAAAAGGGCGTCAAGTCCAAGTCCCTCTCGGAGCTCACCCAGGCTCACCACGACGTGCAGAAGCCCGCCCTGCTGGCCGGTATCTCGCGGACGTACCAGCCCAAGGACGAAGAGGGCGAGCAGCTGCCGCCCGAGTCCACCCGGGTGCAGATCAAGGCGGAGGACGTGCTGCGCGCCACGGCGGGCACGCTCACGCGGCTGTTCGACGTGACGGCGACCAAGGACTGGGCGAACCGCAGCGCGGCCGCCGACGTGGTCGTGGACGGGAACGTCCTGCTCCCGCAGGTGCCCGTGCCGTACCTGCTCTTCCTGGAGAAGCAGCTCACCGACCTGCACACCTTCGTGCGCAAGCTGCCGGTGCTCGACGCCTCCGAATCCTGGAACCTGGACCCGTCCACGGACGCCTGGAAGACGGACCCGGTGCGCACCGTCCGTACGAAGAAGGTGCCGCGCAACCACGTCAAGGCCGAGGCCACCGAGAAGCACCCGGCGCAGGTCGAGGTGTACTACGAGGACGTGCCGGTCGGCTACTGGACGACCGTGAAGTTCTCCGGCGCCCTCCCCGCCCGCCGCGTCAACGAGCTCCTCGACCGGGTGGAGAAGCTCCAGCAGGCCGTGAAGTACGCCCGCGAGGAGGCCAACAGCACCGAGGTGACCGACCAGCGGGTCGGTGACGCGGTGTTCGGCTACCTGTTCAGGTAGCCCCGTGAACGCCCCCGCCCGTGTGCGGGGGTGCGCGAGAGCGCAAGCTGAAACTGATGTTGAAGCTGAAACAGGGGTGTCAGTTGGGGGTTCGAATCCCTCCCCCGGCACACGTGCCGGGGTGGCCCAAGCCTGGCAGAGGCGGCCCCATGAATCTCAGATTCTCGCTCCAGTCTCAGTATTCGCCGCCGAACACCGGATCGACCGAGCGCGGACGATCATCGATGGATGGGGGTTCAAGTCCCCCCTGCGCCTCTCTTCGTGGCGCGGTAGTTCAAAGGCAGAACACGTCGATCTAAGAATGATCCGCGACTCTTAAACGTGCCGGTGTGCGCAATTGGGTGGCACACAGGAGCCCGGGAGCTGGATATGCTCCCGGGCTCCGTCACGCCCGCTCCGTCACGCCGGCCCCGCAGTGTCCGTCAGGCCGTGCCCGTCAGACCGCCACGGAGACGAACGCGCGGCCCGCCTCGTTCTCGACGAGGATCTGCTGGACGTTCGCCGGGTCCACGGCCGCCGAGCCGTCCAGCGACGCGCCCTTGCCCTCACCGCTCGAAGCGCTGCCCACGACCCAGCCACCGGCGGTGGTGCGCGTGCCGTCCTTGGCGACGACGACCAGTCGGCACCGCTCGCCCGGCGGCACTCCCGTGACGGCCGCGTTCAGTCGCACCCACTTCATCGCGGGTGTCATCGTCACGGTGATGCGCGCCCCGGTGCCCGGATCGGTCGCGGAGGCCACCTTCGTCCCGGGAACGTGAGCCGGAGGGGCCGTCGTCACCGTCGGGGACGGCAGCGGCGGCACCGCCAGCGCGCCCTCGTCGGTGGCGCCGAGCTGCGTCCCGGCCCAGAACACCGCGGCCAGCGAGGCCGCAGCCGCCACCGCCACGAGCCCGGTGCGCCGGCGCCGCCTGCCCTCCAGTTCGCCGCGCATCTGCCGCAGCGTGCGCTGGAGCAGCAGGTCCCCGCCCTGTGGCGGCCCGTCCAGGAACGCCTCCCCTGGCACCTCGCCCAGCGCCGCCTCCATCTCCGTCAACGCGGCCACCTCCTCCCGGCACCCCACGCATCCGCTCATGTGCTCCTCGACCCGGCGGGCGTCCTCTTCGTCCAGTACGCCGAGGACGTACGGGCCGAGGAGTTCCTCCTCGTGCCGCTGCCCGTTCATGCCACCACCTCACGCAGTCCGGCGGGCTGCTGGGGCGGCCTGCCCGATCGTTTGCCGTCTCTGAAACCGTCGTCCCTCGCGCCGCCTTCGACGAAGAGCTCGCGCAGGGCCTTGAGCGCGTAGTGCGCACGCGATTTGACCGTACCGGCCGGGATGCCGAGGCGGTCGGCGGCCTCCGCGACGCTCAGCTGCCGGTAGTACAGCACCGTCAGCACGTCCCGGTGCTCCGGGGTCAGTCGGTCGAGGGCGCCGAGGACCGTCATGGTGTCCACCACGGATTCGGCGTGGTCCGCCTCCACCGGGGGAGCGGCCGAGGCCCCGGAGACCTCCGGCGGCCGGGCGGCCTTGGCCCGGTAGCGGTCGGTGATGATGTTGCGGGCCACGGTGAGCAGCCAGCCGCGCACCGAACCCTTTCCGTTGACCAGCACTTCGGAATGCCGCCAGGCGCGGATGAGGGTCTCCTGGACCACGTCCTCGGCGGCGGCCCGGTCCCCGGTCAGCCTCGTGGCGTACGCGAGCAGGGCGTGACCGTGCTCCTCGTACACCGACTTGATCAGTGCCTCGTCGGTCGAGCCCCGCCGAGTGCGGGGCCACAGTGGTCCGGCCATAACACCCTCTCCGTCTTCCTCGCTTCGTCGTGCGGTCGGAACACGCCGCCCGCGCGCGAGCGGTTCAGGTGACGTGCGTCACTCGCCGACGTTCAGGTGCGGCAGTCGCGGCCCGTGTTGAGGCAGTCGACGACCCGGGCCATCTGTCCGTCGGTCATCGCGTTCACGAACATGGCGTGGTCCGTCCTGGGGCTGTGCCGCTGTTCGGGGAAGGAGTCGACGGCGATCGGCGCGCCCGCGGGGACCTCGTAGGCGAGGGTGAGCCGCAGTTCGGGCACGGGGAAGGTGCCTTGCGGGCAGACGCCGCCCCCCTCGGGGAAGCGCAGGTGGGACCGGTGTCCGGCGCTCGCCGTGTCCAGCCCGTTCCAGCAGCTCGGGAAGGCGAGGGTGCGGGTGACGAGGTCGCCGGCCGGGCAGCGCGGGTAGCGGGTGGTGGAGCGGTCGGGGGAGCCGGAACAGCCCCAGCGGGCCCGGACGTCGGCGCCGGCGCCGGCGGTGAAGGCCACGGCGTCACCCGTCATCCCGCGCAGGAACCGGGGCATCGGGACCACCTTGCTCACCGGGTTCCCGCGGAACTCCACGCGGACCGAGGCCTCCGGCAGGATCTCGCCGGCGTTGCCGTGGCCGGCCGAGGTCTCGAACGGGCGGGTGCCCGGACGGTCGGTGCGGCGCAGGACGGGCCAGTAGTACGTGGAACGGTCGCCGCCCGTGCAACTGGTGGCGCCCGCGTCCAGGGAGGCGTCGGTGGACATCGCGTCCGCGGAGAGGTTCCCGACGTACGCGTGCGTGTGGTGGGCGCCGGCCCGCACTCCGGGGGAGACCACCAGGTTGTCCTCGTTGTAGTGCTCTTCCCCGTTGCGCCCGCACTCCACGGTCACCGAGCCGGCCGACCCGTCGGGCCCGGTGGCCGCAGCGGGGCCGGGAGAGGGTGGAACGTCCCCGATGTCCACGTAATCGGTGGGCGCCGGCCCGGCCGTACCGTGCCCGGGGTGCGGGCCGGACGCTCCCGAGGCGCCCAGCAGGACCGCGAGCAGCCCGCCGCCGCCCAGTACCAGGCAGATGACGAGAGTGAGCAGTCGGCGTTCGTTCCCCATGGCGGTCACGGTTGCCGGTGGCGCCGGCGCCGTCAACCCGGCATCCGCATGCCGGGCGCGGCCCGGGGCGTTCTTGTCCCGCGGCCGGACGGATGCGCACAGTACGTCCCATGACACCTGCCGAGCTCGTGAACGCCCTCGCCCGCACGCGCGCGTCGCTCGACGGCTCCGAGGTCACCCTCTGGTGGTCCGGGGACGTCCACTCGTGGGGCCCGGGGGAGCCGTACCGGCGCCTCTTCGGCTTCGAAGGAGTCAGCGTCGCCCGTCTCCTGCCCGACGAGGAGACCGGGGGCTGGCAACTGCTGAACCGGGAAGCCGCGTTCTACCTGGACCCGGTGACCAGGGAGATCCTGGAGACCTGGGAGGACAAAAAGGTCATCCACGTCTGGAACGATCCGGCGAACCTGCGGCTGCGGCCGTTCCCCGTCCCCATGACGGAGCTCGGCGACCAGGTCTGCTTCAGCCTGGAGATCCCGCTGGCCTACCCCTCGCCGCTGCCGGTCGCCGAGTTCCCGCTGAACTCCGGGGACGACACCTACCGGGCGCTGGAACTCTTCCAGTACTTCGCCCCGGCGAGCGTGACGACCACCGACGCGCCGAGCGTGCCCGCCACCCTGTCGTGGACGCGGATGTCCCCGTGGCTGCCCTGGATGGAACAGGGCCCTCGGCCCGGCGGTCTCGCCTTCCACTGCCGGGGCCGCAAACTCGCCGCGTACGACGAGGTGCCCGAACGCACCCGCGCCTACATCGCGGCCCGCCACCCCGAGTTCGCCCGGGCTCCGGAGAAGTGGACCGAGCCGAACGAGACGAGCTGGACGTACTTCCGCAAACTGGCAGGTCCCCGCTGAAAACGCCGCACCGGCCCACCACCGGCCCAACCGGGGTGCACCCCGCCGAACCTCCCGCGGAACGCTGCGCCTAATATCCCGCACGGGGGATCTCCGGGGGGCCCGACAAGGGTTTTCCCCGTATCCAGTTCATCGGCCCGTTGCCTACTGTCTGCCCATCGGCGATCTTCCCCCGGCCGGTCGGACCCCACGCCAACCCCACATGGCGTGAATCCGCGCCGCCCGGCGGACCGTCGGTACCGCCGTTGCCCTGCCCCGCCGTCGAGGCCGGAGCGACGTGGCGCGCGGTGGCGGCCGGGGCGAGTCGGACCAGCTCGCTCCCGGCCCCGCAGCCGCCGGTTCACCTCCCACATTGCACCGACCGGCCGCTCCGGCCTGCCCGGAACGGCCCGTGAAAGGGAACACTGTGCACGCATCCAGACGTCGTAGGCTCATATCCGTGGCGGCCATCTCCGTCACCCTGCTCGCCGGCACCGCCACCGCGTCCGTGGCCGTCGAGACCCCCGCCGGAGCCCCCGCCGCCGCCGCGGCCGGCACCGCGCCGGTGGAGAACCTCATCGTCGGATACAAGGCTTCGGCTTCCGAGGCCAGTTCCAACACGGCTGCCGCCGCCGACGCCACGGCCAAGGGGAAGAAGGCCGGCAAGAAGGCGAAGTTCGACCGTCGCCTCGGCACCGGCGCCGCTCTCGTGAACCTCGGCGGCACCGTCGCGCCCAAGGACGCCGCCGACGTGATGGCCCAGTTCCGCGCCGACCCGGACGTCGCGTACGTCGAGGTGGACTCCCGGGCCTACCCCCTGGCCGTCACCCCGAACGACACCGAGTACGCCAAGCAGTGGGACCTCTTCGAGCCCACCGCCGGCATGAACGTTCCCGCGGCCTGGGACAAGGCCACCGGCTCCGGCGTCACCGTCGCCGTGATCGACACCGGCTACGTGGCCCACTCGGACGTGGCCCCCAACATCGTCGCGGGCTACGACTTCATCACCAACTCCACCGCCGCCCGTGACGGCAACGGTCGCGACAACGACCCGTCCGACCAGGGCGACTGGAGCGCGGCCGGGGAGTGCGGCACCGGCTCCACGGCCAGCAACTCCTCCTGGCACGGCACCCACGTCGCGGGCACCATCGCGGCCGCCACGAACAACTCCAAGGGCGTCGCGGGCATCGCGTACGGCGCGAAGATCCAGCCCGTCCGCGTGCTCGGCAAGTGCGGTGGCGCGACCTCGGACATCGTCGACGCCATCACCTGGGCCTCCGGCGGCAGCGTCGCGGGCATCCCGGCCAACGCCACCCCGGCCAAGGTCATCAACATGAGCCTCGGCGGCTCCGGCGCCTGCAGCTCGACCTACCAGAACGCCATCAACGCGGCCATCGCCCGCGGTACGACCGTCGTCGTCGCCGCCGGCAACAGCAACGCGGACGCGGCCAACTTCTCGCCGGCCAGCTGCAACAACGTGATCAACGTCGCCTCCACCAACCGGACCGGCGACCGCTCGTTCTACTCCAACTACGGCGCCATCATCGACATCGCCGCCCCGGGCGGTGAGACCCGCCGCGGCACCGACACGCCCGGCACCGTCACCACCCCCGAGAACGGCATCCTCTCGACGCTGAACGCCGGCACCACCACCCCGGGCGCCGAGATCTACAAGCCGTACCAGGGCACCAGCATGGCCGCCCCGCACATCGCGGGCCTCGTCGCCCTCATGAAGTCGGCGAACCCCGCGCTGACCCCGGCGCAGATCGAGACCGCCATCAAGGACAACGCCCGCCCGCTGGCCGGCACCTGCACCGGCGGCTGCGGCGCCGGCCTCGCCGACGCGGCCAAGACCGTCTCCGCGGTGACCTCGATCCCGCCCACCACGGGCTTCGAGAACACCATGGACTACACGATCGCCGACAACGCCACCGTGGAGAGCCCGATCACCGTCAGCGGTGTCGCCGGCAACGCCCCGGCCACGCTCAAGGTCGGCGTGAACATCCTCCACACCTACATCGGTGACCTCAAGGTCGACCTGGTCGCCCCCGACGGCAGCGTCTACAACCTGCACAACCGGGCCGGCGGCAGCACCGACAACATCAACCAGGTCTACACCGTGAACGCCTCCTCCGAGGTCGCCAACGGCACCTGGAAGCTCCGGGTCAACGACAACGCCGCCGGTGACACCGGCAAGATCGACTCCTGGAACCTCGGCTTCTGACCGAGCCCGGACCGCCCTTCGCGCCGAGCCCCCCAACTCGGCCTGACGGGGCGATAGTACGGACCAACGAACCCGTCGGACCCGCCGATACTCCTCGTATCGGCGGGTCCGACGGTTTTTCCCGTCAGCCGACTGAATTCTGCGTCACAATCGGGGCCCGCCCGCCCTGTGACCTCGTATTGTCGCCTCTCACAGGAACGGCACAGGAACTGGGGACCGAGAGGCTGGTGGCGGTGCGTGGTGGCGGCGGGGCACGCTGACACAAGTGTCGGACACGTTGAACTCATCAAGGCCGTCGACCGTGCGCTGACCACGCACGGCCGGGCGCTCGTCACGGGACCCGCCGGCGCGGGCAAGACGGAACTGGTGCGCGCCGTCGCGGCCGCGGCCCAGGCGCGCCGCGAGACGGTGCTGCGACTGGCTCCCGAAGCGGGCGACCAGCGGATACCCGAGGCCTCCGCAGCGGCCCTGCTCGCCTCCGTGCCGGGGGCCGGGCTCGAACAGCTCGCCGGGCCGCAGCGCACCGCCATCGCCCTGCTGTGCCGCGAGGCGGAAGCCCCGCGGGTCGGCCGCGACCACGTCGCCCTGCGCCTCGCCGTCGTCGAGGTGCTGCGCACGCTCGCCGCCCGCCACCCGGTCCTGCTCGTCCTGGACAACGCCCAGTGGATGGACGCCGAGAGCACCGACCTGCTCCGCTTCGCGCTGCGCCTCACCCCACCCGGCGTCCGGGTCCTCGTCGCCGAACAGCCCCGCAACGGCGCCCCCGTCGGCGAACCGCTCTGCGGCCCGGACACCCCCGCGATCCGGATCCCGCCGCTCGGCGCCGACGAGGTCGCCGAACTCCTCGTCCGCCACGGCCTGCCCGCCCGCCTCGCCGGCCGCATCCACCAGGCCAGCGGCGGCAACCCGCGCCTCGCCCTCGCCCTCGGCCACTCCTTCGCCGAAACCGCCGGGGCCCGCGACGGCGGCGCCCACCACGCCGACGCCCTGCCCGTCTCCGGGCAGGCCCGGGAGGTGGCCCGCAGACTGCTCGCCGGAGCCCCCGCCGAGGCCCGCCGCACCCTGCTCCTGGCCGCCCTCGCCGCCCGTCCCACCACCGCCCTGCTGCGCCGGGCCGGACGCCCCGACGCCGAGGCGGAGCTGGCCGCGGCGGAACGGGCCGCACTGGTGAGGGTCGGAGAGGACGGCAGCGTCGAGTTCACCGCCGGCGCCCTGCCCACCGCGCTCGCCGCGGACGCCGGCTGGCCCGAACGCGCCGCCGGGCACGCGGCCCTGGCCGACGCCGTCGACGACCCCGTCCAGGCCGTGCGTCACCGCGCGCTCGCCGTGGACGCCCCCGACCAGTGGCTCGCCGCCGAGATCACCGAGGCCGCGGACGTCTGCCGCCGCCTCGGCCGGCGGGCCCTCGCGGCCGAACTGGGCCTGCTCGCCGCCGAACGCACCCCGTCCTGCCTGGCCGGCGAGGAACTCGCCCGTCTCGTCGCCGCCGCCGAGGACGCGGGCTGGGCCGGCCGCGCCGACCTCGCCCACCGCGCCACCCGGGCCGTACTCGCCCGCGACGCCTCGCCCGCCGACCGGGTCCGCGCCCGGCTCGCGGTGATAGACGCCGCCGGACAGGCCCTCGGCACCCTCGACGAGACCTTCGCGTACGCCATGGCCGACGCCGCCGGCGACCCCTCGCTCCAGGCCGCCGTCCAACTGCGCATGGCCTGGAAGCACAACCTCAGCGACGGCGACCCCGTCCGCTCCCGCGACGCCGCTGCCCGGGCCGGAGCCCTCGCCGCGCTCGGCGGAGACCAGGTCGCCGAGGCCATGGCCCTGACGGTCCGGGCCCGCATGGGCCGGATCCTCGGCGACCCGGGCGCCGAGGCGATCCTCGCCGAGGCCCTCGCGCTGCCCGCCCCCGAAGTCCCGCTCGGCATGCGCAACGCGCCCCAGTACCTCGCCGTACGGCACGCCCTGTTCGACGACAGCCTCGACGACGCCCGCAGCCGGCTGATGGTCCTGCTCCCGGCGGTCCAGGCCACGGGATCCGCCGAGGACGTCTTCGAGGTGCTGCGCAGCCTCGCCGAGGTGGAACTGCGCGGCGGCCGCTGCGGGGCCGCGTCCCTGCGTGCCCGCCAGGCCCTCGAACTGACCATAGAGGCGGGTCTCTCGCCCGGCCCCGCCTGGTACCTCGCCGCGACGGCGGAGGCCGGAGGCGGTAGTTTCGCGAGGGCCGCCGGCTACGCCCGCCGCGGCATCCAGGCCTCGCGGGAGGAACGGGACCAGGTCTTCCTCTCCCGCAGCCTCCACGCGCTGGGCCTCGTCGAACTGGCCACGGGGGAAGCGGCGAAGGCCGTCGCCACCCTGCGGCAGGTCGAGGAACTGGAAGCCGCACAGAAGGTGGCCGACCCCTCGATCCTGCGCTGGCACGGGGAGCTCGCCGAGGCCCTGGTCGCCGCCGACGCCCCCGCGGAGGCGGCCCGGCTGGCGGACCGCGTGCGCACCGTCGCCGTCGGCCTCGGCCGGGGCGGTGTCGTCGCCGCCCTCGACCGGGCGCGCGGCCTGTGCCTGTCCGCGCAGGGCGAGGCCGACGCGGCCGTCCACCTGCTGGAGACCACCGCGCAGCGGTTCGACGCCCTCGGACTGCCGCTGGAGCGCGGCCGGACGCTCCTGGCCCTCGCCCGGGTCGAGCGGCGCCGTCGTCGCCGCGCACCCGCCCGGGCCGCGCTGATGGCGGCGGCCGAGGTGTTCGGCAGGGCCGGGGCCACCCCGTGGGCGGAGCTCGCCGGTGACCCCGCCGGCGGCGAGGGGACCCGTACGGAATCGGCGTCGGCCCCGGCCCTCACCGAGGCGGAGGCCCGGCTCGCGCTGCTCGTCAGCCAGGGGGCCAGCAACCAGGAGGCCGCGGCGAAGCTGTTCGTCAGCGTCAAGACGGTGGAGGCGCGGCTGACCCGCATCTACCAGAAGCTCGACGTGCGTTCCCGGGCCCAGCTGGCCACGGCGCTGACCAAACGGAACGCGCCGGCGTAGCGGGTGCCACGCCGGCGCGTCGCCGGTGTCGGACCGAGAGGGTCAGCTGCCGGCGGAGAGGTTGCCGGACAGCACCGGGATGTTGCTGAGGATGTGCGAGGCCGTCTCGTCGCCCTTGGCCTGGGTGGAGTTCTCGGCGCACTGCTGGTTCTGCGGGTTGGACGCGATCGGGATGTCCTGGACGCCCACGTTGACGAGCGCGAGGACGGACTGGGCGTTGATCTTGGCCGGGAGGCCGACGCAGAGCTTGTTGAGGGAGCCCTGGACCAGGCTCGCCTGCGGGCTCATCGCGCCCTGGGTCTCCTGGTTGCCGTAGACCTGCGAGGCACCGTTGCCGTTGACGGTGTTGACGCCGTTGTCGTTGCCGATCGCCATCGCCGGGGTGGCTACGGCGGCACCGGCACCCAGGACGGAGGCGGTGACCGCGGCGGATGCCATGAGCTTCTTGAACATGTCGGGGATCCTTCTGTCGCACTGTCGCATGAGATAGCTGCCCTCGGCGGGACAGGCTGATCAACTGCTGACGGCGCCAGGGGTTATCCCCCATCACCCGGGTGGCCCATTCGGCACACCGGACCACCCGGCGTGGGCTCCTGCGTTCCGGGCTCAGCCGGTCTTGCGGCGCACCTTCTTGTTCTTGCCCCCTCCGCCACTGCCGGCACCCTGGACCTTCGCGCGGTGCTGGTGCGACTGCTGGGACCGGGCATTCGCCGCGTTGCGGTCCAGGGCCTCCCGGAACTTGCGCTTGGCCGCTTCCGCCGGGGATTCGTCCGCCGGGGATTCGTCCGACGGGGTCTGGGTCTCGTCTGCCATGTGTCCTCCTGGAGTGATCAAGCGAATTCAGTCTGTCAGCCGGAGTTCGCGCTGACCAGCGAGTTCACGGGGGAGGGCCGTCTCGTGGCAGGTCGACAGCGCCCCAAAGGGGCGCTTGTAGTGGCCATAAGGTTCGATTATGGGGGCATAAGTCGACACCGAGTGCCAGGTAAGGCTGTCCTTCGTTTAGGGTTCAGCATGATCCACCGTGCTGTCGCTCGAAGGGAACCATTGCCATGCCTCGCCCTCTGCGAGTAGCGATCGTCGGTGCCGGACCCGCCGGCATATATGCCGCCGACGCCCTGCTGAAGTCCGAGACCGCCGCCGAACCGGGCGTGTCGATCGACCTCTTCGAGCGGATGCCCGCACCGTTCGGCCTGATCCGTTACGGGGTCGCGCCGGACCACCCCCGCATCAAGGGCATCATCACGGCCCTGCACCAGGTGCTCGACAAGCCCCAGGTCCGGCTCTTCGGGAACGTCGACTACCCGAACGACATCGGCCTCGACGAGCTGCGGTCCTTCTACGACGCGGTGATCTTCTCCACGGGAGCCACCGCCGACCGCGCGCTCCCCATCCCGGGCGTCGACCTCGACGGCTCCTACGGCGCCGCCGACTTCGTCTCCTGGTACGACGGCCACCCCGACGTCCCGCGCACCTGGCCGCTGGAGGCCGAGAAGGTCGCCGTGCTCGGCGTGGGCAACGTCGCCCTCGACGTCGCGCGCATCCTCGCCAAGACGGCCGACGAACTGCTGCCGACCGAGATCCCGGCCAACGTGTACGACGGCCTCAAGGCGAACAAGGCCCTCGAGGTGCACGTCTTCGGCCGCCGCGGTCCGGCCCAGGCCAAGTTCAGCCCGATGGAGCTGCGCGAGCTGGACCACTCGCCGAACATCGAGGTCATCGTCAACCCCGAGGACATCGACTACGACGAGGGCTCGATCGCCGAGCGCCGCAAGAACAAGCAGACCGACATGGTCGCCAAGACCCTGGAGAACTGGGCGATCCGCGATGTCGGCGAGCGCCCGCACAAGCTGTACCTGCACTTCTTCGAGTCGCCCACCGAGGTGCTCGGCGAGGACGGCAAGGTCGTGGGTCTGCGCACCGAGCGCACCGAGCTCGACGGCACGGGCAACGTCAAGGGCACCGGCCGGTTCACCGACTGGGACGTCCAGTCGGTCTACCGGGCCGTGGGCTACCTCTCCGACGAGCTGCCGAAGCTCCCCTGGGACGCCGAGTCGGGCACCGTCCCGGACGAGGGCGGCCGCGTGATGGAGTCCGGAAGCCACCTGCCGTCGACGTACGTGACCGGCTGGATCCGGCGCGGTCCGATCGGCCTGATCGGCCACACCAAGGGCGATGCGAACGAGACCGTCGCCAACCTGCTGGCCGACCACGCGGAGGGGCGCCTGAGCGTCCCGGAAGCGCCGGAGCCGGAGGCCGTCGAGGCCTTCCTCGCCGAGCGGAGCGTGCGGTACACGACCTGGGACGGCTGGTACAAGCTGGACGCCGCCGAGAAGGCGCTGGGCGAGCCGCAGGGCCGTGAGCGAGTGAAGATCGTCGAGCGCGAGGCCATGCTCGACGCGAGCGGCGCGTAACGCTGCGGAGGGCCGGTGCTCGTACGGAGCACCGGCCCTCGTGCGTGGGGGGCGGGGCCCGGCGATCCGGTGCGACGCCGTTCCCGGGGCTCCGCCCCCGGACCCCCGCGCCTCGGACGCCGGCGGGGCCGGCTTTCGCTCCCCGTGCCCCGTCCACGGCTCAGCCGCGGCGCTCCAGCAGGCCCCGTACGAAGGCGGCCTGGCCCGCGTGCTGCCAGTCGTCGCCCAGCACGCTCACCAGGCGGACGCCCAGGGTGACCGGCGGGTCCCAGCGCTCGTCCACCACCCGCTCCAGATCCGCGGCGGTGAGGCTCCGGACGAACCGGACGGTCTGTTCGTGCACCGCGTCGTGATAGCCGAGGAGCAGCTCGCCCGAGTCGACCCGTACCTCGGCGACCTGGCGGGCGGTGTGCCCGTACCCGGTCGAGTCCGCGGGCAGGGGGAGGGCGAACCGGGCGGCCCAGTCCCGGGACTGCCAGACCTGCTCCAGGTCCGCCGCGTCGGCGATGTGGTCGTCCTGGATCCGGGTCAGGTGCCAGACCAGCCAGGTGATCGAGTTCGCCGCCGGATCGACCCGGGCGTTGAGCGATCGCGCCGGAAGCCCGCCCACGACCTCGTGGACGAGCTCCCGGATGCGTCCGAACCCGTCGGTGATGACCTCCGTAGCCTTCATGCACCCACCATGCGGGGCGGGGCCTCCGTCCCGCCGTGTGCGACACGCGGCGGGACGGAGGCGGTGGCTCAGGCGGTGGCTCCGGCCTTCTCCGGCTCGGCCGCGCGGGCCTCGGCGGGCGCGGGGACCGACCCGGTCGCCACCGTGCCCCGGTTGCCGCGCAGACCGAGCCAGGCGATCAGCGCGACCAGGGCGAAGGCCACGGCCCCGATCGCGAAGGTGAGGGTGAAGCCGGACTCGGCGGGCAGCGGGGGCACACCGGCGGGCAGGTGCTCGATGGTCTTCGACGCCAGGATCGTGGTGACGATCGCGCTGCCGATGGCGCTGCCCGTCGAGCGGGAGATCGAATTGATGCCGTTGGCGATGCCGCTCTGGTGGTGCGGGACGCTCGCCATGATCACGGCGGGCATGGCGGCGTAGCCGAAGCTCACGGCCGCGCCCACGACCAGACCGGCGCCGATCACCGAGGCGGTGTGGCCGTGGTCGAGCGCCAGCCAGCCGAACCCGGCGGCGCCGAGCACGGCGGCGAGGCCCAGTGCCACGCGCGGACCGCGGTGGCGGACCAGCCGGCCGCCGAGGGGCGAGGCGAGCAGGGAGACGATCGCGCCGGGCAGCAGGAACTCGACGGACGCGCGGAGGATCGACGCGCCGAAGCCGTAGCCGGTGAGCTTCTCGGGCATCTGGACGAGGTACGAGACGCCCAGGAAGTTCGCGAACATGCCGAACCCGACGAGGATGCCGGCCAGGTTGGCCATCAGCACCGGGCGGTGGACGAACATCCGCATGTCGACCAGGGGCTCGCGGACCTTGAGCTCCGTCAGGACCCAGACGGCGGCCATGACGGCGGCGCCGGCGAAGCTGCCCAGCGTACGGCCGGAGGTCCAGCCCCACTCGTGGCCCTGGGAGATCGGCAGCAGGAGCAGCAGCAGCGTGATGCCGAGGGTCAGCGCGCCGAGGAAGTCGGTGCGCCCGCCCGTCTTGTGGCGGGTCGCCGGGACCAGGAAGAGCACGGCGAGCAGGGCGATGACCGCGAAGCCGGTCGCCATCCAGAAGGCGTTGCGATAGTCGGCGTCGGAGCCGGAGGTCAGCAGGCCGGTGGCGACGAGCGCGAGACCGCTGCCGAACGCGAGCGTGCCGCTGACCAGCGCCATCGCGCCGGGCAGCTTCTGCGGCCGGACCTCTTCGCGCAGCACGGACAGCGCCAGCGGGAAGATCGCGGTGGCGGCGCCCTGGAGCACCCGGCCCAGGATCAGCAGCGGCAGCGAGGACGCCAGCGCGGCGATCACGGAGCCGGCGACCATGACGGCGAGCACGGCCACCAGGGTCGGCTTCTTGCCGTGCTGGTCGCCGAAGCGGCCCAGGAGCGGGGTGAACACGGCCGCCGAGAGCAGGGTGGCGGTGGTGACCCAGCTCACGCCGGCGGTCGAGGCGCCGAGGTCGGAGCGGATGAGGCCCAGGATCGGGACCGGCAGGGTCTGCATCATCGACACGACCATGGCGGCCAGGCTCAGGGCGAAGACGATGACCGTCTCGTTCCTGTGCCCGGCGGCCGGGGCGGCGGGGGAGGGGGTGCTCATGGCGGGCGGGTCCTTCTCGGGAGCTTCAGGGTGCAGATGTTTGATGTGTTCAAGTAACTCGACCGAAGGTAGACCTCAATAGTTCAGGTGGTCAAGTAAACAATTGATAATGTGAAGCATCCTGAGTACGCTCCAGGCATGAGCGACACCGCCGCCCCGCACGCCCCCGCCAAGCTCCAGCTGCTGGAACTGCTCGCCGCCATCGGCACCGCCCAGTGGCGCGACTTCGCGGCCGCCGCCGCCCGCCACGGCCTCACCTCCACCCAGGCCCGGGTCCTCGCCCAGCTCGACGGCCCCGTACCCATGCGCGGCCTGGCCGCGCTGCTGGTGTGCGACGCGTCGAACGTGACCGGCATCGTCGACCGTCTGGAGGCCCGCGAGCTGGTGCGCCGCGAGCCCGCCCCCACCGACCGTCGCGTGAAGAACGTGGTGGCCACCGACGCGGGCCGCGAGGTCATCCGACGCGTACGGGAGGAGATGCAGGCGACGCACGGCGCGCTGGACACCCTCGACGAGACCGAGAGCGCGACCCTCTACGCCCTGCTGGAACGGCTGCGACCCACCATGGAGAAGCACGCCTGAAGTAGCCTCGACTCCCATGAGTACTCTGCGGACGATCAACGACGTACCGGTGCTGATGTGCGAGGCCGAGGGCGAGCCCCTCACGGGTGAACGCGAGGCCCTGGACCACATAGGGAACGCGGGGTACCAGGGCGCCGAGTGGGTCGTCATCCCCGTCGGGCGCTTCGACGAGTCCTTCTTCCGGTTGAGCACCCGGGTCGCCGGCGCGATCATCCAGAAGTTCGTCCAGTACCGCATGGGGATCGTCGTCCTCGGCGACATCTCCCGCCACACCGAGGCCAGTTCTGCGCTGCGCGACTTCGTCCGCGAGTGCAACCGCGGCACCCAGACCTGGTTCGTCGCCGACGACGACGAGCTGCGCGAGCGGCTCGCCGGGGCGCGGGCGTGAGGAGCGGCGCCCAGATCCGGATCCTGCGCGCGGCCGGTCGCGCCGCCGCCGTCTGGAAGAACGGCGGGGGAGTCACCCGGGAGATCGCAGCCTTCCCCGAGGGCGCGGACATGGACGACTTCCTCTGGCGGGCGAGCCTCGCCGAAGTCGCCGCGGACGGCCCGTTCTCGGCCTTCCCCGGGATCGACCGCACCCTCACCCTGGCCGCAGGCGCGGGGATGGACCTCGTGGTCGGGGGAGAACGGCGCCTCGTGGACGAGCGGTTCGCTCCGCAGGACTTCCCCGGGGACGAGCCGACCGACTGCCGGCTCCTGTCCGGCCCCGTCGTCAACTTCAACGTGATGTACCGCCGGGGGGCCGTGGCGGCGGAGACCGCCGTCGTACGGGGCCGGCTCTCGCGCACCGTCGTGTCGGACGAGACCGTGCTGGTGGTCGCCCTGGAAGGGGCCGCCACCGTCCGGGTGGGGCGCGCCCCGGAGCTCGCGCTGGCACCGTACGACGCGGTCCTGGTGACGGGCGACTTCCTCGACTACATGGAGATCTCCGGGCGCGCGGCGCTGGTCTGCTTCCGGTAGCGGCGGCGGGGGCGACACGGCGTCACCCCTTGCGGCCATAGAGGTGAGAGAGGGCCGTCCGTCGACCGCGCCGAGCCTCCGAGCCCGCCGCGGAGCGCTATCCATGTCGACGTGATCAAGTCGCTCCGTACCGGATTCACCGCAGCCGCCGTGACCGCAGCTCTCGTCACGCTCAGCCCCTCCGCCGGCGCCTCGGCCTCGGCCCCCGCCGGCCTGGCCCCCTCCGACAAGGTGACCGTCGACGTCGCCACCGTGAACGGATCGGGCTGCCGGCCGGGCAGCGCCACCGTCGCGGTGGCGCCGGACAACTCGGCCTTCACCGTCACCTACAGCGAGTACGTGGCCCAGGCGGGCGGGGGCATCTCCGCCGTCGAGGGCCGCAAGAACTGCCTCCTGTCCCTGATCGTGCACGTCCCGCAGGGCTTCACCTACGCCGTGGCCCAGGTCGACTACCGGGGCTTCGGGAGCCTCCAACCGGGCGCGGTCGGCACGCAGAAGGCCTCCTACTACTTCCAGGGCATGAGCCAGACCGCCCAGCGCAGCCACAGGTTCCCGGGCGCGCTCGACGACAACTGGCAGGCGACCGACACCACGGGCATCGAGGCCCTGGTCTTCGCGCCCTGCGGGGAACAGCGCAACTTCAACATCAACACCGAGCTGCGCGCCGAGGTGGGCACCTCCGACCCGTCGAAGATCAGCTTCATGGCCCTCGACTCGACGGACGGCAGCATCAACAGCAAGTACCACTTCTCCTGGAAGCAGTGCCCGAAGCGCTGACCCGACCCGGACGACTCATACCCAACCAACGGTAAATCTCCGACTCGGGTCACTAGGCGGACGCGCGCCGCACCAGGGACGTGGCGGTGACCACGGATCTGGGCGCGGCGGGCTCCCCTCCCACGGTGTCCAGGAGCATCCGCGCCATCAGGCGCCCCATGCCCTCGACGTCCTGACGTACCGTCGTCAGCGGCGGGTCGCAGCTCTCCGCCACCGGTTCGGCGTCGTCGAAGCCGACGACCGCCACCTGCGCCGGAACCTCCATCCCGCGCTCCCTCAGCACCCGCAGCGCACCCGTCGCCATGAGGTCGTTCGCCGCGAACACCGCGTCGACGTCCGGACGGCGGTCGAGCAGTCCGGCCATCGCGCGGGCCCCGCCCGCCACGGTGAAGTCGCCCTCGGCGACCAGCGCGTCGTCGGCGGCCGGCAGCACGTCCCGGTAGCCGCTCAGCCGGTCGGCGGCCGACGTCTGGTCGAGCGGGCCGGAGATGTGCGCGATGTGCCGCCGCCCTTGCGCGACCAGGAACCGTACGGCCTCCCGGGCGCCCCCGCGGTTGTCCGCGTCCACGAACGCCACGCCCCCGGGTTCCGAGGAGCCGCCGGTCCAGCCCGGCCGGCCGCCGTAGACCGTGGGCAGGCCGATCCGGCGGGTGATCCCGGGCAGCGGGTCGTCGGTGTGCAGGGAGAAGGCGAGTGCCCCGTCGACGTGCCCGCCGGCCAGATAGCGCTCGATCCGCTCGTAGTCCCCCCGGTCCTCCACCAGCAGCAGCACCAGCTGCGCGTCGTGCGCGGTCAGTTCCTTCGCGATGCCGCGCAGCTGCCGGGAGAAGAAGGGGTCGGAGAAGATCCGGGTCTCCGGCTCGGCGATGATCACCGCCACGGCGCCGGTGCGCCGGGTGACCAGCGTGCGGGCCGCGGGGTTGGGCACGTAGCCCAGGTCCCGGACGGCCTCGCGCACCTTGTCCACCAGGTGCGCGCGGACCCCGTCGCCGCCGTTGACGACGCGGGAGACGGTCGCCCGCGACACCCCGGCGCGGGTCGCCACCGCCTCCAGGGTGGGTCGGCTGCCGGGACGCTGTTCGTGCATCGGCGCTCCTCCTGGGTGTCCGCGGGCGGGGTCGCCGCGCCGGGCAGCAGGTTAGCCCGTACCGCCCGGAGGCCGGGGGCGCTCCGGAGGTACGGGCCGTCCGCGGTTCGGACCTGTCCGGTCCGGGCCGGTCAGTGGCCGAAGTCGAACCAGTTCACGTTCACGTAGTCGGATCCCTGGCCGCTGGTGAAGGTCAGGTAGACGTCGTGGGTGCCGGTGACGCCGACGATGTTCGCGGGGACCGTCCGCCAGCTCTGCCAGCCCCCGGTGTTCGCCACGGAGAAGCTGCCGACCGGGGCGCTCGTACGGCTGTCCAGCCGGACCTCGACGAGCCCGCTGACCCCGCCGGCCGCGCCGGAGGCCACCCGCCCGTGGAACTGCCGCGCGGGCGTGGACCCGAAGTCGACGCCCCGGTACAGGGCCCAGTCGCCGTTGCCGAGGGCGGCGAGGTTCTGTCCGCCGCCGGTGTCCGAGGTGGTCTCCTTGGCCGCGCCCGCCTGGTCGTCGTACGACTCGGCCTGGATGGCGGCGTACGCGTCGCGGTTGCCCGCCGGAGGTGTGGTGGGCGGAGGTGTGGTGGGCGGGGGAGTCGTGGATCCGGTGCCCGTCGACCGGAGCACGGACACGTAGTCGACCACCATGGGGTGACCGGGCTCGGTGCCGGCGTCGGGCCCGCCGCCGAAGGCGTCGGGGAAACCGCCGCCCATGGCGACGTTCAGGATGACGAAGTAGCCGTGGTTCGTGGCATTGGTCCAGGTGGCCGAGTCCACCTGGTTCGCGCGCACCGTGTGGAAGTTCACCCCGTCGACGTAGAAGCGCATCTCCTCGACGGCCGTCGACCTGTCCCACTCCACCGCGTACGTGTGGAACCCGCTCTGGCAGCTGGATCCCGGGCAGGCGCGTTGGCCGCCGATGCCGGTCGTCTCGTTGCAGGGGCCGCCCGGACTCGTGCCGCAGTGCATGGTCGCCCAGACCTTGTCGATGCCCTGGACGTTCTCCAGGATGTCGAGCTCGCCGATGCCCGGCCAGTTCCACCAGTTCCCGCGGTACGGGGCGCCGAGCATCCAGAAGGCCGGCCAGTAGCCCTTGGCAGCCGGGCCCGTCACGTTCGGCATCTGTATGCGGGCCTCCGTGCGGAGCTTGCCGCCCGGCGCCGGCGCGAAGTCGGACCGTCGGGTCTCGACGCGTCCGGAGGTCCAGTTGCCCGCGGCGTCCCTCCTCGGGGTGATCCGCAGGTTGCCCGTCCCGTCGAGGGAGACGTTGGCGGGGTCGGCGGTCATCGTCTCGACCTCGCCGGTGCCGAAGGCCGCGGGGCCGCCGGGGTAGCTCGTCCCGGTGGTGTACTGCCAGTCGGCGGTGTTCACGCCGGAGCCCGCGGGCCCGTTGAACTCGTCCAGGAACACCTGGGTCCAGCCGGCCGGGGTGGGGGGAGCCGCGGCGCCGGCGGGCAGGGTCGCGGCGGCCGCGGCCGCCAGGACCACGGCGATCGTGCCGAGCGCGGTCGAAGCGGCCCGCCGCACGGGCGGCCGCTTCCTACGGGGTGTCTCTCGCATGGGTGCCCTCTCTGAAGCGCCGTGCGGCGCGGTGCGGGGGGAAGAGCCAGGGAGTTCGCCGTTCGCAGGCGCCGTGAAAGCCACGTGAGAGCGCTCTCAGGCGCGCGCCGCTGGACACTGTGCTCCCCACCCGTTCGGGCGTCAAGAGATGGAACCGGGAAAGGGCCTGCGGGGCGGAGCGGTTCATAGGTCGAACGCTCGGCCGTCACCCGTCAGGCCCAATCCGCGGGAGGAGTTCAGTAGGCCGGGCCCAGGACCTCCTGCGCACCCGGGAGTTCGTGGACGGAGGACGCCGTTCCCGTGAGCGGCAGCAGGGAGGAGAGCGGGCACACCACGGGCATCTCGTGGTCCACCTCCCACTCGCCGACCGTGCCGCGGCCGCCGCGGCCCGCCCGGTCGGTGGTCCAGACGGCGTACAGCTGACCGGCGCAGCCCCGGCAGAACAGGAGCTGGTGGCCGCTCACGGAACCTCCCCGTGCTCCGTGCCCGGCGCCTGCGCCGGAGCGGGGGCAGGTCGGGGCGGCCGCTTCTCCCGAGTGCCGGGCGGGCCGGCCGCTTGTAGCGTCGGTCGCGTCAGGAGTCCCGGTGAACCGACAGGACTCCCCAGGCCGGTTCGCATCCGCGGAACCAACCCCGCCGGTGCACCGAGCCGCACGCGTGCAGCCCGCGCCGGCGCCGAGCAGGTCCGCCCCTCGCGACCCGACGACCGGGCGCACGCGCAGCCCCCGTGAGAGAGGCCGTGCCGATGACGAACGACGCCCCGATAGCGCCGAGCACCCCGAGCACCCCGATCGCCCCGGAGCCGAGCTTCCTCCGCATCGAGAAGGGCTCCGCCGGTCCCGAGGAACTGGCCGCCATCGCCCTCGTGGTCGCCTGCTGCGCGCGGCGTACCTCCGTCGACGCCGTCGGCGCCGCGGGCCGGGACCGGTCCGGGAACGCGGCGCGGCGCGCCGGGCACCGCCCGGGGCTCCGTCCCGCCCGGTCGAACACCGGCTGCTGGGCGGGCTGCTGGGCCTGCGGCTGAACCCCGCCCGCCGACCGCGCGCACGGCCGGCGGGAGGGAGAGCGAGGTGGTCACGCCCGGCGCAGCACCGTCGAGAGGGCGCCCCGCAGCGCCGCCCGGTGATCCGGCACGGCGCCCTCCGAGCGCCACGCCACGAACCCGTCCGGACGTACGAGCACGGCTCCCTCGGCGCTCATCCCGTGGACCTCCGCCCAGTCGGCGCCGCCCTGCGGGACCAGGTCCGCGTCGGGCCCGGAACCGATGGCGTAGGCGTCCAGCCGCACCGAGAGCTCCGCGGCCACCTGTTCGGCCGCCGCCCGCCACGGCGTGCCCGTGCCGCTGAGCAGCACGAACGAGCGCTCGTACAGGTCCAGCGAGGAGACGCGCTCACCGGACAGGGACAGCCACATGTGCGGGGCCCGGGTGCCGGTGTCGCCCTTCAGCCGCAGGGCGTCGGGGATGATCGGCCGGTCGGTGTCGCCGCCGACGACGGCTCCCCGCGGGTAGCAGTAGCCCATCGCCGTGGTCAGCACCCCGCTGCCCGGCCCGCCGCCCATCGTGGGCGGCGGGGCGTATCCCGGGTGGCTGTGCTCCGCCGAGCGGGCCGAGGCGCGCTCGCTCGTGGCCCTGGCCACCGGGAGCCGCTCGGCCTCGTACGTGTCGAGCAACTCCATCCCGGCCGAGCCGTCCAGCACCGCCGCGATCTTCCAGGCCAGGTTGTGCGCGTCCTGGATGCCGGTGTTCGAGCCGAACGCGCCCGTGGGGGACATCTCGTGGGCCGCGTCGCCCGCGAGGAACACCCGGCCGACGGAATACTGCTCCGCCACTCGTTCGGCGGCGTGCCACGGTGCCTTTCCGCCGATCACCACGTCGAGGTCGGGCACGCCGATCGCCGCCCGGATCTGCTCCACGCACCGTTCGTCGGTGAAGTCCTCCAGCGTCTCGCCGTCCTCCGGGTGCCAGGGGGCGTGGAAGACCCACTGGGTGCCGTTGTCCACCGGCAGCAGCGCCCCGTCGGCACCCGGACGCATCAAGTAGCAGACGATGAACCGCAGATCGCCCAGCACCTCGGGGAGCCGCCGCGAGCGGAAGGTCACGCTCACGTTGTGGAACAGTTCGCCGCCACCCGTCTGGGGGATGCGCAGCTGCTCCCGTACGGGGCTGCGCGGACCGTCCGCGGCGATCAGGAAGTCCGCGCGCACGGTGGTGTGCTCGCCGGTCTCCCGGTCCTTCACCACGGCGGTCACCCCCGTCGCGTCCTGGTCGAAGTTCATCAGCTCGGTGGAGAAGCGGATGTCACCGCACATCGCCCCGCTCTGCGCCGCCAGCACCGGCTCGATGTTGTTCTGGCTGCACAGGCACCACCCGGTCGGGCTGAACCGGCTCAGCTGGCCGGACGGATCGATCTCCTTGATCAGCCAGTTGTGCTGCTCGCTGTCGATCAGCGAGGTGGCCTGCAGAATGCCCTGGTTGCCCTCCAGTACGGACGCCGCCCGGCGGATCGCGTGCTCGGCCCCCGCCGTTCGGAACAGCTCCATGGTGCGGGCGTTGATGCCCCTCCCGCGCGGGTGCAGGGACGTACCGGAGTGCTTCTCGACCAGCAGGTGACGTACTCCGTGGCGGCTCAGGAAAAGCGACGTGGACAGGCCCACGAGGGAGCCGCCCACGACGAGAACCGGTACGCGAACATCGGCTTTGTCTTCCATCAGCTGCGGGCTCCTGTTTTCTGTGTGGGGGAGTGGAGTCTTTATGCCACCGATCGAACTCCAGGCCCGGTTGATTCGCCGGTTGTCACCCGCTTGATCCGGACATGTAGCGGTACGCCCTCACCCGGACGACGATGAGCGACAGCGGCGCCCCCGACAGACGCGCCCGGCCTGCCGTTCCCGACCGAGGCGGCCGCCGGCCCGGGTGGACGCCACCGGTGACGGACGAGGGGTCCGTACGCGATGGATCTCCACCCCCTCATGAAGGAGTGAGTAGATGACAACCACCTTGTCCGAACGGGTGTCGCAGTCAGCCTTCGACGGCTCCATGCTCCGGGTCGTCCTGCTGATGGACCTCCACGAGGGCCGCCAGCAGGAGTTCTTCGAGGCGTACGAGCGGCTCCGCCACGACATCGCGTCGGTCCCGGGGCACATCAGCGACCAGCTGTGCCAGTCCTTCGAGGACCCCTCCCAATGGCTCATCACCAGCGAGTGGGAGAGCGCCCCGCAGTACCTCGCCTGGGTCAACAGCGAGCACCACGCCGAACAGGTGAAGCCGCTGGGAGCCTGTGCCCGCGCCATGCGCCCGCTCAAGTTCACCGTCCTGCGCGAGACGGGCCGCGGCTACGACCAGGCCTCCCGCCCGGCCGGAGCCCGCCTCCAGCCCGTGCCCCGACTCGGCGCCGGCATCGTGCGCCACGCCCTCACCTTCACCGTCAAGCCGGGCAGCGAGAAGGAGGTCGCCGCGATCCTCTCCAGCTACGCCTCCCCGGCGGCCCGCGTCGACGACCACACCCGCCTGTGCCGCACCTCGCTCTTCATGCACGGCAACCGGGTCGTACGGACCGTGGAGGTCCAGGGCGACCTGATGGCGGCCCTGCGGCACGTCTCGGAACAGCCCGAGGTGCGCGCCGTCGAGGAGGCCATCAACCCCTACCTCGAAGTGGACCGGGACCTCGGCGACCACGAGTCCGCCCGCATGTTCTTCATGCGCGCGGCCCTCCCCGCGGTCCACCACATCGCCGCCGAGGCACCGGACTCCGCCGACGTGACCCGCCACGCGCTCTTCTACCCGGCCAAGCCCGGCTGCGGAACCGCGCTCGCCGAATTCCTGGCCCGGCAGGACGAGGAAGCCGCGCACCTCCCCGCGCACCCCGTTCGGAGCAGCAGCATCTTCCAGCGCGACGACATCGTCGTCCGGCTGATCGACGTCGACGGCCCGTTCGACGAGGAGCGGGTGGCGGCCGTCGGCGCCCGGGACCCGCGCAAGGCGGCTGTGCTCGACCGCCTGATGGACGCACCCGGCGGGCGCTCCGGCCCCGCGCGGCACACCATGAACCTGATCACCGACCGCCGGGCGCCCGAGCGGTCCTGACCCACCGTCCCCCCCCGCCGGGACCATCCGTCCCCACCCCCACATCCCCGTCCAGGCACCCCACACGCCAGGAGGAACCCGTCATGACCAGACAGCGCCCACGCATCGTGGACCTCGGCGAGACGCCGCCCAACCGCAGGCGCGGAGGCGACCTGAGGGCCGTGCTCACCCCGACCTCGGTGGGCTCCACCAGCGGCTTCATGGGCATGGCGATCATGGCGCCCGGGGAGTCCATCGCCGAGCACTACCACCCGTACTCCGAGGAGTTCGTGTACGTGGTCGCCGGCCGGCTGGAGGTGGACCTCGACGGTGAGGCCCATCCGCTGCGCACCGACCAGGGCCTGCTCGTCCCGCTCAACGTGCGCCACCGGTTCCGCAACATCGGCGACACCGAGGCCCGGATGGTCTTCCACCTCGGCCCGCTCGCCCCGCGTCCGGAACTCGGTCACGTCGACACCGAGGAGGCACCGCACCCGGAGGGCACCGCCTGGGAGCAGCCTCCGGACCGCACGGGAGTGGTCTCGTGACCCGCCGCCGGGTGGCGGTGACGGGGGTCGGCGTCGTCGCCCCCGGCGGGATCGGGGTCTCGGCCTTCTGGGACCTGCTCGCCAACGGTCGTACGGCGACCCGGGGCATCACCCTCTTCGACCCGGAGGGGTTCCGCTCCCGGATAGCCGCCGAGGTCGACTTCGACCCCGCCGCGCACGGCCTCACCGAGGAGGACGCCGCCAGGGCGGACCGCTACATCCAGTTCGCCCTGGTCGCCGCCCGCGAGGCCCTGCGGGACTCCGGACTCGACCTCACCGCGGACGACGCCTGGCGCACCGGGGTCTCCCTCGGCACCGCCGTCGGAGGCACCACCCGCCTGGAGCACGACTACGTGGCCGTGAGCCAGTCCGGTGCCTGGTGGGACGTCGACCACAAGCTCGCCGGAGCCCACCTGCACCGGGCGTTCACGCCCGCCACCCTCGCCTCCGCCGTCGCGGAGCAGACGGGGGCGCGCGGCCCGGTGCAGACCGTCTCCACGGGATGCACCTCCGGACTCGACGCCATCGGGTACGCCGTGCACTCCATCGCGGAGGGCCGGATGGACGCCTGCATCGCGGGCGCCTCCGACTCGCCCATATCGCCGATCACCGTGGCCTGCTTCGACGCCATCAAGGCGACCTCGCCGAACAACGACGACCCGGCCCACGCCTCCCGCCCGTTCGACGCGGACCGCGACGGGTTCGTCCTCGGCGAGGGCGGAGCGGTCCTCGTGCTCGAGGAGATGGAACACGCCCGCGCCCGCGGTGCGACCGTCTACTGCGAGATCGGCGGCTACGCCACCTTCGGCAACGCCCACCACATGACCGGGCTGACCGCGGAGGGCCTGGAGATGGCCAGGGCCATCGAGACCGCCCTGGCCCAGGCCCGGGTCGGCGCCGAGGAGATCGACTACGTCAACGCGCACGGCTCCGGGACCAAGCAGAACGACCGGCACGAAACGGCGGCGGTCAAGCGGGTGCTGGGCGACCACGCCTACAAGACGCCGATGACCTCCATCAAATCCATGGTGGGCCACTCCCTCGGCGCCATCGGCGCGATCGAACTCGCCGCCTGCGTCCTCGCGATGAACCACCAGGTGGTCCCGCCGACCGCCAACTACGAGACGCCCGACCCCGAGTGCGACCTGGACTACGTCCCCCGCACCGCCCGCGCACGCACCCTGCGCAACGTCCTGTCCGTCGGCAGCGGCTTCGGCGGGTTCCAGTCCGCCGTCGTCATGTCCCGGCCGAAGGAAGAGGTGTCATGACCAGCAGTCGTACGGTCATCACGGGCATCGGGGTCGTCGCGCCCAACGGCATCGGCGCCGACGCCTTCTGGAAGGCGACCCAGTCCGGCACCAGCGTGCTGGACCGGGTCACCAGGGCCGGGTGCGAGCACCTGCCGCTGCGCGTGGCCGGCGAGGTCCGGGGCTTCGACCCCGGCAGCCTGGTCGAGGACCGCTTCCTCGTCCAGACCGACCGCTTCACCCACCACGCGCTCGCCGCGGCCGACCTCGCCCTGGAGGACGCCCGCCTCGGCCGCGCCGACTACGAGGGCGACCCGTACTCCATCGGGGTCGTCACCGCCGCCGGCTCCGGCGGCGGCGAGTTCGGGCAGCGCGAGCTCCAGCACCTCTGGGAGCAGGGGCCGCGCTACGTGGGCCCGTACCAGTCGATCGCCTGGTTCTACGCCGCGAGCACCGGCCAGATCTCCATCCGGCGGGGCCTCAAGGGCCCCTGCGGGGTCGTGGCCAGCGACGAGGCGGGCGGACTGGACGCCTTCGCCCACGCCGTCCGGGCCATCCGCCAGGGCAGCCGGGCCATGCTCGTCGGAGCCACCGAGGCGCCGCTCGCGCCGTACTCCATCGTCTGCCAGCTGCAGTACGAGGGGCTGAGCACCCAGGACGACCCCGAGCGTGCCTACCGGCCGTTCACCGCCAAGGCCTGCGGGTACGTCCCCGCAGAGGGCGGTGCGATGTTCGTCGTCGAGGACGAGGAGGCCGCCCGGCGCCGCGGAGCCACCGCGCGCGCCGTACTCGCCGGCCACGCCGCCACCTTCAGCGGCACCCTGCGGCCGGAGGAATCCGGCGAGGGCCTCGCCCACGCGATCCGCGGGGCACTGCGGGAGGCCGGCTGCGCCCCCGAGGAGATCGACGTGGTCTTCGCGGACGCGCTCGGCACCCCGGAGGCCGACGCCGCCGAGGCCGCGGCCATCACCGCCGCCCTCGGCGCGCACGGACGCAAAGTGGCGGTCACGGCGCCCAAGTCCGGTACGGGACGGGCCTACTGCGCGGCGCCCGCCCTCGACACGGCCGCCGCGGTCCTGGCACTGGAGCACGGAGTGGTCCCGCCGACCCCGAACGTCTTCGACGTGTGCCACGACCTCGACGTGGTGACCGGCAGCGCCCGCCCCGCGGAGCTGCGCACCGCGCTCGTGCTCAGCCGGGGCCGGATGGGCTCGAACTCCGCCCTCGTGCTGCGCAAGGGCTCCTCGGCGCCCCAGTAGTCCGGAGGGACTCGCGCAGTCCCCTTCCAGGAAGAGAGAAAGCGACCATGTCCGACCGACTGACCCTGGAGGAGCTGGCGGCCCTGATGAAGACCGCCGGCATCACCGTCGACCCCTCCGAGATGGCGAACCGTCGCGATTCCGCCTTCGACGACTTCGGCCTCGACTCGCTGGGCCTGCTCGGCATCGTCGGCGAGCTGGAGAACCGGCGCGGACGGGCGCTGCCCACGGACGCCGACCGCTGCAAGACCCCCGGGGAATTCCTCGACCTCGTCAACAACAGCCTGATGACAGGAGCATGAGATGGCAGGACACACCGAGAACGAGATCCACGTCGACGCGCCCGTCGACCTCGTGTGGGAGGTGACCAACGACCTTCCGAACTGGCCGAAGCTGTTCAGCGAGTACGCCTCCCTCGACATCCTCGAACAGGAGGGGGACACCACCCGCTTCCGGCTCACCATGCACCCCGACGAGAACGGCACGGTGTGGAGCTGGGTCTCGGAGCGGACCGTCGACCGCAAGGGCCTCCAGGTCAAGGCGCGGCGCGTGGAGACCGGCCCGTTCGCCCACATGGACATCCACTGGCAGTACTCCGAAGTCCCGGGCGGCGGCACGCGGATGAAGTGGACCCAGGACTTCGCGATGAAGCCGACGGCCCCGGTCGACGACGCGTGGATGACCGACAACATCAACAAGAACTCCAAGATCCAGATGGCGCTGATCCGGGACAAGATCGAGGAGCGCGAGCGCGCGAGCCGCGACTCCGTCAGCAGCCGTCGGTAGGCACGAGCAGGAACGAGCACGAACGAGTAGGAAACGAAAGGCGCACACCCGGATGCACACCAAGCACCGCGCTCTCATCGTCGCCCGCATGGCGCCGGGATCGGCTCCCGACATCGCCGGCCTGTTCGCGGACTCCGACGCCGGCGAGCTCCCGCACCTGGTCGGGGTCACCCACCGCAGCCTGTTCCAGTTCGGTGACGTGTACCTCCACCTGATCGAGTCGGACCGGCCCCCCGGCCCGGAGATCGCGAAGGTCACCGAGCACCCCGAGTTCCGGCAGCTCAGCGACCGGCTCACCGCCTACGTCAGCGCGCACGACCCGGATACCTGGCGCAGTCCTAAGGACGCGATGGCCCACGAGTTCTACCGCTGGGAGAACCCCCGCGCCAAGTGACCCGGCGGCCCGGACGGGACCCGCACACCAGCGTGTGCGGGTCCCGCCGCGCTTGCCCCACCGCCCCGCAGGAAGACCGTGAGACCGGAAGACCGGAAGACCGGAAGGCAGGAGACGGCGATGACCCCGAACGGCAGCGGCGACGACCACGGCAAGGACCACTTCCCGGCGGATCCGGCCCGTCCGCACGACGGCGACCACGGCCGGGGCTCGCTGCGCGTGCTCGTCCTGTCCGCTTCCTCCCGCACCGGCTCGGTCAACGCCCGGCTCGCGGCGCTCGTGGCCGCCCGGATCGGTCGGGCCGGGGCGGTCGCCGACCCCGCCGCGCTCGGCGACTTCCCCATGCCGCCCTACGACGGTGACGCGGAGGCGGACGAGGGGCTGCCGCCGGGCGCGCTGGCCCTGTGCGCGCGGATCGAGGCCGCGCAGGCGCTGGTCATCGCCTCGCCGGAGTACAACGCCTCCGTGCCGGGCGTACTGAAGAACGCCATCGACTGGGTCTCGCGCTACCGCCCGCAGCCCTTCAAGGACAAGCAGGCCCTGCTGGTCTCCGCCTCGCCCTCTATGGTCGGCGGCAACCGCGGGCTCTGGGCCCTGCGGGTACCGCTGGAACACCTCGGCGCCCGCGTGTACCCCGACATGTTCAGCCTCGCGGGCGCCCACCACGCCTTCGAGGACGACGGCTCCCTCGCCGACCTGGGGCTCGCCGAGCGGCTCGGCGCCACCATCGGCTCCTTCCTCGACCTCGTCGAGGCCGACACCCGCTACCTGTGCCTGCAGCGCCGCTGGTACGAGTTCCTGGGCGACCGCACGGACGCCCCGGTGACCGCCAGGGCCCAGGATTGATCTTCGTGGCACGGCCGGTGAGCTATGTTTGAGCGCGAGTGTGGTGAGAAGGAGGCCCTCCCGTGTCATCGGGGCAGCAGGCACGCGCGCAGGCAGCGGCGATCAAGCCGAGCAGCCAGTCGTCCGAGGAGGTCCGACCCCCGGCCGACCGGGTCCTCGCGCTGTTCGACGGCCGTCGACTCTCACCCGGCCAGCGCCGCATCGCGCAGTACCTGATCGACCACCTCACCGAGGCGGCGTTCCTCTCCATCACCGAGCTCGCCGAACGGGTGGGCGTCAGCCAGCCGTCGGTGACCCGCTTCGCGGTCTCCCTGGGCTTCAGCGGCTACCCGGCCCTGCGTGACGTGCTCCAGCCGATCGCGCTGAGCGCGGTCGCCGGAGCCCCCGACATCCGTGAGCAGATCCGCCGCAACGAGTTGCAGGCGGCCGTCGACGCGGAGATCGACAACCTGGAGAACGTACGCCGGCTGCTCGCCGACACCAACCAGGTGCTCGACATCGGCCGCGATCTGGCGGCCTCGGTGCCCCTGACCGTCCTCGGCCTGCGCATCTCGGTCTCGTTGGCGGAGTACTTCGCGTACGCGGCCCGGCGCATCCACCCCGACGTACGCCTGGTGACCCGCGGCGGCAGCGTCGCCTTCGACGCCCTGCTCCAGTCCAGGGAGGCCGGCGGCACCTGGGTGCTCGCCTTCGCCATGCCGCGGCACGCCAAGGAGACCCTGGCGGCACTCCGCTCCGCCCGCAGCACGGGGCTGCGCGTCGTGCTGATCACGGACCCCACGGTGGGGCCGATGGTGGACGAGGCGGACGTGGTGCTGACCGCGGGCACCGGCTCGCGCCTGGTGTTCGACTCCTACGCGGCCCCCGGGATGCTCTCCGCGGCCCTGCTGCAGTCGATGGCCGACGCCGACCCGGAGCGCACCCAGGCCCGGCTGGAGCAGTACGAGCACGCCGCGGAGCAGCACCACTTCTTCCTGTAGGCCTGCGCGGCCCTGCCGGAACCTCGCCTTCCCCCGCTCGAAACGGCTTGGACCTGGACATATACATGGCGCGAGGTGCATGAAATTTTTCATACCCTTGCTTACTCGACGGTATATATGTTTACTGACGACGGCGCTCCGGATCCACCACGATGCCAAGGAAGACCCTCCCCAGGTCCTCCTGAACGGGCGGCCGGCACGACGAACCTCCTCACGTCGGGCCGGGTGCCGAGTCCAGGCTTTCGGATCCCGCAGAGCGCCCATGGCGGCCTCGGTCAACCCCTGGGCCGAGGCCGCCCCCAAGCAACGTCTCGATCAGAGTTCGACACCACTCGGAAGTGACGAGAATGCCCCAGACCGCGACCCTCACGCGCAGCCCGGACTGGCCCCTCCAGGTCAAGGCCCCCGGGACCCACGACTGGGAACGCAGCGCCACGCGCTGGCTGCGGGACCTCCTCCCGGCCCGCTACGGCAGCTATCTGACCCTGACCCGCCATCACGCGCTCCTGGCCCGGCACGTCCAGCTCCAGTTGCAGCACGAGATGCGCGCGGTGCGCGTGGCCATGCAGACCAGCCGGGCCGAACTGCCGATGATGGGCATGGCCGAATCGGTCATAGAGAACACGATCCGCATGTACGCGGTGGAACTCGAACAGCTGGGCCGTCTGGCCCGCGGTGCCCGGCTCGTCAGCGACGCGCTCCTCGTCGGGACGCCCGCCCAGCGCAGGCGCTGAGCCCGGTCAGGCCGTGCGCCAGGAGCGCAGGCGGTCGGCGACCTCGTAGACGGTGGCGCGGAGCGTGCGGATGTCCGTGATGAGCTCGCGCCACTGCTCGTAGGAGGCCTCGACCGTCCGCCCGGACGCCTCGATGTAGGCGACGGCGACCCCGTACGCGAAGTACTCGTTGGAACCGGGGAGCGGGCGCAGCAGCACGATCGCCTCCAGCAGGGCGGCCGCGCGCCAGTAGGCGTCCGGATCGTCCACACCCAGACTGGGCGTGTTCACGCGGTGCCGGGCGACGGCCGCGACCAGCGCGGAGTGATCGGCCACTGCCACGTCCTTGAACAGGGCCTCCTGCCGCTCCAGCAGCCAGCGGTGATCGATGTGCAGTTCCACGCGTCCGAGTATCCCCGCCCGGGACCCGGCCGTGGGGCTTTTCGGGCCGGGCGGGGAGACTCGGGGCCGGGCGGGGTCCGCTACGGCTTGGGCAGGGTGCAGCCGGGGCGGTTCAGGTCGATCACGTTCTTGGGGCCTATGCAGGGGACGACGATGTACGTCTCCTGCGCGTAGTTGATGCCCTGGCGGACCGTCACGTTGCCGTTCTGGTCCACCTCGCACGGGTTGTTCACGGTGCAGCGCGCGCCGTCCTCGTTGCCCGTGTTGTTGACGGCGACGACCTTGCCCGTCGCTTTGTCGATCACCGGCGAACCGGAGGTGCCGCCGATGGTGTTGCAGGACGAGGTGTAGCGGACCGAGTCCTTCCAGGTCCAGTCGCCCTCCTTGAGGCGGTAGACGAAACCGTCGACGTTGCAGTTGTAGATCCGCTTCCAGTACCCGGACACGACGCTGATCGCCGAACCCTGCACAGGGTGCGCGTCGTTCAGGGTGAGCGCGCTGATGCCGTACTGGCTCTGGATCTGCGCGTAGGTCTTGGTCAGCTGGTAGATCGAGATGTCCGTGTCGGTCATCGTCGCGTACGACACCTTGCTCGCCCGGAGCGTGGCGACCTTGGAGCCGGCCGAGTTGAGCAGCGAGAACGAGCGGCTGGAACGCTGGTCCTTGATGACCTCGCCGGCCGCGGGGAAGCCCGTCTCCAGGCAGTGCCCGTTGGACAGGACGAGCGCCGGGTCGTCCGGCTGGGAGCCGGGGGCGCGGACGACGGAGCCGGAACAGTTGCTGAGCGCGACGGTGCCCGCGAAGTCGACCGCGACGGCGGTCTCCCCGGGTGCGGCCACGGCCGGTGCGGCGGCGGCTCCGATCAGGAGCAGGGTGAGTGACGCGCCGACGAGAGGCTTCTTCATGTGGGGGTTCCCCTCTGAGGACAGAACGCAACCGAAGATCCTTCGATTGTCATGCGCATTGTTGAGACCTCGGCCTCAACCCGCAAGACCGCGTGGCGAGTTGTGCACCCGGGGCGGGGGAGGGTCCGGCGTGCCCGCGAGGCCCGGAGATCTGGGCCGTGCAGGGGTGTTCCGTAGCCGCTGCCCGGCCTCCTACGGTCGGTGCAGCACAGTCCCGGATCAGGAGGCAGCGTGAAGCGCGAGATCGACATCGAGCAGCTCGTGACGGCGATGAAGAACGTCGACGAGGCGGGCCGGCTCTTCGAGGAGGCGCTGGCCGTGTACGAGGCGCGAGGTCTCCAGCGCAACGGCGACGACTTCAAGGTGGCGGGCGGCTCCGTGCAGACCCTCCAGGGCGCGGAGGAGATGGCCCGCGGTGCCCGCAAGTTCCTCGCCGACCTCGCGCTGGTGGTCGGCTACGCGAGCGCGGGCTTCGAGGAGCGTGTCGCCGGCCGGTACGAGATGGCCCGCCAGGGCTTCACCGCACTCTCGGGCGGCGCGGCCCGGATGGCCCGCCCGCTGCTCGACCCGACCGTGGACGGGCTGCGCCTGCTGCGGTCGGTGGACCTCTTCGATCCCTCCTTCGGGGAGACGATCGAGGAGGTGCTGCGGGCGGAGAAGGCGACCTACCCCGACCCCTCGATGTTCCGCGTCACGTCACAGCGGGCGGCCACCACCCCCGTGGGCGGCCGCCCCTGAGCCCCGGGGCGGGGTCGTGGACCGTCCGGGACCGTCCCGGATCCCGGACGGACGGCTCAACTCGCCGCGGCCCCGGCCGCCGGCTCCTCGGCCCCGGCGCCGGCCGGGGATCCGGGTGCGGGGATCGCGTGCTCCGCGGCGCGGCTGACGTGCTCCCACGCGGCCCAGGTGAACACGCGCTTGCGGGCGATGTCGAAGGCCAGGTCGTACGCCATGTTCCCCAGCAGGAGGCGCAGCGGCGGATCGTCGCTGTCGACGAGGTGGAGGACCGCCTCGGCGGCGAGCTTCGGGTCGCTGTCGACCGACCCCTTGGCGAACTGCCGCTCCAGCTCGGCCCGCAGCGGTGCGTAGGCCTCCAGCGGGCTCGTGGCGTGCATGGCCGAATAGAGGTCGGTCCAGTAGCCGCCCGGCTGGATGATGCTGACCTTGACCCCGAAGTCGGCCGCTTCCATCGCGAGCGCCTCGCTCAACCCCTCCAGGGCGAACTTGCTCGCGCTGTAGAGGCCGGTGGAGGGGAAACCGCCCAGGGCGGCGATGCTGGACGTCTGGACGATGTGCCCGGAGCCCTGCGCGCGCAGGGTGGGCATCACCGCCTGGGACACCCAGAGCGCACCGAAGAAGTTGAGGTCCAGCTGGGCCCGGGCCTCCGCCTCGGTGAACTCCTCGACCATGCCCATCGACAGCGCGCCCGCGTTGTTGAGGACGATGTCGAGCCGCCCGAAGTGCTCCACCGCCTCGGCCACGGCCGCGAACACGGCGTCGCGGTCGGTCACGTCGAGGGCGAGGGGCAGTACCCGCCCCGGATGCGCCGCCGCCGTCTCCTCCAGCGGTCCCAAGGTACGGGCGGCGATCGCCACGCGGTCTCCGGCGGCCAGTGCCGCGTCCGCGAAGGCGCGGCCGAGGCCCCGGCTGGCGCCGGTGATGAACCAGACCCGGTCGGCGCTTCCGTCCGAGGTGTGCATGGTGGGTTCCTGCCTTCTGTGTAGTGGGGGGTCCGTCAGAAATTGATCATGTGCCCGGCGAGGCCGTGCACGGCCTCCTTGACCGCCTCGCCCAGGGTCGGGTGGGCGTGCACGTTGCGGGCGACCTCGTGCACGGTCAGGTCCCACTGCTGGGCCAGGGTCAGTTCGGGCAGGAGCTCGGTGACGTCCGGCCCGATCAGGTGCGCGCCGATGATCTCGCCGTGCGTGGCGTCGCCGATCAGCTTCACGAAGCCGACCGTGTCGCCCAGGCCGTGCGCCTTCCCGTTGGCGGTGAAGGGGAACTTGGCGACGGCGACGTCGAACCCCTTCTCCCTCGCCTGCGCCTCGGTCCAGCCGAAGCTGGCGATCTGCGGCTGGGAGTAGGTGGCCCGGGGAATCATCGGGTAGTCCAGTTCCATCGTCTCGGCGTCCGAGATGGTCTCGGCGGCGATGACGCCCATGGCCTCGGCCGTGTGCGCGAGCATGAGCTTGGCCGTGACGTCGCCGATGGCGTACAGGTGCGGAACCGAGGTACGGCAGCGCCCGTCGACGTCGATGGCGCCGCGCTCGGTCAGTCGTACGCCCGTGGCCTCCAGGCCGTAGCCCGTGACGTTCGGCGCGAAGCCGATCGCCTGCAGCACCTTGTCGGCCTCCAGGACCTTCTGGGTGCCGTCCTTCCCGGTGACCGTCACCCGCACCTGCGGGCCCGACTCGTCGATCGACTCGACCCGGGTCGAGGTGAGCACGTCGATGCCGAGCTTGCGGTAGCGCTTGGCGAGTTCGGCGGAGACGTCGGCGTCTTCCAGCGGGGCGATCCGGTCGAGGAACTCGACGATGGTGACCTTCACGCCGTAGTTGTGCAGGACGTACGCGAACTCGATGCCGATGGCGCCGGCCCCCGCGATCACGATCGACCGCGGGACGCCGTCGCTGAGGATCTGCTCCTCGTAGGTGACCACGCGCTCGCTGCGCCGGGTGCCCGGCAGCAGCCGGGGCGTGGCGCCGGTCGCGATGACGCAGTGGTCGAAGGAGATCGTGCAGATGGTGCCGTCCGACTGGGCGACCTCCAGGGTGTTCGCGTCCAGGAAGGTGCCCCGGCCGTCGAACTCCGTGATCCCGTTCTTCTTCATCAGGTAGTGGACGCCCTTGACCCGGCCGTCGGCCACCTGGCGGCTGCGGCGGAACGCCGCGCCGTAGTCGAAGGACACGCTGCCCTCCACCTCGATGCCGAAGGTCTTGGCCTCGTGGGTGAAGAGGTGGGCCAACTCGGCGTTGCGCAAGAGCGCCTTGGTGGGGATGCAACCCACGTTGAGGCAGACGCCGCCCCAGTACTTCTCCTCCACGACCGCCACTCGCCGGCCCAACTGGGCGGCGCGGATGGCGGCGACGTAACCGCCGGGCCCCGCACCGAGGACGACGACGTCGAAGCGCTTGCACATAAGGAATTCCTCGAGGGTCGAAACGAACGGAAACCGGGCCGGATTCGGATTGCCGCGTGGTCCTGCCGGACCGTCAGGGCAGTTCCGACCGGGCCGGAACGGTGGACGGGGCGTGCGGGCCGTCGAGTGCCGTGCAGGACGGTCGCCACCGGTGCTCGTAGGCCTGGCGGGCCGGCGCGGGGAACGAGGTCAGCACGAAGGAGACCGTCTGCTCGTCGGCGCCGTCCAGGAGCCAGGGCAGCAGCTGCGGCGCGTACGGGCCGACCCGCACGGCGTGCACCTGCCTGAAGTGTTCCCACAGGTCCGCGCCCAGGGCGGACTGCACCAGGGGGAAGACGGAGTCCTCCTCGTGGGCGAGATGCCCGACGAGCCCGGACAACAGGGCTTCGGTGAGCTCACCGAACAGGTCCAGCTCGATGCCGGGGGCGGTCAGGGCCCCGTTGACGGCCCCCACGAGGGAGGCGATCGCGGCGTGCTCGGCCTCCATCGCCTCCAGCCGCGCCAGATCGAACGGGCTGCCCTCCAGGGCCCGGCGCAGCGGCGGCCACAGCGCGTCGTCCTCGGCCGACTGGTGCGCGGACAGGGCCCGCCTGAACATCTCCCAGTCGGCGCCCACCCGCAGGACGTACCGGGGATCCGAGTCGAACCGGGCGGTGGCCCGGGCGATGTGGGTCAGTTCCCGTCGCAGTTTGTTGTGCGTCGCGTACATCACCGTCATGTCGAGCCTGTCGCTCACGGCCGTCTCTCTCCGTCCGCGTAAGGGCGGCTGAGCATGATCGATTCCTCCAGGGGTAGGGGGAGCGGGGGGTGGTGGAGCGGGCGCCCGCCGTCGGACGGGGCGCGCGCCGGGCGTCTACAGCCTCCGCCCGCGTGACCTCGGGATCAACGTAGAATCGGCAAGTTGATCAATAACCTCGCGGTTATCGCGGTACGGGGGCGGCCATGGAACTGAGGGACATAGAGATCTTCTTGACATTGGCCGAGGAACTGCATTTCGGCAGGACGGCCGAACGGCTGCGGGTTTCCGCGCCGAGGGTGAGCCAGGCGATCAAGAAGCAGGAACGGCGCATCGGCGCCCCCCTGTTCGACCGGACCAGCCGCGCGGTGACGCTGACGCCCGTCGGGAAGGTCCTGCGCGCCGAGCTCCAGCAGGCGTACGACCTGATCCAGGGAGGGCTCGCCCGGGCGAGCGAGGCCGCGCTGGGCGTGCGGGGGACGCTGCGGCTGGGCGTGATGGGTGTTCTGGGGCAGGAAATGCGTCCTGTGATCGAGGCCTTCCGGGAGCGCCACCCCGAATGCGACGTCGAGGTGCTGGAGATCCACTTCAGTGAACCGTTCGCTCCGCTGCGCGCCGGCAGGACCGACGTGCAGCTGATGTGGCGGCCCGTCCACGAACCGGACCTGAGCGTCGGCTCGACCCTGCTGACCGAGGACCGCGTGCTCGCGATCGCCGCGGACTCGCCGCTCGTGGAGCGGGGGACCGTGTCCCTGGAGGACCTCGCGGACCTGCGCGTCCTGGATCCCGGCCCCGAGGCTCCCAGGTACTGGTTCGAGGCCATGGTGCCGGCCTGTACCCCGCTCGGACGCCGCATCGAGCGCGGGCCGGTCGGCCGTACCTTCCACGAGGTGCTCGCCCTCGTCGTGGCGGGGCAGATCGCCTGTCCCGTCAACGCGCACGTCCCCCGTTACTACACCCCGCCGGGCATCTCCTTCCTGCCGATCCACGACGCCCCGGTCACGGAATGGGCGCTGGTCTGGCCCACCTCGGACGAGAGCGCCCTGCTGCGGGCCTTCGTGCGGACGGCCGAGGAGTTCGGCCCCCGCCACATCACCGAGGCCACCCGCTGAGCCCGTCCCGGGGGGCCGCGGTGCGCCTGGGGCTGCCTCGGGGTGTCGGGGCGGCCGTGTCACGGCGCGGGCCCGTCCGCCGGGCCCGCCACCGCGACCGGCCGGTAGTCGAGGACGACCGCGCCCGAGTCGAAGGTGGTCGTGCCGGCGAGGGTCCACGTCGTGGAATCGCCGTGGTCGGGGAAGAGCCGCCGCCCACCGCCCACGACGACGGGGTGGAGGAACAGCTTGAGTTCGTCGACGAGACCGTGGCCGAGCAGGTGGTTCAGGAGCCGGCCGCTGCCGTAGACCAGGAGGTCCCGGCCGGGCTCGCTCTTGAGCCCGGCCACCTCCTCGGCCACGTCCCCTTTCAGGACCGCCGCGTTCCACTGCGGGTTCTCCAGGGTCGTCGAGGCCACGTACTTGGGCATGTTGCCGATCCGGGCCGCGCCCTCGTCGGCGTCCCCCATCGTGGGCCACACCCTCGCCATTTCCTCGAAGGTCTTCCGGCCCAGCACGAGAGCCCTGCTGCGAGCCAACTGTCCCGCCTGGAACTTGCCGTGATCGTCGTTCCAGAACGGTGCCGTCCAGGAAGGTTCCTCCACGACCCCGTCCATCGACAGGTAGATCACCGCCACGAGTTTGCTCACGCCCATGCCTCCGGAAAGGGGTTCGGTCGGTGTTCTCCTTCGAAGCCCTGTCCGCGGAACACCCTTGAACACCTTGCTGGTTGGTTTCCGACTCATCAAGGAGCGATCATGGAACAGGCCTTTTAGGCAGACTCAACGATGGGGGCGGCGGATGTTGGAACGGTTCGAGTTGGAGACGCTCTTCGCACTCGCCGACGAACTGCACTTCGGCCGGGCCGCTGCGCGACTGCACGTGAGCACCGGCCGGGTCAGCCAGACGCTCAAGCAGATGGAGCGCCGTATCGGGACCCCGCTGTTCACCCGTACCAGCCGCACCGTGTCCATCACCCCCGCCGGGCAGCAGCTCCACGACGACCTGCGACCCGCCTACGCCCAGTTGATGGCCGCTCTGGAGAGGGCCATGGCCGCCACGGGCACGGTCAGCGGCCCCCTGCGCGTCGGCTACACCACCCTGTGGTGCGGCGACCTCGTCGTCCGGGCGGCCGACCTCTTCCGCATGCGCCACCCCGATGTCGAAGTCCGCATCCAGGAAGTGCTCATCCACGACCCCATCAGCGCCCTGCGCACCGGTGAACTCGACCTCCAGCTCTCCGAGTTCCCCATCATCGAGCCGGACATCACCATGGGCCCCGTCGTCCTCAACGAGCCCCGCGCGCTCCTGGTCCCCGCGGACCACCCGCTCGCCCGGCAGGAGACCGTGTCCCTGGAGGACTACGCGCTGGCCCCGCTCATCACCGTCGAAGGGGCCGTCCCGGACTACTGGCTGGAGGAGCACTTCCCCTCCCGTACGCCCTCGGGCAAGCCCGTCGCGCGCGGCCGCGCCGTCAAGTACTGGCAGGAAGTCCTCCCCGACGTCAGCGCGGGCAAGGGCATCACCACGGTCTGCGCGCGCGCCGTCCACCACCACATGCACCCCGGCGTCGCCTTCGTCCCCTTCCGGGACGCGCCGCCCATCCGGTACGGGCTGATGTGGCCCACCGGCAGCGAATCCGCCCGTGCCCGGCTCTTCATGGACACCATCCTCGAAGTGGCGGACGCCGCGCGCTCGGCCCACTGACCGGCCGGCCGGTGGGCCGGCCGGTCAGCGCTTCGAACCGGAGGGCGACGGCACGCTCGTCACCGAGACCCGGCAGGACCCGCGTCGGGACCGACCCGGGCGGCGACGGTCCCGCCGCCGCCCGGGAAGGCGGTCACGGTGCTCACGCCGGACCGTCCTTCAGGGAGCGGCCGAACTGCTCGTCCAGGACGGACAGCCGGCGCCAGTACTCGTCCTCGTCGATCTCGCCGGAGGCGAAGCGGCGGCCCAGGACCGCGATCGGCGAGTGCTCGCCGTGGGTGGTGGCGCCCCGGCTCTGCCACGGCCCTCGGCGGCCGCGCCACACCGTGCGGCGCAGGACGGAGACGACGGTGATCACGACCGCCGCCCAGATCAGCGGGAAGAGCAGGATCCACGGGCCGGGCCCGTCGTACGCAAGGGTGCTGAAGGTGTTCATCTCGGTTCGACTCCTTGGGAAGCGCGGACTTCTCGTCCTGCTCCGAGAGTCGTTCCGGGAGGGGGTCCGGGTCGTCGTACGGCCGGCTGTACCTCGGCTGCTTCCGGGGGAGTACGACGGAGGGCCCGGGGTGGACTATCCGAGCCAGCCGGGCCGCACCAGCCCCGATTCGTAGGCCAGCACGACCAGCTGCGCGCGGTCGCGGGCGCCGAGTTTCACCATCGTGCGGCTCACGTGCGTCTTCGCGGTGAGCGGGCTGACCACCAGCCGGCGGGCGATCTCCTCGTTGGACAGGCCCATGCCCACCAGCGCCATCACCTCCCGCTCCCGGTCGGTGAGCCGCTCCAGCCCGGCCGCCGCGCCGGGCTCCTTCGAACGGGCCGCGAACTCGGCGATCAGCCTGCGCGTGACGCCCGGGGACAGCAGGGCGTCGCCGTCGACCACTGCACGGACCGCGCGCAGCAGCTCCTCCGGCTCGGTGTCCTTGACGAGGAAGCCCGAGGCACCGGAACGGATGGCCTCGAAGACGTACTCGTCGAGCTCGAAGGTGGTCAGCATGACCACTCGGACGTCGCCCAGCGCCTCGTCCGCGGTGATCCCGCGGGTGGCGGCCAGCCCGTCCAGGACCGGCATCCTGATGTCCATCAGCACCACGTCCGGCCGCAGCTCACGGACCAGCCGCACGGCCTCGTCCCCGTCGGCGGCCTCGCCGGACACCTCGATGTCCGGCTGGGCGTCGAGCAGCGCCCGGAACCCGGCCCGCACCAGCAGTTGGTCGTCGGCGAGCAGTACTCGGATCACGGACCCTCCCGGTTCGAAACGGCCTTCAGCGGCAACCGTGCCACCACCCCGAAACCGCCGTCCGGACGCGGACCGGCCTCGATGGCGCCACCCAGGGCCGAAGCCCGCTCGCGCATGCCGATCAGACCGTTGCGGCTGCCGCCCGCCGGGTCCCCGGTGGGCGGGCCGTCGTCGTCCACGCGCAGCTCCAGCACGCCCGGCCGCCAGCCGACGCGGACGCGGGCGGTACGCGAGCCCGAATGACGCACCACATTGGTCAGTGCCTCCTGGACGATGCGGAAGGCGGCCAGGTCCATGCCGGGGGCGAGCGGCTGCGGGGGCCCTTCGACGGTCACGTCGACGCCGAGCCCCGCAGCCGCGGCCTGTTCCACCAGCTCGGGCAGCCGGCCGAGACCGGGGGCCGGGGTGCGGGGGGCGTCCCCGGGAGCGCGCAGGGTGTCGAGGACCTGGCGGACCTCGCCGAGCGCCTCCTTGCTGGCCGCCTTGATGGTGGTGAGCGCCGTACGCGCCTGCTCGGGATCGGTGTCGAGGAGGGCCAGCCCGACGCCCGCCTGCACGTTGATGACCGAGATGCTGTGCGCGAGGACGTCGTGCAGCTCGCGGGCGATCCGCAGCCGCTCCTCCCCGACGCGACGTCTTTCCGCGGCCGTCCGCTCGGCCCGCTCGCGGGCCCACTGCTCACGGCGCGCGCGGACCACCTCGGCCAGGGCCAGCATCGCCAGTACCCACGCGGTGATGCCCAGTTCCTGCGCCCAGGGCGCCGGTCCGTCCCCGGCGGGCGGGAGCCACCGGTAGAGCCAGTGCCCGATGAGCAGGTGCCCGGCCCACAGCAGCCCGACGGCGCCCCAGGCGGCTCTTCGGAGGCCTGCGACGACGGCGGCGAAGCAGGCCACGGCCAGGCTGACGAAGACCGGGCCGTACGGGTACCCGGCCCCGATGTACACCAGGTTGACGGCGGCGACCCCGTACACCACGGCCACCGGATGCCGGTGCCGTACGACGAGCAGGGCCGGCCCGAGCAGCAGCAGGAGCCGCCCGAACCAGTCCAGCGACACCCGTCCGGTCTGTGCCCGCTCGGCCCATCCGGAGCCGACCTGGGCGACGACGGCGACGATCAGCGCCGAGCGCCAGGCCGGGCTCCGCCCGGTCCGCTCCACCCATCGCCGCCACGGAGGGCCCGGGCGGCCGTACTGCTCGTCCATGCGGCCACGCTAGAGCGCGCCCACCGTCACCCGCGTCACCCCGGAGTGGCGTTTCCGGCGTACTCCCCAGGTAGTACGGAGGTCACACGGGTTCAGGAGACCACCGGAGAGACCGACGGAGAGCCCGAAGGGCGTTTGACGGCCCGGCCGACCAGGAAGGTGTCGACGGACGGGACGCCCAGGCCGCCGATGTCCCGGGTCAGGAAGGCGTAGAGGTCGGCGAGGCTGCGCAGCCACACGGCGACGTGCAGGTTGGCGGCGCCGGTGGTCGCCAGCACCCCGTGTACGGCGGGGTGGCCGGCCAGCCGCCGCCCCAGGGCGTCCAGTTCACCCGGCGGCACGCGCATCCGCAGGTTCGCGTCGATGGGCAGCCCCAGCCTGCGGGCGTCGACGTGGACCTCGGTGAGCAGCAGCCCGCGTTCCCTGAGCGAGGCCAGCCGCCTGCGTACGGTCGATTCCGCACCCCCCGTCCGCCGGGCCACGACCGCGGCCGTCGCCCGCCCGTCCCCGGCGAGGGCGGCGAGGATCCCGCGGTCGGTCCGGTCGGGGGTGTCCGCCGGGTCGCGGCGGTGCGGCGGGGTGAGCGCGGTGCGCTCGGCAGGGGTCAGGACGTCGAGGCGCCAGTCGGCCGCCGTCCCGCCCTCGAAGACGTGCAGGACGGTCTGTGCGTCCACCGACACCACGGAGCCCGTCGCGGGCAGCTGCCGGAACACCAGCCGGTTCGGCGTCCCCGGTTCGGCGATCAGGATCGCCCCGATCTCGTCGCCGCTCGCCGACAGATCGACGAACGGGATGTCGTCCCGCTCGGCGAGCGCCCTCGCGACCGTCTCCGCCTTCCCCCGCAGCACGCTGATCCGCAGCAGCATCGCGGGCGGGTACGGGGCGCCGCCGGTCCGCGCGCAGACGCGTACGGTCCCGCTGCCGAGCAGGGCCGCCAGTCGGCGGTGCACGACCCGGGTGTTCAACCCGAGCACCTCGGCGGCGCGCTCGGCGGTCAGCCTGCCGTCGCACTGCAGGGCCGCGATCAGCCGCTGATCGCGAAGGTCCAGTACGTCTTCGATCGGTTCACCGCTCACGAAGACCAGTTTCGCTCATCCGGACGGCCGCGAAGCTCCTCGGGCGCCACCCGCGGGCGAAGGTGTGCGCGTACCAACCCCCCTGAACAGAGGAGACGTTGATGTCCGAGACCTCCGCCCACGCCTCGCTCCTGGCCCCCATGACGCGCGCCGCGGAAGAGGCCGGGGCCTGGGTGCACGCCCGGCCGCGCCCCGAAGCCGCCCGCACCGTGGACGAACTGCGCACCGCCTTCGCCGCCGTCGACGATCCGGCGACCGCCCTGCTGCGCGGTCGGCTGTCGGCCCTGCGGCCGGACGCCGTCTGGGCCGAGGAAATGGACACCGAACTGCCCGCCGACGGAGCGGCCTGGGTCGTCGACGCCGTCGACGGCGCGGTCCAGTACCTCCAGGGGCTGACCTCCTGGTGCGTGAGCGTCACCCTGGTCGAGGACGGCGAGCCGGTCGCCGCCGTGCTGCATTCCCCGGTACTCGGCGAGACGTACACGGCCGCCCTCGGCCACGGCACCCGGCGCGACGGCGTCCTGGTCTCGCCGTCCGGCAAGCGGGACCTGGAGGCGGCCGTCCTCGCGCACACCCATCCGTCGTCCGCCTCCGGCCGGCCGGAGGCGGCGGAGCTCGCGGGCCGCTCGCTGAGCGCCGTACTGCCCGCCGTCGCCGCGGTGCGCAACCTGGGGCCGACGACGTGGCAGATCGCGGACGTCGCCGCCGGCCGGCTCGACGCCTTCTGGGAGTACGGCCGTGACGACTCGAACCTCCTGCCGGGAGCGCTGCTCGCGCGCGAGGCGGGGGCCGAGGTCACCGACCCGGCGGGGGCGTACTGGAGGGCCGGGGCCACGGGGTTCGTCGCCGCCCCGGCCGCACTGCACGAGCGGCTGCTCGCACTGCTGCCCCGCCCGGTGCGAACGGGGTCGTGACGTCAGGCGGCGGGTCGGCGGAAGAGGGCGGCCCACAGGAAGTCCTCGCCGAACGAAGCCGACTCGGCGGGCTCGTCGCGCATCCGGCGCAGCTCGACCTCCGTGAAGTCGGAGAAGATCCAGCGCAGCGACTCCGGGGTGTAGGCCAGGCCGCCCTGGAGGCCGGCCGCGCGGTAGAACTCCGCGTCGGGCAGTTCGGACCCCATGCCGCCGGCCGCGAAGCACGACAGGGCGAAGTGACCGCCGGGTGCCAAGGCCCGTTCCAGCAGGTCGAGGTAGCCGACGCGGCGGTGCGGGGGCAGGTGGTGGAAGCAGCCGGAGTCGTATATCAGGTCGTACGGGCCGCTCAGCTCGGCCCGGGTGAGGGCGAAGGCGTCCCCGCAGTGGAAACGGACGGCGGCCCCCGCCTCGCGGGCGCGTTCCTCCGCCCAGGCCACGGCGGTCGGCGACAGGTCCACGGCGTCGACCTCGAAGCCCAAGGAGGCGAGGTACAGCGCGTTGCGGCCCGGGCCGCAGCCGAGATCGAGGGCCCGACCGGGGGAGATCAGCCCGCGGTCGAGGTAGGAGACGAGGCTCTCGTCGGGCTTCGCGACGAAGAAGGGCACCGGCTTCGAACGGTCGGAGTAGAAGCCGTCCCACCAGGAGGCGCCACCGGGGCTCCACCGATCGGCCTCCGGCGCGAACAGGCCGTCGAGCAGATCGAGCACGTCCTCCATCGTGCGGATGCGGCGGTCCGTCAACTGGGTCGAGTCCTGGTTCATCAAGTCCCCTTTCCGAGACCGCAATCGTATCCCGGAAGTAGAGGAAACCCCAGGTCAGAGGGCATGCGATGGGGTCTTGTGGAGCCGCGTGACGGCCCGTGCCCGGTGTCGTGGAACCGGCCCTCACCCCAGGGGGTGCGAGGCGGTTCCCGGGCCCGCCCAAGCCCGTCACGGGGCCGTTCCGGGCCGCTCCGGAATGGATTTCTCGGGAGGGCCCTAGGGTGGGCGCCATGACGGCGGACGTGGGTGTGGGCGAGCGGGTGTTGTACGGGTGCATGGGGCTGGGCGGGAGTTGGGGGCCCGAGCCCTACGGTGTCGGGGACATCGATGCCGCCGAGGCCGCGGTCGTCGCCGCGCTCGAGAGCGGGATCACGGCATTCGACCACGCCGACATCTACCGCGGCGGCAAGTCCGAGGCCGTCTTCGGCGAGGTGCTGGCCCGGACGCCCGGGCTGCGTGAACGCATCACCCTCCAGACCAAGTGCGGGATCCGGCTGCCCGACGGGGACCGGCCCGGGATGTACGACCTGCGCGGGCCGAGCATCGCGCGCCGCGTGGAGGAGAGCCTGGTCCGGCTGAGGACCGACCACCTCGACGTGCTCCTGCTGCACCGCCCCGACCCGCTGGCCGATCCGGACGAGATCGCGTCGGCCCTGACCTCCCTGCACCGGCAGGGCCTCGTGAGGAACTTCGGCGTGTCCAACATGGGCGCCGCACAGATCGCCCACCTCCAGGCCCGGCTCGACGTCCCGTTGGTGGCGAACCAGCTGGAGATGAGCCTGTACCGGCGGGACTGGGTCGAGGTCGGCGTGCTGCTCAACACGCCCCACCTCGCGGGCAACGGGTTCCCCTTCGGGACGCTGGAGCACTGCCGTGATCACGGCATCCGCCTCCAGGCCTGGGGGGCGCTGGCCAACGGCCGGTACACCGGCCTCCAGGAGACGCCCGCCGAGCGGGCCACCGCCACGCTCCTCGCCGAGCTCGCCGGCCGCAAGGGCACCACCCCCGAGTCGGTGCTCCTGTGGTGGCTGACCCGGCATCCCGCCGCCATCGCGCCGGTCGTCGGCACCTCCCGCCCGGAGCGGATCCGTGCCTGCCGCGACGCGGCGACGCGCGAACCGGACCTCACGCACGAGGAGTGGTACGAACTCTGGGTCACGGCCCGTGGCGTCCACTTGCCCTGACTTCGTGTCAGGAGGCCCCTCCGGTGCATCACCTTCAAATCGAAGGTGAATGAGTGGTTCCACCCTGCTGAACATCTGTTACTGTGCCCGCGCTTGGTGTTCATCCATCAATCCGTCCCTCCTCGCGCGCCCCCCGCGTCCGAGGTTGTTGCGAGGTGTCTCGTACGTGTACAGCACTCCGTTTTCCCCCGTCGAGGCCAGATCCGCGCGTGAGCGCGTGGGCCTGACATCCGAACAGGTGGCGCAGTCCATGGCGGCCTGCGGCGTCCCCGTCCACCCCCAGTTCGTCGTGGCCTGGGAGCGTGGCTCCCACGTGCCCACGGACGAGCAGCTCTTCGCCCTGGCCGCCGTCCTGTGGTGCGACACGACCACGCTCATGGGCATCCGGCCGCGGACCCTCGGCGAGCACCGACTGGCCCGGCAACTCACCGTGGAACGACTGGCGTACCGCATAGGCATGGACCCCTTCGAGTACCGCGCGGCCGAGGACGCGCGGCAGTGGCACGGCGACGCCCGGCAGACCAGGGCGCTCGTCGAGGCGCTGGGGCTGTCCCTGCGGGGACTCGTCGGGATCATGGGGCGGGTGGAGGAGCTGGAGGAGTGCCTGCGGGCCGCCGTGGCCGGGCGCTGGAAGACGTACGTCGAGCCCGTGGCGGAGATCGTCGTCGTCGACGAGACCAGCGTGGGCGACGCGCTGCGCACGATGAACGCCGAGTTCTCCGGGTTCTCGGAGCGCTACATGGGCCATCTCGTCGCCCGCAACAACGACGCCCGGCTCAAGGAGATCGCGGCCGAGCGCGCCGTGTTCCTGCGCCGGCTCGTCGACCACTTCTGGGAGTTGATCGGGGAGGCGGGAGAGGCCCCGCCGTTCCCCGCCGGCGGCTGACGGCAGCGCGCCGCGCGCCGGGAGGGGGGTCCCGACGCGCGGCCCGCGAAGTGGCCCGCCTCAGTGGGCGGGTTCCCCGATGTCGTCCCAGTCGATCTCCATCGTGCTGCGGCTGGTGAAGACGTTGAACAGCAGGTTCAGCGCGATCGCGGTGAGGGCGCCCAGGGTGATCCCGCTGTCCAGCACGGCCCGTACGTCGTCCGGCATCCGGTCGAAGAACGGCGCGACCGTCGTCGGCAGCAGCGCCGCGCCCAGACTGACCGCCAGGATGAGCGTGTTGCGCTCCTCCCGCAGGTCGACCTTGCCCAGGATCTGGACCCCGACCGCCGCGACGATGCCGAACATCGAGATGGCGGCCCCGCCCAGCACCGGATGCGGGATCGAGGCGACCAGGCTGCCCGCCTTCGGCAGCAGCCCCAGCACGACCATGAAGAGTCCGGCCGCGACGACCACGTAACGGCTCATCACCTTGGACATGCGCACGATGCCGATGTTCTCGGCGAAGGCCACGTACGGGAACGAGTTGAGGACCCCGCCGAGGACCGTCGCGGCACCGTCGGCGCGCAGCGCCCGCGCGACGGTGTCGGCGTCGACCTCCTTGTCGGTGATCTCCCCGATGGCGTAGACGTCGCCGGTGGTCTCCACCATCGTGATCAGCATGACGACGAGCATCGCGACGATCGGCAGCAGCTCGAAGCGCGGCATGCCGTAGTGGAAGGGCGTGGTGACCCCGAACCAGTCGCTCTCGCCGACCGCCGAGAAGTCGACGTCGCCGAACGCCCAGGCCACCGCCGTGCCGCCGACGAGTCCGAGCAGGACGGCGAGGCTGGACAGGAACGGCTTGCCGATCCGGACCATCGAGAGGATGAAGAGCAGGGTGCCCAGCGCGTAGGCGAGGTTCTTCGGGGTGCCGTACGCGGGGGTGCCGATCAGGTGGGCGCCACCTGCGGCGTCCTGCAGGGCCACGGGTATCAGCGTGATCCCGATGATGGTGAGGATCGTGCCGATGACGATCGGCGGGAAGTACTTGACCAGCTTGCTGAAGACCGGGGCGAACGCGAACGTGGCGATGCCCGCCGTGATCACCGCTCCGTAGACGACGAGCAGGCCGGCCGTGCCGCCGCCCGCCCCCGTGCCGATGGCGATCATGGGGGAGACCGCGGTGAAGGTGACGCCCTGGACCAGGGGGAGGCGGGCCCCGACCTTCCAGACGCCGAGGGCCTGGATGATCGTGGCGATACCGCAGGTCAGGAGGTCGGCGTTGATCAGGTGGACGAGCTCTTCGTGCGAGAGGCCGAGCGCGTTGCCGACCAGGATCGGGACGATGACCGCCGCCGCGTAGAACGCGAGGAGGTGCTGGAAGCCGTAGAGGGCGAGCCGGGGGACCGGCAACAGTTCGTCGACGGGGTGGGCCTGCTGCGGGTGGGACCGCCGTGAGGACGGTCGGGTGATGCGTGCCATCTCTGCCTTGCCTTGCGAGGTAGGTGAATGAGAAGACCGCCGCCTCTCGAGCCCTGGATGGCAGGGCGAGGGCAGGCCGGATCGTGCCGAGTCGACGCCGGGCGGTGTTGCCGGCACCGCGCCGCTCGGCACTGTGCGATTGCGTCCCGGATTGGTGGGACTTCCTTCGATCGTGGCGTCGGATCCGTGTTTGTTTATGGGATCCGAAGGTCGCCTGATCGGCGGGGCGCTCACCATAGCCAACGCTCGTGTTTCCTCGCGAGTAACCGCGAAGGGGTCTACGGGCGTAGGAAGCGGGCCCCGAACAGGTCAGCATCCGTCAGCTCGCGCTGTGGCGGGGCCAGTTCGGGCGCCGGCGGCGAAGGCGCACTACGGCTGAAAGACGGGCTCTTCCCGCTCCCTCTCGGCGCGTCGCAGCCGGGCGTCCTCGTCGGTCCCGGAGTCGTACGAGACCAGCTTCGGCAGCAGCGCCGCCAGGAGCGCCACCGACGCCACGCAGGCCAGACCGCCGCTCCAGAACGCCGTACGGGTACCGGTCCAGCCGGCCATGGCGCCCGCCCGGACCCCGCCGAGCTGCGGTCCGACGCTGTACGAGAGCACCTCGATGCCCGCGAGCCGCCCCCGCAGCTCCTCGGGGATCGTCTGGTTCCAGATCGTGCCGCGCCCCAGCCCGCTCAGCATGTCCCCGGCGCCCGCCACCATCAGGCACAGCAGCGCCGGCCAGATGCCCGGGGACCAGCCGGCGGCCGCGACGGCCAGCCCCCACACCGTCGCACCGCACACCACGAGCAGCCCGTGCCGGCGTACCCGGGACAGCCAGCCGCTGGTCAGCCCCAGCAGCAGCGAGCCCACCGCGCCGGCCGCGTACATCAGGCCCAGGGCCCACACGGCGTCGAGCTCGTCCGCGAGGAAGGGGTAGACGGCGTTCGGGAAGGCGAAGAGCATCGCGGCCAGGTCGACCGCGTACGTGCCGAGCAGCACGGGCCGGCTCCACGCGTACCGCGCCCCCTCCGCGATCCCGCGCAGCGACGGACGCCCGGCGCCCTCCACGGGCGGGGCCGGACGCAGCCGCAGGCACAGCAGGACCGAGACGAGGAAGCCCGTGACGGTGACCGAGTACGCCGCGGGGTAGCCGGCGTACGCGACGACCACTCCGGCCAGGGCGGGCCCTGCGATGGCGCCGAACTGGTAGCGCAGCCCGTTGAGCGCGGCGGCCGCCGTCTGCTGGTCGTGCGGCACGATCCGCGCCATCAGGGAATCCAGGGCCGGACGCTGCAACCCGGTCAGCGCCGACACGCCCGCCGCCACCACGTACAGCGGCCACAGCATCGGGTCCGGCAGCAGCGCGTTCACCAGGAGCACCAGCGCGAGCACCCCGAGCCCGGCCTCGGTCAGCAGGATCATCCGCCGTCGGTCGACGGCGTCGGCCAGCGCGCCCCCGTACAGCCCGCACACCACCAGTGGAACCAGCTCCACCGCACCCATGGCGCCCACCGCGAGCGGCGACTCCGTCAGGTGCTTGATCTGGAGCGGCAGGGCGATCATCGCCATGAACGAGCCGAAGAAGGTGACCGTGCCCTGGTAGAACAACAGCCGGAAATCGGGACTGGACCGCCAGGGGGACAGGTCGGGGAGTACGGCGGCCAAACGGGATCTGCTCACGACCGGCCATCCTCCCCGTCCCGACCGGGCCGGGCAACGGAATATCCGTGTCCGTCCCGGGTGGGAGCCGCGCGCCGGATTCGGCCGGGATTCGCCCCGGACGGGGGAATCCGGTGCCCCGCGCGTGGCAACGCGGCTGCGCCGTGGCAGCCATGGACCATGCAGCCGGTGTCACCCCTCCTGCGTACGGCCGCGTCGTACGCCTGGCGCCTGCTGGTCGTCGGCGCCGCCGTCTACACGGTCTTCGCCGTGCTGGGCCGGTTCCACGAGATCGCCGTGGCGCTCTTCCTCGGCCTCGTCGTGTCGGCGCTGCTGTCCGCGCCCACCCGGCGCCTCGCCCGCTCGATGCCCCGCTCGATCGCCGTCGCCGTCAGCCTCGTCGGCAGCGCGGTGCTGCTGCTGGGCGTGCTGACGCTGGTCGGGGAGGCGGTGGCGGGGGAGAGCACCACCCTGGTCCGCGAGTTCCGCGAGGGACTCGACAGCATCCAGGCGTGGCTCGGAGGGCCGCCCTTCCGGCTGAACCCGAACACGCTCTCCAACCTCCAGGAGAAGATCGGCGAGTACCTGTCGACCCATCGCTCCACCCTCCTCAACCAGGCGGTCAGCGGCGCCGGGCAAGTGGTCCGCGTGCTCACCGTCATGGCTCTCGCGATCTTCTGTTCCGTCTTCTTCCTCTACGGCGGCGACCGGCAGTGGTCGTGGTTCCGCGAGCAGCTGCCCGTCTCGGCCCGGGCGCGCGTGGGGATCGCCGGGAACGCGGCCTGGCGCACCTTCACCGGATACACCCACGGCATTGTCATCGTCGCGGCCGTCAACGCCGTCCTCGTCGGGCTGGCCCTCTACCTCCTCGGCGTCCCGCTCGCCGTTCCGCTGGCCCTGCTGGAGTTCCTCGCCGCCTTCATCCCCCTCGTGGGATCCCCGGTGGCGCTGGCGGTCGCCGCAGTGGTCGCGCTCGCCGCGAAGGGCCCGCTGGTCGCGGGGGTCGTGGTCGCGCTGATCGTGGTCATCGGGCAGCTGGAGGGGCACGTACTGCATCCGTTGGTCATGAGCCGGGCCGTCCAGCTGCACCCGCTGGTGGTGGCGATCTCCGTGGTCGCGGGGACCATCGCGGCCGGAGTGGTCGGCGCCGTGGTCGCGGTCCCCCTCGTCTCGGTGGTCTGGTCGGTGCACACGGCCCTGCGCGAGGACCGGCAGAGGGCCCGGCATCCTGCACAATCGGCGGATGAGTGATGAAGACCCCTACCTCTGGCTGGAGGACGTGTCCGGCGAGGAAGCCCTCGCCTGGGTGCGGGAGCGCAACGCCGAGACCGTCGCCGCGCTGACCGGAGCTCCCGGGTTCAAGGTGCTGGAACGCGAGATCCGCGAGGTCCTCGACGACGACGGCCGGATCCCCTACGTCGTCCGCCGCGGCCCGCACCTGTACGACTTCCGGCAGGACGCCGACCGCGTGCGCGGGGTGTGGCGCCGCACCACGCTGGAGGAGTACCGCACGGAGCGGCCGGCCTGGGAAACGGTCCTGGACCTGGACGCCCTCGCGGAAGCGGAGGGGGAGAAGTGGGCCTGGGCGGGCGCCGCGGTGTTGGCCCCCGCATACCGGCACGCGCTGGTCATGCTCTCGCGCGACGGCGCGGACGCGTGCGTGGTGCGCGAGTTCGACCTCGAAACCCTGGAGTTCGTCCGGGACGGGTTCACGGTCACGGAGGCAAAGACCCGGATCGGGTGGATCGACCGGGACCGGATCTGGATCGGCACGGACTTCGGCCCCGGCTCCATGTCCGGGTCCGGCTACCCGCTCCAGGTGCGCCGCTGGCGGCGCGGCACGCCGCTCGCCGACGCGGAGCTCGTCTACGAGGGGCGGGACACCGACCTGTCGGCCTCGGGTTGGCACGACGACACCCCCGGCTTCGCACGCGATTTCGTCCACCGCCAGATCGACTTCTGGAAGCAGGAGCTGTTCCTCCTCCCCGAGGACGCCGACGCCCCGCCGGTGAAGATCGACGTACCGGACGACGCGGGCGCGCACGTCCACCGCGACTGGCTGACCGTCACCACGAAGTCGCCGTGGCTCGGCCATCCCGAGGGCGCCCTGCTCGCCTTCCGGTTCGAGGCCTTCCTCGCGGGCGACCGGGAGGCCGAGGTGCTGTTCGCCCCGGACGAGCGGACCGCGCTCGCCGGCCACAGCTGGACCGCCAACCACCTGATCCTCAGCACGCGCGCCGACGTCTCCTCCCGGATGGAGCTCCTCACCCCGGGCCCGGAGGGCTGGCGGCGCGCACCCCTGCCCGGCGTTCCGCCGCTGTCCACGGCCTCGGTGACCTGCACGGATCCCGACGCGGGCGACGAGTACTTCCACCACGTCACCGGCTTCCTCCAGCCCTCCACCCTGTACCGGGGCACGGCCGGCGGGGACAGCGAGAGCCTCAAGCAGGAGCCTGCCCTCTTCGACACCTCGGGCCTCGCGGTACGCCAGTACTTCGCGACCTCCGCGGACGGCACCCGCGTGCCGTACTTCGTCGTCGGCCCCGAGGACGGTCCCGGCCCCGCCCCCACCCTGCTCTACGGGTACGGCGGCTTCGAGATCTCCATGGTCCCCGGCTACAGCGCGGTCACCGGCCGGGCCTGGCTCGCGCGCGGCGGCACGTACGTCGTCGCCGGCATCCGGGGCGGGCACGAGTACGGGCCCGCCTGGCACAAGGCGGCCCTCGGCGCGAACCGGGTCCGGGCGTACGAGGACTTCGCCGCCGTCGCCCGGGACCTCGTCGCCCGGGGCGTCACCACCCACGCCCAGCTCGGCATCGAGGGCGGCAGCAACGGCGGGCTGCTGATGGGCGCGATGCTCACCCGGGACCCCGAGCTCTTCGGCGCGGTCGTCGCCCACGTGCCGCTGCTGGACATGCTCCGCTTCCACAAGCTGCTGGCCGGCGCCAGCTGGATCGCCGAGTACGGGGACCCCGACGACCCGGCCGACCGGGCCCACCTGGAACGGATCTCCCCGTACCACCGGGTCCGGACGGACGGGCCCGCCTACCCGCCGCTGCTCCTGCTGACCTCGACGCGCGACGACCGCGTCCACCCCGGCCACGCCCGGAAGATGGCGGCCCGGCTGCGCGAGCACGGGCATCCGGTGTTCTTCCACGAGCACCTCGGCGGGGGCCACGCGGGCGCGACCGACCACGGTCAGACCGCCTTCAACGAGGCACTCGTCCACACCTTCCTGTGGGAGCGGCTGACCCCGCCGAGGTGACGGCCCGGACCGCGCGCCGCCCCGGGATCAGATCTGGCAGCCGATCTCGGCCGCGACGCGCTCGCCGGAGGAGACCGCCGCGTTCAGCGTGGCGTTCTCCACGTCCGTGTGCTCGCCCGCGAAGTGGATCCGGCCTTCCTGGAGCGCCTCGCACCCGGCGATCGAGGTGTACTGGCCCACCTTGTAGAAGTGGTACGCGCCCCGCTGCCACGGGGCCCGCGACCAGTGGTCCTCGTACGCCCGGCCGGTGAACGCGGCCCTTGTGCCAGGGAACACGTGCTCGATCTGGTTCAGGAACCAGTCGACGTCGGCCGCGGGCGCCGGGCCGTGCCCGGCGCCGGTGAGCACGTCCCGGGCGGTGTTGCCACCGGGGAAGTTGACCAGCAGCGCGGGCGTGCCGTTCGGTGCGCCCGCGACCGAGCCGTCCCAGGCGGTCTGGTAGCCGGCCGGGCCCGTGTTGCTGATGCCGTTGTAGCCGAGCTGGGGCCAGGTCTTGGCCGAGAGCTCGGTGACGATCTTCCCGTTCTGTCCCATGCCCTGCTCCCGGACGGCGGTGAGCTTGCGGGCGGACAGACCCGCCCCCGACAGGTCCACGTCGCGCAGGGTGCTGAACGGCAGGGCGAGCACCACGTGGTCGGCGGGCACCGAGACCGTGCTGCCGCCGTGGTCGAAGGTGCAGGTGTACGAGCCGTCGCCGTTCCGGCGCAGGGCGATCAGCCGGTGCCCCTGGCGGACCGTGCCGGCCGGGAGTTGGGCCGCCATGCCGCTGACGAGCTGGTCGTTGCCGCCGACGAGGTGGAACTTCTCGTCGAAGCCCCGCCCGCCGCCGAAGACCGACGAGGAGCCGAGGAAGCCGATCATGCCGAGTGCGGAGGCCTCGCCGGGTTCGCCGCCCGACTGGAGCTGGAGGGCCTGGATCAGCTGCCCGAGCCGGGAGCCCCGGGGCAGTCCGATCTCGTCGAGGTAGTCCAGGCAGGAGAGCCGGTCCAGTCGGTACGCCTCCGGTGTGTAGGCGTCGTGGCGGGCGGTGCCGGCGGCCGCGTACGAGGCGCTGAACGCGTCGTAGGCGGCGGCGATCCAGTCGTCCTGCTGCTCCAGCCCGGGGTAGGAGGTCCCGTTGACCCGGGCCGCGTAGTCCCCGGCGTGCAGTTCGCCGCCGTTCGCGATCTCCCGCTGGAGGCCGAGGTCGCCAGCCAGCCGGAGGACGGCGGTGTCGGTGGAGCTGATGAAGGCCCCGCCGTGCTCGTGGACGGCGCCGGCCGCGAAGAAGCCGCGCAGGGACCAGCAGCGGCCGCCGATGCGGGCGGGGTCCGCCTCGTACACGGTCGTGGCGACCGGGTTCGCCGCGTTCCAGAGCCGGTGCGCGCAGCGCAGTCCCGCCAGTCCCGCGCCGACGATCACGATGCGCGGGGCGGCGGGGCCGGTGGCCGCCGCCGCGCGGCGCGGGGAGAGCAGGCCGCCGGGGAGGGCGGAGGCGAGGGCGGCCGCGCCCGCGGCGCCGAGGATCCGGCGGCGGCTGGGCACGGAGGGACGGCCGGAGCTCTGTTCCTCGGCGCGGCGGGCGCGTTCGCGGCGGGTCCGCTCGGCGTGCGCCGCGTTCTCGCCGGCGACCTCCGCGACGGGCATGCCGCGGCGGCGGGCTTCGGCGTGGAGCGAGAACGCGGTGCGCAGTGGGTCGGGGATGCCCGCGCGGTGGGCGGGCTGGGGCACGTGCTGCATGTGATCCCTCTTCTCGGAATCCTGCGGAGACGGGCACGGATTCGGACTGAGGGGGAGTGAAGCGGTGGCGCAACGCCGTTGTCAACGGTGTTGCGCCACATGGGGCGCACGGAAGTGCGCAAGGGCGGGCGGAAGGGGCGCCCTACGCCCCGCGCAGCGTCCGGACCCGCGTCTCGATGGAGGTGATCAGGGCCTCGACCCGGGCGCGGAAGATCTGTTCGTCCGTCACCTCGGCCAGTTCGCCGCTCAGTCGGGTGATGTGGGGGAAGCCCTCGGGGTCGACCAGGCGGTACTCGCGGCTCCAGGAGGTCTCGTCGGCCTCCCGCAGCTCCGGGGCGAACAGCAGGTAGGCCGCGCGCTGGCCGACGTACGCGAGCAGCGAGTCCCCGACCATCCGGTAGTGGACGGCGGCCTCGGCCCCTTCGAGTCCGGCTTCCGTCACCGCGCCGAGGATCAGTTCGACGACCCGGAACTCGTTGGGTCGGCGGGTGGTCCGGCTGGCCATGGTGGAGCCGACCACCGGGTACTTGAGGGCCACTTCGAGGGAGCCGTCGGCGAGGGCCCGCAGTCGGTCCTGCCACCCCAGGCCCTCGGGGATGCTGTCGAGCACTTCGCCGAGCGTGCGGTCGGCGACGGAGAGCAGCAGGTCGTCCTTGTCGCGGAAGTGCCGGTAGATGGCCGTCGGGTCGGCGCCGAGTTCCTCGCCGAGACGCCGGACGGTGAAGGCGTCCTCGCTGCCGCGGGCCGCGATGCGCAGGCTCGCTTCGATGATCGCGTCGGGCGTGAGCTGGCTGCCCGCGCGCTTGGACCGGGTGGTGGTCTCAGATGACTTCGGCATGGTGCGGCCAGTGTATCGATTTGGAACAGAGGTGGCGCAACAGCGTTGACAACATTGTTGCGCTCCCGTTCACTCCTCCTCAACGAACAAGCCGTGCGGGTTTCGCCCCGCCGAGCCGGAGGAAGCGCTGATGGGCAACACGAGCCGGCGGGCCGACACCGTCTTCGTAGGAGGGCGGGTCTTCACGGGCACCTCACCCGCCCCGATCGACGCGGCCGTCGCCGTCGCCGGCGGCCGGATCCTCGCCGTCGACGACGAGGCCGCGGTGCGCGCCCTCGCGGACGAGGCCACCGAGGTCGTCGACCTCGCCGGCGGCCTGCTCATCCCCGGCTTCCAGGACGCCCACGTGCACCCCGCCGTGGCCGGAGTCCAGATGCTCGGCTGCGACCTGAGCGAGGAGCGCACGATCGACGGCTACCTGGCGGTGGTCGCCGCGTTCGCCAAGGACCATCCCGACGCGGACTGGATCCGCGGCGGCGGCTGGTCGATGGACGTCTTCCCCGGGGGCACTCCGACCCGCGCCATGCTCGACGCGGTCGTCCCCGAGCGGCCCGTGCTGCTCACCAACCGGGACGGCCACGGAGCCTGGGTCAACACCCGGGCGCTCGAACTCGCGGCCGTCGACGCCGGCACCCCCGATCCGGCCGACGGCCGGATCGAGCGCGAGGCGGACGGCAGCCCGGCCGGCACCCTCCAGGAGGGCGCGGTCGAACTGGTCGCCCGCCACGTGCCCATCGCCACCCCCGACGAGGCGTACGCCGGCCTGCTCGCCGCACAGGAGCACCTGTTCTCGCTCGGCGTGACCAGCTGGCAGGACGCCATGATCGGCGCCTTCCCCGGCAATCCCGACAACTACGGCGTCTACCTGCGCGCAGCGCGCGAGGGCTCCCTGCGCGCCCGCGTCGTCGGCGCCCTGTGGTGGGACCGGGAACGCGGCCTGGAGCAGATCCCCGACCTGGAGGAGCGCCGCCGCACCGGGCAGGTCGGCCGTTTCAACGCCACCAGCGTGAAGATGATGCAGGACGGCATCGCCGAGAACTTCACCGCCGGAATGCTGGAGCCCTACCTCGACGGCTGCGGCTGCTCCACCGGCAACTCCGGGCTCAGCTTCATCGACCCCGAGGTGCTCACCGAGGCCGTGTCCCGCCTCGACCGCTCCGGCTTCCAGATCCACTTCCACGCGCTGGGCGACCGCGCCGTCCGCGAGGTGCTCGACGCGCTGGCCGTGGCCCGCGCCGCCAACGGCCCCAACGACAACCGCCACCACCTCGCCCACCTCCAGGTCGTCCACCCCGACGACATCGCCCGCTTCGCGGAACTGGAGGCGGCCGCCAACATCCAGGCGCTGTGGGCCGCGCACGAACCGCAGATGGACGAGCTCACCATCCCCTTCCTCGGCCCCGAACGGGCCCGTCTCCAGTACCCGTTCGGCGACCTCCGGCGCGCCGGGGCCCGCCTCGTCGCGGGAAGCGACTGGTCCGTCAGCAGCCCCAATCCGCTGTGGGGCATCCACGTGGCCGTCAACCGCTCCGTACCGGACGAGGCCCCCAACTCTCCCGACACCTTCGAACCGGCGCCGCCGTTCTTCCCCGAGCAGGCCCTGACCCTCTCGCAGGCCCTCACCGCCTACACCGCCGGCAGCGCCTGGGTGAACCACCTCGACCACGTCACCGGCACCGTCGAGCCCGGCAAGTACGCGGACCTGGTCGTCCTCGACCGGAACCCCTTCGAGCACCCCCCGCTGGAGATCGCCGACACCCGCGTGCTGCGCACGTACATCGACGGCGCACCGGTCTTCACCGCCACCGACTGAGCCTCCCCCGAAGCGCCGCCCCCCGACTGAGCATCACGGCCGATCCCGCCCGGCCGAGCGTCACCCACCCCGCAGAGCTCATCCCTCAGGGAGTCAGACGATGTCATCAGCCCGTACGAGAACCCCGCTGATCCGCCGCACCCTCACCGCCGCCGCCCTCGCGGCCGCCACGATGCTCGTCACGAGCGCGTGCAGTGGTACCGCGCACCCCGAGAAGGACCGGGCCACCGCCTACAAGATCACGGACCGGACACCGGCCGCCACCGGGAACCTGGACTCCTTCACCTGGTCCACCTTCGCCGAGCCGACCACCATCGACTACGCCTATGCGTTCGACTACCCGCCGAACCAGATCCTCGCCAACGTCTGCGAGAGCCTGCTGCGCTGGAACCCGGACCTGACGACCTCGCCGAACCTCGCGACCTCGTACAGCAACCCCACGCCGACCACCTGGGTCTACCAGATCCGCCCCGGCGTGCGCTTCCACGACGGAACGAAGCTCACCGCCGACGACGTCGTCGCCTCCCTGCGCCGCCACCTCGATCCGGAGACGGCCAGTGTGTGGGCAAGCCCCTTCCGCAACGTCAAGTCCGTCGACAGGACCGGGCCGCTGGAAGTCACCGTCACCCTCACGCAGCCCGACTCCAAATTCAACAAGTACCTCGCCGCCGGCCCCGGCACCGTGGAGTCCGCCGCCACCCTCGCCAAGTCCGGCAAGAACTACGGCAACCCGCAGACCGGCGTGAACTGCACCGGCCCGTTCGCCTTCGACAACTGGACCGCCGGCCAGTCGCTCACCCTCAAGCGGTTCGACGACTACTGGGACCCCGCGCTCAAGGCCAAGTCCGGCCAGGCCAAGTTCGTCTTCCTCGCCGACCCCACCACCCGCGTCAACGCCTTCCAGAGCGGCGAGGTCGACGGCGGCTGGATGGTCCCGCCGAACGCCTACGCCCAACTCGGCAAGACCCAGGCCGGAACGCTCTACTTCGGCCGCAACACCACCGTCGCCGACGAGGTCGTCGCCAACCTCAAGGGCCCCCTCGGCGACCCCCGGGTGCGCCAGGCCCTGCTGATGGCCACCGACCGCAAGGGCATCGTCAAGGCCGGTGCGGGCGGGGTCGGCGAGGTCTCCGACTCGCTCGTCACCGACAACCTCTGGGCCGACGCCCCCGACGCGACCCGCGACAGGATCGCGAAGGACCTGCCCAAGTACCCGTACGACCCGGCCAAGGCCAAGGCGCTCGCCGCCGAAGCCGGGGTGAACGGCCAGAAGGTCGTCATCGCGACGAGCCCGCTCGACTCCCAGACGACGATCATCACCCAGGCCATAGCCCAGGCCGCCACCGCCATCGGCCTCAAGCCGGAGATCAACTCCCTCTCCGCGGAGAAGTACACCACCCTCTTCACCGACCCGGCCGCACGCGAGGGCATCGACCTGTTCCTCACCTTCTGGTACACGTCGATCACCGACCCGCTCGACATGTACGGCTCCCTCCAGACCGGCGCCTACAGCAACTACGGCAACTGGTCCGACCCCGCCTTCGACGCCGCCGTGGACAAGGCCATCTCCTCCTACGACGCGGGCCTGCGCGCGGAAGCCAACGCCGAGGCCCAGAAGGTCGCCCTGCGGGACCTGCCCTGGCTGCCCCTGTACACCCAGCCCGTCAGCGTCTTCCTCGGCAAGAAGATCACCGGCGTCCAGCCCTCCATCGCCTACCTCTACTACCCGTGGGCGGCCGAGATCGGGGCCAAGGGATGACGGCCCCGACGGCGAACGCCGCCCTGGCCCGGGCCGGACGGGTGCTGCGCCGGCTCGCCGCAATGGCGGCGACCCTGCTCGTCACCTCCTTCCTCGTCTTCTCCTCCCTGTTCCTGGCGCCCGGGGACCCGGCGAGCTTCCTCACCAAGGGCCGCAGCCCCAGCCCCGAGCAGCTTGCCGAGATCCGCCGGCAGTACGGCTTCGACGACCCCTTCCTCGTCCGCTACTGGAACTGGCTCGAAGGAGTGCTCCACGGCGACTTCGGCCGCTCCTACCTCTTCCACCAGGACGTCGGCTCGGTCATCTGGTCGCGACTGCCCTCGTCCCTGCTCCTGATCGGCGTGTCCGCCCTGATGATCGCCGTGTTCGGCATCGGCTCCGGGATCGTCGGCGCGCTGCGCCGCGGCTCGCGCACCGACCGCTCGCTCATGCTCCTGGTGACGGTGGGCGCCGCCGCGCCCGCCTTCGTCGCCGCGCTGCTGCTCAGGTCCGTCCTGGGCGTACGACTCGGCTGGTTCCCGACGATCGGCAACGGCGCCGGCGTCCTGGACCGGCTGCACCACGTGATCCTCCCGGCCGCCGCCCTGTCCGTGACCTTCACGGCCCTGGTGACCCGGGTGACCCGCTCGGCCATGCTCGACGAACTGCGCCGCGAACACGTGGAGGTCGCACTGAGCCGGGGGACCCCGCGGCGGACCGTCATCCGGCGCCACGTCCTGCGCAACGCGCTCGGACCGATCGTCACCGTCTCCGCGCTGCTCGTCTCGGGGATGCTCGTCAGCACCGCGATCGTGGAGACCGCCTTCGGGATGTCCGGAGTGGGTTCGCTGCTCGTGCAGTGCGTGGACCAACTCGACTTCCAGGTGGTGCAGGCGATCGTGCTGCTCGTGGTGGCCGCATTCGTCGTCGTCAACGCCCTCGTCGACCTCGTCCAGCCGCTGATCGACCCGCGCTCCGCCGCGGCGGGGAGCGCCCGATGAACACCCTTCGCGAAGCGGGCACCGGCGCCCGCACCCCCGACACCCCGCGCCCCGAGCGCACCCGGCCCGACCGGTTCGCCCGGCTCCGCCGCCTCGGCGGCGGCCCGCTCCAGCGGGCCTGCCTCACCCTGCTCGTCCTGTTCGTCCTGGTCGCGCTGTTCGCCCCGTGGATCGCGCCCCAGGACCCCACCTTCGGGGCGCTCGGCGACACCCTGCTCGGGCCGGGCGCCGGGCACTGGCTCGGCACCGACCAGGGCGGACACGACACCCTCTCGGCGCTGATCGTCGGCACCCGCACGAGCCTCACCGGCCCGCTCGCCGTCGTCCTCTTCTCCACCGTCCTCGGCATCGCCGTCGGCCTGTTCACCGCCTGGCGCGGCGGCTGGATCGACACGGCCGTCGGCCGGGCGCTCGACGTCCTGTTCGCCTTCCCCGCGCTGCTGCTCGCGATCCTCGCGGTGGCCCTGTTCGGCAAGGGGATGACGGCTCCGGTGCTCGCCATGGCGATCGCCTACATGCCGTACACCGCGCGCGTGGTCCGCGGACTCGCCCTGGGGGAGAAGTCCCGGCCCTACATCGCCGCCTACCGGGTGCAGGGCCACTCCGCCCCGTACGTCACCGTCCGCAGGCTGCTGCCCAACATCGCGCCGACCCTGCTCGCGCAGTCGACGGTGAACTTCGGCTACGCACTGCTCGACCTCGCCGCGCTCTCCTTCCTCGGGCTCGGCGTCCAGCCCCCCACCCCCGACTGGGGCGCCATGATCAACCAGGGTCAGACGGCCGTCCTCCAGGGGCAGCCGCTGTCCGCGATCGCGCCGGCCGTGGCCGTCGTCCTGGTCGTCGTCGCCTTCAACATCGTCGGGGAAGACCTCGGCGACCGCCTCGCGGGGAGGGACTCCTGATGACACTGCTGGCATACGAAGGCCTGCGCGTCACCCTCCCCGCGATGGCCCGCCCGGTCCTCGACGGCATCGGCCTGCGGGTCGCCGCCGGAGAGGTCGTCGCCCTCGTCGGCGAATCGGGCTCCGGCAAGTCCGTCACCGCCCGCGCCGCCCTCGGCCTGTTCCCCCAGGGCGCCGAAGTCGGCGGCCGGGTCCTGGTGGACGGCACCGACCTGGTCGGCGCCGACCCCGCGAACCTGCGCGACGTACGCACCGACAAGGCGGCGATGATCTACCAGGATCCCCGCGCCGCCATCAACCCGGTGCGCCGCGTCGGGGACTTCCTCACCGAACCGCTGCGCCTCGTCCACGGCTGGACGAAGACCCGCGCGGAGCGGCGGGCCGCCGAACTGCTCGACGCGGTCGGTCTCCCCGACCCGGTCCGGCACCTGGGGCAGTACCCGCACGAGCTCTCCGGCGGAATGCTCCAGCGCGTCGTCATCGCGGCGGCCCTCACCACCGAACCGAAACTGCTGCTCTGCGACGAGCCGACCACCGCGCTCGACGTCAGCACCCAGGCGGAGATCCTGGCCATCCTGGGACGGTTGCAACGGGAACGGGGCCTCGGGCTCCTGCTCATCACCCACGACATCGAGCTGGCGGCCTCCGTCAGCGACCGTATCCACGTGATGTACGCGGGCCGGATCGTGGAGACGGCGCCCGTCGCGGAACTCTTCTCCGCCCCGCGGCACCCCTACACGGCGGGCCTGCTCGGCTCCTCCCCGCCGCTCACCGGCCCCGTGGCCCGCCTCACCCCCATCCCCGGGGCCCCGATGGGACTGCTGGAATCCGCCCCCGGCTGCGCCTTCGCACCGCGCTGCCGGTTCGCCGAACCGGGGCGCTGCGACCAGTCCCCGCCGGAACTGACGCCGCACGGCCCGGCCGAGGTGGCCTGCCACCGGGCCGCCGAACTCACCCGCCAGGAGGACAGATGAGCAGCGGAGAGCTCCTGAAGGTCACCGGCCTGCGCAAGACCTACCGCACGGGCGGCACGGAGGTCGTCGCCGTCGACGACCTGTCCTTCTCCCTGCGTACGGGCGGCGCGCTCGGCATCGTGGGGGAGTCCGGATCGGGGAAGACCACCACGGCCCGGATGCTGATCGGGCTGGAACGCCCCGACGCCGGGGAGATCCTCGTCCAGGGCACACCGCTCGCGGCCTCCGTACGGGGGAGGCCGGCGCGGCTGGCGAGGGCCAAAGCCGTCCAGATCGTCTTCCAGGACCCCTACCTCTCCCTGGACGCCCGGCTCTCCATCGGCGCCACCGTCGACGGGGTGCTCCGGCTGCACGGCATGACCGACCGCACGGCCCGCGCCGCCCGGGTCCGGGAGCTGCTCGGGCAGGTGGGCCTCGGCGACCGCGAGGCCGCCGCCCTGCCGCGCCGGCTCTCGGGCGGCCAGCGCCAACGCGCGGCGATCGCCCGGGCGCTGGCCGTCGAACCGGCCGTCCTCGTGCTCGACGAGGCGGTGTCCGCGCTCGACGTGTCCGTGCAGGCGCAGGTGCTGAACCTGCTCTCGGACATCCGCCGGGACACGGGCATCGGCCTGGTCTTCGTCAGCCACGACCTGGCCGTCGTGCGCTACGTGTGCGACGAGGCGCTCGTCATGTACCGGGGCCGCACGATGGAGCACCGGCCGGTCTCCGAGCTCCTCACCGACCCCCACCACCCCTACACGAGGTTGCTGTTGGCCTCCGTGCCCCGACCGGGCTGGGACCCCGACTCGATCAGCCGCCGGCGCCGCGAGATCGACCCCCTCGCCGGCGCCCCGACGGCATGAGGCAGCGGCCGGGGCTCGCACCAGGGCCCCGGCCGGTCCGCCCGTCCCGCGGGTAAATCGCCGGCCGGGGTCGGGGTCCCGGGGTTACTTTCGGTGCGATTCCGACCGTGTCCCCCTTCCCGAAGGCTGCCAGGTGACGTTGATCCGTTCCGCCCGCCCCCACGAACTCCCCGCCCTGGTCGAGCATCCCGACGACCCCGAGCGCAACGCCGCGACCCGCGCGTACCTCGACGAACTGCTGAAGACGGAGTGCACCCGACCCGATTGGTGCCTGGTCGCCGAAGACGACGCGGGGCGGCTCGTGGGCAGTGTGGTGCTGTGGACCCTGCCGGGACACGCGGTTCCCTACGCCTTCGTGCTCTTCGAGGCCCCGGCCGGGGACGCACGCGTGGGATCCGCGCTGCTCGACGCGGCGGCCCGCACCGCGCGCGAACTCGGCGCGGACGAGTTGGAACACGTCGTCGACTCGCCCGCGCAGGCACCGCAGTTCCAGCGGGATCCGGAGCGCCGCGGCGAGCTGCTGCGGGCTTCCGGCTTCCGAGTGGTGCGCGACGGGCGCCGGTTCGGGCTGCGCCTCCCCGCCGACCTGCCGGCCGACGACCCCCGGCTGACCTTCCGCTCCCTGCCGGACCTGGGACCGGAGCCGTTCCTCGACCTGCTGGAAGCGCTGCTCGCCCAGACCTCGGACGCCCGCCTGGCCGCCTACGTCCGGGACCTCGGCGCGCGGGGAGCGGCGGAGCGGCTCTTCGCGGAGACGGCGGAGCTGGCGCACGAGCCGGGATGGTGGGAGATCGGCTACGCCGAGGACGGCACCGCCGCGGTGACCAGCCTGCCGGCGCGGAACCCGAGCGTCCACGTCATCGGCTTCGTCGGGGTCGCGCCCGCCCACCGCGGCAAGGGCTACGCCGCCTCCGCCGTGGTCCGCGGCACGCGCCTCCTCGCGGCGAACGGCGCCGTCGAGATCCGTGGGGACTGCGACGCGGCCAACGGGGCCATGGCGAAGGCGTTCACCAGGGCCGGTTACGAGAACTTCGCCGACCGACTGGAGTTCAGCCGGGCCCTGTGACCCACCGGGCCCGGCGAAACGGGACGGGCCAGGTCGTCTCGTTCGGATCTTGCCGGGCGACGCGGGTCGGGCAAGATCCGGAAGGAACGGCCTACGCGCCGGCGGGGTCGGGGACGAGTCCGTCGGCGACCAGGCCGGCCAGTACCGCCTGGCCCAGGACGTGCACCGCGGACTGGGGGCGGACCATCACCGTGAACTCCTTGATCCGGCCCTCCTCGTCGAACTGCAGCAGGTCGATCCCGTGCACCTGCTTGCCGCCCACCGTGGCCCGGAACGGCAGGATCGCGGACGGGGCCTCCTGCCCGTCCCCGCTGGTCTCCGCGGCGCCCTCGAAGTGCCCCACGTACCGCAGGTCCTCGAAGGTGCGCAGCAGCACCCCGAAGAGGCCCAGCACCATCGGCTTGCCCTCGAAGGGCTTGAACTTCACCGGGCTGTAGAGCCGGATGTCATCGGTGAACAGGTCGTCCAACACGCTCAGGTCGCGCTTCTCCACCGCGTCGCGGAAGCGTTCGGCAGTCTCCACGGCCCCTCCTCGAAGTCAGTTGCCTACTCATGAATATGAGTAATCAATTTCATGAGTAGGATGCAGGGAAGGGCGAGGAAAGGGAAGGGGCTGCTTCCATGGCCTTGAGACATGCCGTGCTGGCGTCACTGCTGGGCGGAGAGTTCAGCGGCTACCAGCTGGCGAAGGGGTTCGACATCGGCGTCGCCAACTTCTGGCACGCCCTGCCGCAACAGCTCTACGCCGAGCTGGCCAAGCTGGAGAAGGAAGGCCTCGTGGCAGGCCGCGAGGTGGTTCAGGAGAGCAGGCCCAACAAGCGGCTGTTCCACGTCACCGAGGCCGGCCTCGCCGAGCTGGAAGCCTTCGCCGAGGCCGCGTCCAAGCCCTCCGTCATCCGCGACGACCTCCTCGTCAAGGTCCAGGCCGCCGACGGCATCGACACGGCGTCCGTCATCGCACAGCTCGAGGAACGCGCGGCCGCCGCCGAGGCGAAGATCGGGCTCCTCGACGCGCTCCTGCTCCAGATGCGCGGCGAAGCGGACGAGGAGGAGTTCCTGCTCGGCGGCAAGGGAGTCGGCGGGTACCTCACCGCCCTGCGCGGCCGCGCCTTCGAGCAGGGCCACCGGGACTGGTGCCTGCGCGCCGCGACCGTGCTGAGGGAAAGGAGGACGGCCCGTGCCGAACAGTGAGCGCCGGCGCCGTGAGTACCTCCGATACGTCGCCCTCGGCGACAGCCAGACGGAAGGACTCGGCGACGGCGACGACACCGTCGGACACCGGGGCTTCGCCGACCGGCTCGCCGAGCACCTCGCGGCCGTCCAACCGCGCCTCCGGTACGCGAACCTGGCCGTACGGGGACGCGTCGCGGCCCAGGTCCACGCCGAGCAGCTGGCGCCGGCGCTGGCCATGGAGCCCGACCTCGCCAGCGTGGTCTGCGGGGTCAACGACGTGCTCCGGCCGTCGTTCGACGCCGCACGGACGGTCGGGCACCTGGAGGCGATGTTCGCCGCGCTGACGGAGGCCGGCGCCCAGGTGGTGACCGTGACCTTCCCCGACATCGGCAGGATCGCCCCGCTCGCACGGCCCCTGCGCCCGCGGGTGTTCGAGCTCAACGACCGCATCCGGGCCGCGGCCGACCGGCACGGGGTGGCCGTCGCCGAAACCGGCCGCGAGGCCGTCGGCGCCGACCCGCGCCTGTGGGCGGTGGACCGGCTCCACGCCAGTCCCCTCGGCCACGAACGGATCGCCGCGGCCCTCGCCCACGTCCTGCGACTGCCCGGCAGCGACGGCAGTTGGGCGGATCCGCTGCCGCCCCTGCCGCCCGTCGCGGGGCTGCGGGCGGCGGTGGACGAGGCGCGCTGGTTGGCTGGCTTCCTGGGCCCCTGGCTCGGCCGCCGCCTGCGCGGCCGCTCCTCCGGCGACGGCCGGACGGCCAAGCGCCCCGAGCTGCTGCCGATGGGCGGCTAGTGCTCTGGCCGGAAAGGTTTGCCGACTCGCGGCGTCCGGTGCGGTGCATCGCAAGGCGGAGGGCCACGGCTCGTACTGGACGTACTTGCGTGGCCCGACAACGCGGCGAGGTGCCGTGCCGGGCGTCGTGAGGCGGTGAACCTTTCCGGTCAGAGCACTAGGCGTTGGGCGGGACGGCGTAGCGCGCGAGGAACAGGTCGACTCCCGAGGCGACGACGCGGCCGAGTTCCGCCCGGTCGACCTCGGCGTCGGGGCCGAAGGTGCGGACCAGCTGGAGGATGCCGACGGTGCTCGCGATGAGCTGCTGGGCCGCGAGCTCCGGGTCGGGGACGTTCAGCCTGCCGAGCCCGTCCAGCTCGGTGATGGCCTCCGTCAACGGCCCGTTGTTCATGTCGTAGGTGACCTGGTACCAGAGCCGGCCGAGCTGCGGGAAGCGGTCGATCTCGCCGATGACCAGGCGCCGCAGGGACATGATGTCGGGCCGCAACAGCACGGTCGCGAAGTCGCCGGTCAGCCCGATCAGGGCGGCCCGCAGGTCGGTGGCCCGGGCGAGGTCGGCGTTGCAGGATTCGAGGTCCGCGTACGTCTTGGGCAGGATTCCGGCGATGACGGCGAGGAAGAGCCGCTCCTTGTTGCCGAAGTGCTTGTAGATCGTCGCCTTGGAGACCCCCGAGCGGCTGGTGATCGTGTCCATGGAGGCCGCCGAGTAGCCCTCGGCGAGGAATTCCGCGACGGCCGCGTCGATGATCGCCTGGCGCTTGCGCTGGGCGCTGTCGGACGGGTCCGGGATGATCGGGATGCCGTAGGCGTCCGTGGCGTCCGCGTCGCTCGCGGCGTTCTTGGTGTCGGCGTCCATGGGGGCTTGTCCTTCGCATCGTGAGGGGGCCTCAGTATATGAACTGAACGGTTTGGTAGAGGGGCCCCTCGTCGCGATCCGCGAGGTGGACGAGGCCGGAGCCGGCGGTGAGTCACCGGACCTCGCCCGGATCCACGACCCGCTCGTGGCGCGCGGGCCCGAGAGCGCCGTGCTCATCCACGCGTTCCTCGGCCGGGTGTCACGCCGGCCGTCCATCGGATGCCGTAACGTGCAATCCATATGGGGGACATCAGGTGTCAACCTCCGCCGCGCATCCGGAACTGCTCCACGATCGGCGGAGCAACCCGGCCAAGGAGGCCCCATGACCACGCCTTTCGCGTCCGCCGCCGCGTACCCCGAGCGTCACGGGACGCCGTACCCGGCGCAGCTCCACGCCCTGCTCGCGGACCGGTTCGTGCTCGACGGTTCGCAGACCGTACTGGAACTGGGCGCGAAGGGCGCCGGCCCCGGACCCGGCGTGCTCGCCCTGTCGTTGACTGCGTCGGCCGACCACGTCTACGCCGTCCACCCGGACGCGGCGGTGCTCGCCGAGGGGAGCCGGCTCGCCGAGGAGCGAGGCTGTCCGAACGTCTCCTGGCTGGAGGGCGACGCCTCCGCGGTCACCCGTCTGTGTCTGCCGCGCATCGACCTGTGCGTCATCGGCGGCGCCTTCCACGAGATGGACGGCGAACGGCTGCTGGCCGATCTCGACGCCGTGCTCGCCCCGCGCGGCGGCGTCGCCGTGGTCACCTCCCCGGACCGCCTCGAAGACCTGACCGACGTGCTCGCGAAGTCGGTGTTCTCCCGGGTCGAGACCACCTCATGGGAGCAGCCGGCCACCCTCACCGCCGTCGTCGCCACACGGCCACGCCTCTGACGGCGGTGCGGGTACGGCTACAGGGTGCGGCGCATGCAGACCCTCGGCCACCGGTCCAGGCCGTGCTCCGCCTCCCGCGCCCGGATCTCCCGGAGGCCCGGGGTGAGCGCGTCGTCGTCCAGGCGCCGGAAGCCGCAGCGCTCGTAGTACGGGGCGTTCCAGGGGACTGCGGCGAAGGTGGTGAGCGTGAGGGCGGGCACCCGCTCCAGCAGGGCGTGGTCCGCGAGGTGCTCCAGCAGGGCCCTGCCGATGGCGCGGCGCGCGTGGTCCGGGTGCACCGACACCTGCTCGACGTGCAGGGCCCCGTCCACCCGGTCGGCGATCAGGTACGCGACCGGCGGCGCGTCCTCGTGGTCCACGGCGACCCAGGCCAGGCCGGCCGCCAGGTAGCCGGCCAGTTCCCCCAGGGGCAGCGGTTCGTCGTCGGCGATCTCCGGCATGCCGATGTCCCGGAAGCACAGCCCGGCGGCCCTCTCGATGTCCTGGAGGTCCGTCAGCTCGTCCCGGCGTACTGCTCGAATGCGCATGGGCGCATTCTTCCACCCCAAGATCCCTTGAGGGTAAGGCAGTTGATCCAATGCGGTGGTGGGTACGATCGCTGCCGAGGGGGGACACATGACATACGGAGGCGGCTCCGCGCTGCGCGCCTGCGGGTGCGCGGCGGCGGGTCTGTTGGTACTGACGGGCTGCTCGGCCGGGGGCGGGGCGAAGAGCGGCGCCGGCGAGCGCACCCCGACGGCGGCGACGGCGACGGCCGGCGCGGCGAGCGGGAGCCCGAGCGCGCCCGCCGCGCCCGCGCCGACGAAGCCGGCCGCCGTCCCTCTCGTCCCGGAGGTGGACGAGTCCAAGCAGCCCCGGACGGCGGCCGAGGCCCGCGCCCTGCTCGGCCGCATCGTCGTCGACCGGGAGGCGTTCGGCCCCGAGATGGTGCGCAGGACGCCGTTCGAGAGCGATCCGAGCCGCTGGCCCGTCCTCGACGAGGCCTGCGTCTGGCAGACCTCGGGACTGCCCGAGGACGTACTGGCCACCAGCACACGCTACTTCGAGCTCCCCGCGCAGGAGGGCCGCGGACGCGTGCGGATCAACGTGACCGTCACCGTGCACCGCAACCGCCAGGACTCCGGCTGGGAGACCGCCCACGCCATGGAGGAGGTCCTGCGCTGCCCCGACCAGAAGCTGCGCGAGGGTGAGGAGCTCAAGGGCCTGTGGGGAGCCTCCCTCTACGAGGGGGAGCAGCTGAACGGCTGGACCGAGGACGCCTTCACCGAATCCGGCCAGTACGTCGGCGAGGAGGACGGCGGCCCCCACCCCTACCTGTGGTCCCAGGGGCAGTTCGGCCCGGTCACCATCGCCGTGGCCGGCAAGGCCGCGGCGGGCTTCACCCAGGAGGCGCTGAGCGCACTCGTCGTCCAGGGCACCGCCCGCATGATGCTCCAGGCCAAGCAGCAGCTCGGAAAGGCGGCGGGCTGATGGAACGGTTGAACCCCTCGGACCCCTCCCGGATCGGCGGCCACCGCCTCCTCGGGCGGCTGGGAGCGGGCGGCATGGGCGTCGTCTACCTCGGCCGCACCGACGACGGGGCGCTCGCCGCCGTCAAGGTGATCCGCGCCGAGTACGCCGACGAGTCCGACTTCCGCGCACGGTTCCGCCGCGAGGCGGAGATCGCCGCCGAAGTCGACAGTCCCTGGGCCGTCCGAGTCACCGGCGCCGACCCGGACGCCCACGAACCCTGGCTGGCCACCGCCTTCGTCGCCGGCCCCTCCCTCGCCGAGGCCGTCGCCGCCCACGGGCCGCTCCCGCTGCGCGCCGTACGGGTCCTGGGCAAGGCCATGGCCAAGGCCCTCGGAGTGATGCACGGGCAGGGCCTCGTCCACCGCGACGTCAAACCCGGCAACGTGCTGCTCGGCATGGACCGGCCCCGACTCATCGACTTCGGGATCGCCCGTGGCGGCGAACACACCGCCCTGACCTCCGCGGACGCCGTCCTCGGCACCCCCGGCTTCATCCCGCCCGAGCAGGCCGAGGGCCGCCCCGCCGAACCGGCCGGCGACGTCTTCGCGCTCGGCTGCCTCCTCGCCTACGCCGCCACCGGCCGGCTGCCCTTCGGCGGCGGCACGGTGGAGGCGGTGCTGTACCGCACCGTCCACGACGAGCCCGAGTTCGGCCCCGAGGTCCTCGCCGACCCCGAACTCACCGCGCTGCTGCGCACCTGCCTCGCCAAACACCCCGACATCCGCCCCACCGCGGCCGAACTCGACGAGGCACTGACCGAGGACACCCCCGGAGAGGGCACCGCCTGGCTGCCCGACCCGGTCGTCGCCACCATCGCCGAGCGCGCCGCCGCGCTGCTCGCCCTGCCCGGCATCGACGAGACCGTCGCCGACCCGGACGCCGCCCCCGCTCCCGGCGCCGAGCCCGCCCCCTCGCGCAGGCGCTTCCTCGGCCTCGCCGCCGCGGGCGCCGTGCTCGCGGCCGGCGGCGGCGTGGCGACCTGGTTGGCCCTGCGCGACGACGGCACACCGAAGAAGGCGGCCGCGCCCGCGCCCCGCAAGTGGGTGATCGGTGTGCAGGCCGACCTCTCCGGCCCGCAGAAGGCCCTCGGGCAGGCCCAGGAACGCGGCGTACGGCTCGCCGTCGACGCCTTCAACTCCCGCAGGGACAAGCCCTTCACGCTCACCGTCGCCACCGCGGACGACGCCGGCCGGGCCGACCGCTCCGCGGCCGCCGCCGCCGGTCTCATCGCCGACCGCGACGTGCTCGCCGTCATCGGCCCGACCGGCAACGCCACGGTCACCCCCTGCCTGGAGCTGTACGGAGAGGCCGCGCTGCCCCTCCTCACCGTCTCGGCCCTGGCGACCTCCTTCGGCGTCACGGACCGGCGCAGCTTCTTCCAGACGAGCGCCCTTTCCCTCGGCCAGGGCTTCGCCGTCAACCTCCAACTGGCCGGAGTCCAGGGCGCGCGCCGGCTCGGAGCGCTCTGCGACCGCGCCGGCGACGTCGAGGGCTGGCAGGCGGTCCTGCAGGGCAACCGCAGCCTCGCCCTCGTCTCCCCGCAGGCCACGTCGTACGGACGGGTCGTGCCGCGCGGCGCCGGGGACCTGTCGCCGATCGTCGACGACATGCTGGCCCACGGGATCGACTCCTTCTTCTACTCCGGCACCCCGGCGGGCGCTGCCAAGGCGGCCGGGCTGCTCGCCGCCGCGGGCTTCAAGGGGCCCAGGGCCGCCGACTACACCCTGGTGGGCCCCGAGTTCCTGACCGCCGCGGGCCCGGCGGCCGAGGGCTGGCAGTTCCTCGCCCCCTACACCGGGCCCGAAGCCCCCGAGGTCGCGGACGTCGCCCGCGCCCACCGTGCGGCCTACGGCACGGCGCCGGAGGCCTGGACGGCCGAGGCCTACGACGCGGCCCGACTGGTCGTCGACCGGCTCGTGACGGCGGCGGCCGGCGGCGCCCGGCCGGCCCGCGCCGACCTGCTCGCCGCCCTCGGCAAGGGAACCTTCCGGGGCCTGACCAAGGAGTACACCTTCGACCAGTACCAGCAGGTGCAGGGGAACACGTACTACGCCCACCGGATCGAGGGCGGCCGGATCCACTACGTGGGCCCGGCCGGCCAGGCCCCACCGGCGTAGCGGACGATGCGCCCCCTGCTGCCCGCCGATCCGGCCGCGATCGGCGGAAACCGTCTGCTGGGCCGCCTCGGCTCGGGCGGCATGGGCACGGTCTACCTCGGCCGTTCCCCCGCCGGGACCCTCGTGGCGGTCAAGGTGATCCGCGCCGACCACGGCGCGGACCCCGCCTTCCGCGCCCGGTTCCGCCGCGAGGCCGAGGCCGCGGCGGGACTGACCGGGCGCTGGGTGGTGCCGGTGATCGCGGCCGACCCGGAGGCCCGCGAGCCCTGGCTGGCCACCCCGTTCGTCCCCGGCCCGTCCCTGTCGGAGGCGGTCTCCGGATACGGTCCGCTGCCCGCCCGGAGCGTACGGATCCTGGGGGCGCGGCTCGCCGAGGCCCTGGCGGAGGTGCACGAGGCGGGGCTGGTCCACCGCGACGTGAAACCGGGCAACGTACTGCTCGCCCCGGACGGCCCCCGTCTGATCGACTTCGGGATCGCGCGGGCGGCCGGCGCGACCACCCTGACGGCCGCGGACGCGGTCGTCGGCACCCCCGGCTACCTGGCGCCGGAACTGGCCCGCGCGGGCGGCCCCGTGCCGGGCCCGGCCGGGGACGTCTTCTCCCTCGGCTGCGTCCTCGCGTACGCGGCGACGGCGCGGGGTCCCTTCGGCGGCGGCCACGCGGCCGCGGTGGTCTTCCGCACCGTCCACGACGAGCCCGAACTGGACGACCTGCCGGCCGAGTTGCTGGAGGCCGTCGGCGCCTGCCTGCTGAAGGAGCCGGGAGCCCGGCCCACCCTCGCGGAACTCACCGCCCTCCTCACCGGGGGCCGCCCGGACGAGGAGGACGGCCGGGACTGGCTGCCGGCCCCGCTGCCCCGGCTGATCGCGGAACGCTCCACCCGGGCCCTGGACCTCCCCGCCCCCGAACCCACCAGGCTCGACACCGCCGAGGCCGGAACGGGGAAGCTCACGCGCAGGCGGCTCCTCGCGGCGGGCGGGGCCCTGCTCGCGGTCGGCGCGCCGGTCGCCTGGTTCGGCACCCGGCGCGGCGCCGGCACACCACCGGCCGGTTCCCGACGGGACCTGCCCGTGCTCACCCTCGGCCTGCAGGCCGACCTCACGGGACCGGGCAAGGCCACCGGCCGGGCCCACGAGCGCGGGATGAGGCTGGCCGTCGACCGGCACAACGCAGGCAAGGACGCCGCGTTCCGGCTGGCCCTGCGCGTCGCCGACGACGGCGGCGACCGGGCGCGCGCCGCGCGGACCGTCAAGGAACTGGCCGCCGATCCCACGGTGCTGGCGCTCGCCGGACCCACCTGGGAGGCAGCCGTGCCCGACCTCGCGGAGACGTGCACCACGGCCGGTCTCACCCTGCTGCTGGTGTCGGTCAACGGCCTGGAGGAGGCCCAGTTCCGCAGATGGCGGACGCTCTGCCCGACCCGTCCCTCATGGGACCACATCGTCAACCCCGTGATCCACTACCTGACCAACGTACGGCCCTCCCGCCGGACCGCGGTCGTCGAGGACGCCGTCCAGGACGCGGCCGGAGGCGACGAGGGCTGGCGGATCTCCCGCGAGCTCCAGCAGAGCCCCCCGGCCGGCGGTTCGGTGAGCGTCCACCGGATCCCCGCGGGCGGCTCCGACTTCGCGGGCGCCGTACGCGACCTGACCGCCGCCGGGGCGGACGCGGTGGTGTACGCCGGGATCTCTCCGCAGCGCGCGGGGCTCCTGGCCCGCGCCCTGGCCGACGCCGGGTTCCAGGGCCCCCGGGCGGGCATCCAGCCCATCATGGAGCCCGAGTTCCTCGCCGCCGCCGGACCCGCCGCCGAGGGCTGGGAGATCGGGGCCTTCTTCACCGACCCGACGGCCGTGCCGGCCGCCGCCGGGTTCGTCTCCGCGTACCGGGCCGCGTACGGGGAGGTGCCCGCCCGCTGGGCCGTCGAGGCGTACGACGGCGTGGGCCTGCTGGCGGCCTGCCTGACGGGACTCGGGGAAGACGCCCGGGACAGGGCGGGCCTGGCCCGTCGCTTCCCCCGACAGACCCACGAGGGCCTGGCCAAACCGCTGGCCTTCGACGCGGACACCCACGACCTGACCGGCACGCGGGTGTCGCACCTCTACCGCGTCGAATCCGGCGCGTACCGCTACCTGGGGCTGTATCCCGACGTCACCTGAGGCGCAGTCGGCGCCGGCGCCGGATCACGATTCCGGTGGCCGCCCCGGCGAGGGCGAGCATCGCCACGCCCGCCGTCGTCCACCAGAGGCCGGAGTCCGCGTCGTCCCCGGCCGGCTCGGTCGCCCCGGCGCCGGCCTGGGCGCCGGCGGGGGTGGAGGCGGTCACGGGCGCGGCAGCGCCGGCCGGGGTCGAGGGCTGGGTCGAGGGCTGGGCCGAGGTCGCCACGGTGGGCGCCGGTGCGCCCGTGGCGGGAGCCGGGTCCACCACCGGTACGGCCACCTCGAGTTCCCCGTGCCCGAGGGACGGGAAGCCCACGTCCACGCTGACCTTCCAGGAACCCGGCGGCAGGGCCTCGGCCGTGGTCCACGCGGCCCGCGAGGCGCCGGCGGCGCGGACGAGGCGCCAGGGCCCGAGCGTGCGCGAGCCGTCGGGGCTCGTCGCGTTCACGGTGGCGGCGACGGCCTCCTCGATGGCGTCCCCGTCGTTCTCCCAGGTGATGTCGGCGGTCACCCGGCCCTCCCGTTGCCCCGTCACCACCACCTTCACGGTGTCCCCGTGGGCGTGGGCCACGACGGGTGTCAGGAACATGAGGCCGAGTACGGCGAATACGGCGGTTACGGTGGCCCGTACGGCCGGGAAAGCGATCTTGGTGCGTGTCATCGCGTCTCCGCTCGGGAAAGAGGGGTCCGGCGGACGGCCGCCGCGCGGGGCGGCCGTCCGCCGGGTGGAATCACGGCATCGGCCCGTCAGGCCGTCAGCCGGCCTTCTGCAGGTTCCAGACCTGCGTCGCGCGGCCGTCCGCGCGCTGGAGGTCGAGCAGCCAGTTCCCGTAGTAGGGGCGGCTGCTGACGGTGAGGGCGAAGCCGCCGCTCGGGTCCGTGACCGTCACCGCACCCGCCTTCGACGAGACCTTCCAGTTCTGCGCGGTGTTCTGGCCGCACGGCTGCTGGGCGATCCACATGCCCGCGGCGGGGGCGCCGCCGGGCTGGAGGCACTTGCCGGAGACCGCGGACTTGATGCGGACCTGTCCGTTGCCCGCGTCGTCGAAGTACCACTGCTGCTGCGCGTAGCCGTTGGCGCGGCCACCGACGAGGACGGTGCCGTCGGCGGTGCGGCCGCCCCACAGCTCCGCGGCCATCCCGGTGCTGCCGTTGCCGAGCGTGTACTTGGTACCGGGGGCCGTGGTCGAACCGCCACCGCCGCCCGTGCCCGACGTCGTACGGAAGGACGCGGTCTTGCCCGGCCCGCTGTCGCGGCCCGACGCGTCGCGGACGGAGACGGCGACCTTGTAGGAGGTGTCGGGGCGCAGGTTGTAGATGCGCAGGGACTGCGACTGCACCCACGTCAGGTGCTTGCCGTTCAGCAGGACCTGGTACCAGGCGGCGCCCTCGACCTTCGGCCAGCTGACCACGACGGAGTCGGACCGGATCTGGCCCGCCGTCACCGTCGGACCGCCGGTGGGCGGCTTCGTCGGGCTCGCCGTGGGCTTCTTGGTCGGGGTCGGCGTGGGAGTGGGGTCGGTGCCGCCGCCTCCGCCGCCGCCGTTGGCTCGCATCAGGAACTGGTTGTCGGCGATGTTCCAGTGCGTGGCCAGATAGCTGCCGGCCTTGGGGCTGGTGTGGAAGTAGTCGTCGTGGTTGCAGTCGAGGATGTTCTCCGACGCCTGGTTGGTGCAGACGTTGCGCATCTGCGGGTAGTACGGCGTGTCCGAGTAGCACATGACGTCGAACTCGTCGGTGCAGTGCGCGCCGCGACTGGTGTTCGGGGCGCTGTTGTTGACCGCGCCCAGGTTGTGGCCGAGTTCGTGCGCGGCGGTGTGACCGCCCCAGCAACCGGAGTCCGTACGCCCGTAGGACGGGCCGAAGTTGCTCTGGTTGTTCTGGCCGGGGCGCTCGTCGCCGTTGAACGTGCCGATGCCGCAGTAGACCTGGGTGTCCGCGAAGATCATGTACTTGCGGTCGCGGCGGTCGAGGCCCTTGCCCGCGAGCGCGTTGTTCGTCGCGCTGAACTCGGACAGCGCCGAGTCCGGGAGCTCGATGTTCAGCACGGTCGGCGTGCAGTCGGCGGCCGTCACGTAGCGGATGTGGCGTACTCCGCCGGTCTCCTGGGCGCTGTTCGCGTAGATGAGGTCGGCGTCGGCCGCCCACTTGCGGAACGAGGCGGCGTACTGGGCGTACCTGTCCTTGCCGGGACCGTGCACGTACACGACCTGTACGCGGTTGCCGGTGCTGCCGTCGCCGTCGCACTGGACGGTCTGGCCCGCCGGTCCGGCGGCCACGGTCTGGCCGCCGCCCGAAGTGGCGGCGGGCGCGTCGGCCTTGGCCTTGGCGGAGCCGGCGTCGGCGGCCGCGGGCGCGTCCTGAGGACGCCCGCCGCCTTCCGTGGTGGAGGGGTCGTCCACGGCGGGGTGGGCCGGGTCGGCGGCGGCGGCCGTCTCCTTGACGGCGGGCGCGATGTCCTTCGTGATGTCCACGCCCTTGGGCGGGGCGTCGGGGCCGTGGGTGCACAGACCGCCCTGGGTGCGGTACACGCCCACGCACCGGTCGCCCTTGGGGGCGGCCTGGAGGCCGTCGTACACCATGCCGCGGGCGTTCTCGTTGGCGGGAGCGCCCGACAGCGGGGCCGGCTCCTGGTCCCGGGCGGGCTCGGCGGCCATCACGGCCGTCTCGGCCGCGGCCCCCGAGGCCTCCCCTGCCTCGGCTCCGTCGCCGAGGCCGGAGTAGGCGATTCCTGCGGTGATCACCGCCGCCGATGCCATGGCGGCGGTGAGGAGTATCAACCGCCTCGGTTTGCGGCGGTGTTCGTGTCGTCTGCGTCGTCCTGTCATGGGCACCTCAAGTCGTTGGTCGGATGACTGGGTGCGCGGAAGCCTGCCAGACGAATGCGCCGGAGAATTCGGACAAAGGTGAGGGGGGCTCAAGAAATCGTTCTGTTACCTGAACCTCAAATTTGACGAACAATCAATTCGCAGTAAAACAAGCCCAGTTACGCGCGTCGCACTCGATTGGTCCAGGCCTTCCCGGGTGATTCGTTATCGAATCGAGATATGACGACTTTGCTTGTTGACGGGAATTCAGTCAGGGATTCATCCAATTACTACCTGTCGAATTTCCTTGGTTACGACCCGTGAGGAACCGTGCAGTCCGGTCGCCGCGTCGGGGTGCCCCGTCAGCCCGCGCCCGCCCGGTACCGCCCCGGGGTCGTGCCGAACTCCCTGCTGAAGGCGTGCGACAGGGCGTACGGAGTGCCGTAGCCGACCCGGCGGGCGATGGCCGCCAAGGGATCGGGGGTGTCGCGGAGCATGGCGGCGGCGAGGGTCAGACGCCACCAGGCGAGGTACGCCATCGGGGGTCGGCCCACCAGCCTCGTGAAGCGGCGGGCCAGGGTGGCCCGGGAGACGCCCGCCTCGCCCGCCAGCCGGTCGTTGCTCCACGGCGCGGAGGGCTCCGAGTGCAGGGCCCGCAGGGCGGCCGCCGTCACCGGGTCGCCCAGCACCGCCGGCCACGCCCCGGCCGTGTCCTCGGCCACCCACGAGCGGATCATGTACACGAGGAGCAGGTCGAGCAGGCCGGGAACGGCCAGGGAGGCCCCCGGTCGCTGCCCGTCCAGCTCCCGGCCCAGCAGGTCGATGGCGGCCCGTAGTTCGGGCCGGACGCCCACCCGGTTCGGCAGGTGCACGACCGGCGGCAGCTCCGCCAGGAGCGGATGCACACGACTGTGGTCGAGCCGGTACTTGCCGCACAGCAGCTCGACCTCCCCGACGCCGGCGCCCCGTGGAACGCCGGGGTCCCGCCCGCCCGACCACCGCTCGAACGGCACGGCCCGCGCCACCGTCGCGGCGTCGGCGGGGGAATCGGCGATCACGTGCCCCGTGCCGTGCGGCAGCAGCACCGCGTCCCCCGCGCCGAGCGGGACCGGAGGACCGCCGTCGGGCAGCAGCCAGCAGCTCCCCTCCAGGACCACGTGGAAGCCCGCACCGTCGTACGGGGCCAGCCGCGCGCACCATCTCCCGCCCACCCGAACCCGGTTGGAGGAGGCCTGTCCCGTGCGCACCGTCGCGATCGCGTCGCTCACCACATCCATCGCACCAGAGTACGCAGCGGCAGTGAGACGCACGCGTATCCACAAGAGCCGGACGGGCATTGAGAGACTCAACGCCCGCTTCCTAGAGTCGGGGACATGAGCGAAGAGAGCGCGCAGCGGATGATGCTGGGAGACGTCGAGGTCATCCGGGTGGTGGAGTGGCGGGGACCCTTCGTCCCGGCCCGGGACCTCGTACCGGACGCCGCGGCCGAGGTGTGGAAGGACAACGAGCACCAACTGGCACCGGACCACTGGGAGCCGGAATCCGACAGGGCGGTGATGGCGCTGCAGACCTGGGTGCTGCGCAGCGCCGGGCGGACGGTCCTGGTCGACACCGGCGTGGGCAACGGGCGGGAACGGCCCGGCTCCCCGCAGTTCCACCAGTGGCAGGGCGACTTCCTCGGGCAGCTGGCCCGGGCCGGCGTCCGCCCCGAGGACGTGGACGTCGTCGTCAACACCCACGTCCACGCCGATCACGTCGGCTGGAACACCGTCGGCGTACAGGGGGAGTGGGCGCCGGCCTTCCCCAACGCCCAGTACCTCATCCCGGCAGCCGACGACTTCCACTTCGGCCCCGGCAACGCGTACGCGAAGGGCCTGCGGGAGGACGACCGGCTGATCCACGAGGACAGCATCGAGCCCGTCCACCGGGCCGGGCAGTCCCTGCTGTGGGACGGCGCCCACCGCATCGACGAAAACCTCACCCTGGAATCCGCACCCGGCCACACGCCCGGCTCCGCCGTACTGCGGCTCGCCTCGGGCGCCGACCGGGCCGTCTTCGTCGGGGACCTCCTGCACAGCCCGGTGCAGATCCTGGGGCCGGCGTGCAACAGCTGCTTCTGCATGGACGCGCGCCAGGCCGAGGCCAGCCGTCGCCGGGTCCTCCAACGCGCCGCCGACGAGCGGGAGCTGGTCGTCCCCGCCCACTTCGGCGGCTCCGGAGCAGTCGAAGTACGTCGCGAGGGCGACGGCTTCACCCTCGCCCGCTGGGCCGCCTAGCGCGCCTTCCGGCCGCCCGGCTCAGCCCTCGTCCGGGAGGAGGAACGCGCGCCGTTCCTCGGCCGAGAGTCGGTGCAGGAGGCGCGAGCGGGTGCGGCGCAACAGGGCGTCCGGGTCGGTCTCGGACACGTCCCAGATCCGCATCGTGCGGTCCCGCGAGGCGGTCACCAGGCGGGAGCCGTCCGGATGCCAGTCCAGGCTGTTGACCCAGTCGCCGCCGATCCCGACGACGGCGAGCTGCCTCGCCGTCTCCGGGTCCCAGAGGCGGATCGTACGATCCCGGGACACGGAGGCGATCCGGGTTCCGTCCGGTGACCAGGCCACACCCTGCACCCGGTCCTCGTGGCCGGTCATGACGGCGAGTTCGCTGCCGAGGGCGGGATCCCAGAGCCGGAGCGTGCGGTCGCGGGAACCGGTGACCAGCCGGGTGCCGTCCGGCGACCAGTCGACCTTCCAGGCGTGGTCGGCGTGGCCCGTCAGCACGGTCCGGGCCCGGCCCGTCTCCGTGTCCCACACGACGACGGTCCACCCGGCGCCGGAGGTGGCGAGCAGCCGGCCGTCCGGCGACCAGGCCGCCCCGGTGAGCCAGTCGTCGTGGCCGCGCACGCGCGACCCGGACTCCAGGACGCGCAACGCGGCGCCCGTGGCCGCGTCCCAGATCCGTACGGTGCTGTCCCGCGAGGCCGTCGCCACCCGCGTGCCGTCCGGCGACCACGCGATGTCGGACAGCTCGTCCCGATGCCCGAGCAGCTCCGTACGGGAACCGCCCGCCCCGGGTCCCCACAGCAGGGCCCGGCCGTCGCGCAGGGCCGCCGCCACCCGGGCGCCGTCGGGTGACCAGGCGACGTCCGACACCTCGGCCCCGGGGCGCAGCAGGTCCGTCTGCCGGCCGGAGCGCGGGTCCCACAGCCGTACGGTGCCGTCCTGCGAGGCGCTGGCCAGCCGCCCCCCGTCGGGGGACCAGGCGGCGTGCCACACCGAATCCTCGTGGCCGCGCAGGCCGGTGGTCCGCTCGCCGGCGTCCCACACGGCGAGAGCGCAATCGCGGGAGGCGCTGGCCAGCCGTGATCCGTCCGGGGACCAGGAGACGGCGTACACGGTGTCGGTGTGGCCGCTCAGCCAGAGCGAGGCCTCCGCCGCGGGCGCCTGGGGTGCCTCGGGAAGCCGCCAGACCCGCACCCCGCGGTCCTGGTCGCCCGCGGCCAGCCGCCGCCCGTCCGGTGACCAGGCCAGGCAGTTGAGGCCGTCCATGCTGTCGAGCCGGTGCCGGACGGTCCAGGTGTCGGTGGACCAGATTCGCACCGTACGGTCCTTGGACGAGGAGGCGAGCCCGCTCCCGTCCGGGGACCAGCACACGGCCTCCACCGTGTCCTGATGGTCCCGCAGCTCGCGCACCGTCTCCCCGGTGTCCGCCGCCCAGATCCGTACGACGGTTCCCTCGCCCGCGCTGGCGATCCACCGGCCGTCGGGGGACCAGGCCACGGCCCACACCTGGCGTACGTGCCCCTGGAGCGACGCCACCTCGGTGTACGCGCCTGCCGGGTCGGTGTCCCAGACGCGCAGGACCCGGTCGCTGCCGACGGACACGAGACGGCTGCCGTCCGGCGCCCAGGCGATGCCGGTCACCCCCTCCGTACGGTCGCCGTGCCCGTGCCGCAGCGAGGCGAGCGGCGCCCACGTGGCGGTGGACCAGATGCGCACCGTCCCCTCGCGGGCGCCGCAGGCGATCCGGGTCCCGTCGGGCGACCAGACCACGGAGCGGAGCCAGTCGCGCCCGGGCAGGTGAACGGCCGGCTCCGCCGCGATGTCGGCCTCCGCGTCCGCCACGGACCACACGCGCAGGCCCCCGTCCCCCGACGAGGCCGCCAGCCACCCGCCGTCGGGCGACCAGGCCGCGTCCGTCACCGAGGCGCGGAAACCCCGGTGCACCCCCCGGAGTCGGGAGGCGCCCACGGCGGTGCGGAGCGCCTGTGCCAGCGCCGGCGTGAGCCCGTACTCCCGCGCCGCGGCGACCCCGGCCGCCATGGCCTGCTCCGGCCGGCGGTCCGCGCCTTCGAGCAGCCGCACGGCCACCGCGTCCGCCGCGCGCGCCATCGTCGCCCGGTCCGCCCGCGCCGAGCGGTCCACGAACTCCGCGACCAGCGGCGCCGAACCCAGCGCCGGGGCGGACCCCTCCATCCACTGCCGGGCCAGGGTGAGCCGCTCCCCGGTCAGCAGGTACGCGTCCGGTCGGCCGGCGTGCTCCCAGTCCTGGGCCCAGCGCTCCAGTTCCGTGCGCCGGCGCAGTTCGTCGGCGCGGGCGGCGACCGCCTGGCTCAGCGGCGGCCACCGCCGGAACAGCGCCTCGTGCGCCACGTCCAGCGTCCCGCCGTCGCCCGTCAGCAGCCGTCCCGCCACGAAGGCGTCGGCGACCTCCCGCTGCGCCGGCCCCAGTTCGGCGCGCGGCACCCGCCGCCGGGTGGGCTCGTCCCGGTCGACCGTGACGAAACGCAGCAGCGTGTCCAGGACCGGGGCCCGCGCGCCCAGCTCGGCCGTGATCCGGTCCGCCCGCTCGGACAGGGCTCCCGAAACCCCGCCCAGCGCGCGGTAGGTCTCGTGGCTCACCGTCCCCCCGGAGCCACCCGCCCGCAGGTACAACTCCTGGAGGGTGTAGGCCAGCAGCGGCAGGGCGTCGCCGCCCCCGCAGTCGTCGACCATACGGGCCACGACACCCGCGGCGAAGGACAGACCGGCCTGCTCGGCGGGCCGCTCGATGACCTCGTACAGCTCCTCCCGGCCGAGCGCCCCGATCGCCATGGTGTCCCGGACCAGCTCGGCGAGCCCGCCCTCCAGGACACCGGTGAGGAAGTCCGAGCGCAGGGTGGCCACCACCCACAGCTGCGGCTCCTCGCGCAGGGCCGTGCGCAGCACGTCGAGGAACGCGGCGCGCTCCTCGGGACCGGACAGCGTGAGCAGCTCCTCCAGTTGGTCGACGACCAACAGCGCGGGCCGGTTGCCCGGCAGTCGCTCCAGCCCGAGGCGCAGCGCGCCCACCGGGTCCGTACCGGGCGAGAACGGCTCGGCCACCGCCCACCGCCTGCGCCGCCGGGCCAGCGCGGGCAGCAGTCCGGCCCGTACGAGGGAGGACTTGCCGCTGCCCGACGGCCCGACGACGGTGACGCACCGCGCCGCCCGCCCGGGCACCGCGGGGTGCAACCGGCCGACGAGCTCGGCGACTTCGCGGTCGCGGCCGAAGAAGACGGCCGCGTCGGCCTCGGTGAAGGCTTCGAGGCCGGGATAGGGAGGCTGCCCGGACGTCCACGTCCGTCGGACGGCCGCGGGCCGGTCGAGATGGTGCAACCAGACCTGGCCGACGACCAGCGCCAGCACCCCGAAGCCGAGCAGCGGCACCGACCAGGTGCGCAACAGCCGCAACGGCAGAGGGATTTCACCGTCCTCGCTGGTCGCGTAGTTCGTCGTGATGGCCAACAGCGCCCCGACCAGGACGAGCAGGACATCGAGTATGAGTTTGACAGGCCGTCGGTCCACCCCGACAACCTAACCGGGCGGCGCGGCGGGCGGGTTCCGAGGTCCGGTGCGCGGACCCCCCCGCCGCGCATACCGTGCGCGTATGAACATCGACAACGCGAGCGGCGTCCTCGACGAAGCCCTGGAGCGACTGCACACATCGGGTCCCGAGCGCCTCGGGCGCCTCACCAACCACGCCCCCATGGTGGTCGAGTCCCTCGCCTCGCACGGCCGGTCGGCCGACGTGCACCGCTGGCTCGACCTCTACTCCTCACACCTGGAGGAGTTCCCCGCCCCCTTCGCCCCCGTCACCGGGGCCGACTGGCCCGAGGCGCTCGGGGACCCGCGCCGGGCCGCCGACTGGATCGCGTACTTCACCCGGGAGATCGCGGACCGGCCCTGGCGGGAGCTGCTGGCCACCTGGTGGCCGCGACTGCTGCCCGGCATGTACGGCGGCTCCACCCACCCCGTCATCCGGGTCGGCCACGCCGTCCGCGCGCTCACCCTGAGCGGCGAGAACCCGCCCCGCCTCACCGAACTCGCCCACGGACTCGGCTACTGGGCCGCCCGCCACCAGCCGGTCACCGGAATCACGACGCTCGCCGCCGCACCCGGGGTCGACGCCCTGGCCGCCCTCGACTCCGTGCCGCCCATCGCCGACCCCAGCGGCGGCTTCCCCACCCGACTGGCCCGCGTCGACCGGCTGCCGGCCTGGCAGGACGCCACGACCGACCCCGACGAAGCACGACGGCGACTCACCGAGCTGGTGCGCGCCGCGACGCACCGCTACGCCACGCACGGCCACGGCAACGCGACGATGATGGTCCACGCGGCGACCGCCCCCAACGCGGTGCTGCGCACCCTCCCCGCCCTTCCGCGCGAGCTGTGGGCGCCGAGCCTGCACGCCGCGTGGACGGCCTCCGCCGCGGTGACGGCGATGTACGCCCCTGCGGAACCGGTCGCGTATACGAGCCCGCGCGTGCGGCTCACGGGGGAGGAGGTCATGGAGCGCGCACTCGCCCACGGCGACGAGCACGTGATCAAGATGACCGACACGGCGCTCGACGTCGGCGACGAACGGGCACTCGCCGCCGCCCTCCGCTGCGCCGAACTCAGCGACCCGCTGCGGGGCTGAGCAGCAGCCCGCGCAGGTCGACGACCTCGTAGCCCTCCTCCTGGACGGCGTCGACGATCCGGGGGAGGGCCTGCGCGTCGAGGACGACCCCGTCGCCGGTGCTGCCCACGTGCATCTGGATGATCGCGCCGGGGGCGAGGGCGTCGACGGCCCGCTCGACGGCCTCGTCCACGCTCATGCCGCCCGCCGGCCCGAGGTAGCCGTTGGTGTCGGTGGTGAACTCGATCGCCGCGTACCCGAGGTCGTTGACGTCCGCGACGGACTCCTCCGAGGTGGCGCTGTACGGGAACCGGAAGAACGGCAGCGGCTCCGCCCCGGAGGCCGCGCGGATCGCCGCGTCGGCGCGGCGCACCTCGTCCGCCCGCTCCGCGGTGCTCAGGTCGTCGAAGTAGGGGTGGCTGTGCGAATGGTTGCCCAGGCCGTGCGCGGCGCCCATCGCGCGGACCGCGGCGGGGTGCTCCTCGGCGAACCGCCCCGTCGGGAAGAACGTCGCGGACAGCTTGCGGCGGCGCAACTCGCCGAGGACCGTGTCGATCCCGCTCTCGTCCCAGGCGGCGTTGAAGGTGAGCGCCACCACCTTGCGGGACGTGGGGATCCGCCGGATCTCACTGCCCAACAGCTCCGCCGGCGGCCGCGGGCCGGGCGGCGCCCAGCCGGAGCGCCGCACCGTCCGCCCCGACGCGGACGCGGCCGGACACGGCGCCAGTCCTGCGGCCGCCGCCAGCGAAAACGCCGCCAGCGCGGCCCGTCGTCCCGGATCCACCATCGTCACGTCACCTTCCGTACGGTCTGCGACGACTATGGAAGAGCCGGAGCGCGGCGCCCGGCAGCCCCGGCCGGGCACCCGGGTGATCTCAGCCGTGCATCCGGCGCAGCCGGGTGGTGAGGTGGTGCTGCAAGGGCTGCCCCACCGCCGCCATGTCGTGGGTGACCGTCATCCCGCCCTCGTGCAGGGCGTAGTGGCGCCGGGTGCCGGTGACCTCCTTGGCCAGCGGGGTCAGCGCCACGTCCTTCGTCTCGATCTCGATCTCCGTGCCGGACACCCGCCCGACGTACGTCTCGACGATGCCGGTCGGGTGGGCGAGCACGACCTCCAGGCCCGCGTCGGGCGTCACGCGCCACCAACCCGCCTCGCGCCCCGCCGGGCGCACGGGCGCCCCGTCCCCGTCGATCAGCCACGCCCGTGCCTCGTAGCGCAGGAAGGGCCGGCCGTCGTGGCTGAAGGCGATCTCCTGCTCGTACCGGAAGTCCTTCTCCAGGGTCGGGTACTGGCCCTCGCCGCGGCCGTGCCAGCGCCCGATCAGGGGGAGCACGGGCGCCAGCAGCGGATGCGGCTCGGGCCCCTCGCCGAGGACGTGGGTGTCGGGGTACGGATTGTCCTGCGCCGACTCGAACATGTTCACCTTGCCTGTGTACGAAGATCCCGGGCTCCGCAGCCTAGTGCCCGGGCCCCCGCACGACCCGCCCGTCCCGGGGAGCGGGACGGGCGGGTCCTACCGGGCGTGGTGCCGGCGGTTACCGGGTCGGCAGCGCCCCGGCGACCGAGGACGGAACCGGCGCCAGACCGGCCGGCCGGGTGGTGAACGTGCCCCGGCCCTGGGTCCGGCCGCGCAGCCGCGACGCGTAGCCGAAGAGCTCGGCCAGCGGCACGACCGCGGTGACCACGGCGGCCCCGGCCCCGGCGGTGGACGCCGAGACCCGGCCCCGGCGGGCCGCGAGATCACCGAGGACGCCGCCCACGGACTCCTCGGGAACGGTCACCGTCACCTCCGCGACCGGCTCCAGCAACTCCATCGTGCTCGCGCGCAGCGCCTCGCGCAGGCCGAACCGGCCCGCCGCGCGGAACGCCGGCTCCGAGGAGTCCTTGGAGTGGGTCGCCCCGTCGGTGAGCGTGACCCGAAGGCCCGTCACCGGGTGGCCGGCGAGTGGTCCCGCGGCGAGGGCGTCCCGACAGCCCGCCTCCACGGCACGCGCGTACTCCTGCGGCACCCGCCCGCCGACGACCGTCGACCGGAACTCGAACACGGACTCCTCCAGTGGCTCGACGTCGAGGACGACGTGCGCGAACTGCCCCGCACCACCCTCCTGTTTGACGTGCCGGTGGACCAGGCCGGTCACCCCGCGCACGACGGTCTCCCGGTAGGAGACCTGCGGGCGGCCGACCTCGATCTCCACCCGGTGGGCGCGGCGGACCTTCTCCACCGCCACCTCCAGATGGAGTTCACCCATCCCCGACAGCACCGTCTGCCCCGTTTCCGGGTCCGAGCGCACCACCAGCGAGGGATCCTCCTCGACCAGCCGCGCCAGCGCCGAGGCCAGCCGCCCCGTGTCGGTGCTGCGCCGGGCCTCGACCGCCACCGACACCACCGGGTCCGCGACCGACGGCGGTTCCAGGATCAGCGGCGCCCCCGGCGCGCACAGGGTCGTGCCCGCCCGGGCCGCCTTCAGCCCGATCACCGCGACGATGTCGCCCGCACGCGCCTCCTCCCGTTCCTCGTGCCGGTCGGCCTGCACCCGCAGGATCCGGCCGACCCGCTCGGTGCGGCCCGTCGCCGGATCCAGTACGGACTCGCCCTTGCGCAACGTGCCCGCGTAGACCCGTACGTAGGTGAGCCGGCCCGTGGCCGTGGCCGTCACCTTGAAGGCGAGGGCCGCGAACGGCTCCGCGGGGTCGGGGGCGCGCTCCTCCTCCGCGCCGCCCGCGACCGTCCCCCGGACCGGCGGCATGTCCGCCGGCGAGGGCAGGTACGCCAGTACGGCGTCCAGCAGCGGCTCGATCCCGCGGTTGCGGTAGGCCGACCCGCACAGCACCACCACGGCGTCCCCGCTCAGCGTCAGCTCCCGCAGGGCGCGGACCAGGGTCCGCTCCGTCAGGGCCGACGTCGCGCAGAACTCCTCCAGGGCCTGCGCGTGCAGCTCGGCCACCGATTCCTCCAGCAGCCGGCGACGCCTCGCGGCCTCCTCCCGCAGCGACTCCGGGACGGGACCGGCCTCGTACGCGTCGGAGCCGGCGCTCCAGATCAGCGCGCGCATGGCGAGCAGGTCGACGACACCGGTGAAGGCGTCCTCGCTCCCCACGGGCAACTGGACCACCAGGGGTACGGTGCCGAGCCGCTCCCGGATCGAGGCGACGGCCCTGTCGAGATCGGCGCCCGCCCGGTCCAGCTTGTTCACGAACGCGATCCGCGGCACTCCGTACCGGTCGGCCTGGCGCCACACCGACTCGCTCTGCGGCTCCACGCCGGCGACGGCGTCGAACACCGCGACGGCCCCGTCCAGTACGCGCAGGGACCGCTCGACCTCGTCGGCGAAGTCGACGTGCCCGGGCGTGTCGATGAGGTTGACGCGATGACCGCCCCACGAGCAGCTGACGGCCGCGGCGAAGATGGTGATGCCGCGGTCGCGTTCCTGGGCGTCGAAGTCGGTGACGGTCGTGCCGTCGTGGACCTCGCCGCGTTTGTGGACGGCGCCGGTCGCGTACAGGACGCGTTCGGTGATGGTGGTCTTGCCGGCGTCGACGTGGGCGAGGATGCCCAGATTGCGGACGGCGGTGAGAAGGGTGCTGCGCATGGCCCGAGGCCTTTCGGATGACGAGGAAGAGGGCAGCGCGATTCCCGGACGCGGACCCGTCCGCGCGGCCGGAAAGGCCTTACGGGCGGGGCGAACTCGGATGAGCTGATACGAGCCGAGTGGAACTCAGCTGTGCGTCACGGGCATACGGTGACGGCCGCGCGGCCGGCACCGCACGCTCCGAGACACCGGGATCACGTCGTACCGGGACCGGGGAGCGAAGGCGGCGGTGCGGTGAACGCACATGGCTCGGCTCCCCTTTCTCTTCACTCGGCATGAGGCGCGCGATGCCCTGTCGGCAGCGCGTGAGGCGAGTCTAGTGAGCGAACTCGCCGCGGGGCACGTCATTTTGGTGGGGGGCGTCAGGCGTCCGCCGTGAAATCGGGCAGGACCAGGGAACCGTCCTCGGCCAGGGTGAAGCCGGGGTTGTGGGCGACCTCCCAGGCGTGGCCGTCGGGGTCGGTGAACACGCCCGAGTAGAAGCCGATCGCGTTGACGGCGGCGGGCCGGGTGACGGTGCCGCCGGCCTTCGCGGCGGCGTCGAGGAGGGCGTCGACCTCGGCGTCCGTGCGAACGTTGTGCGCGAGGGCGATGCCGCCGAAGCCGCTGGGCGCGGGGGCCTCCGGGAGCCCGCAGTCGGCAGCCAGTTTCCGCCGGTCCCACAGGACCAGGGCAAGACCGCCCGCCTGGTGGAAGACCGTCTCCTCGACCTCGGTGCCGCGCCATCCGAGCGCCGCGTAGAACGCCTTGGCGCGGGCGAGGTCCGCGACGCCCAGGGTGACGAGGCTGATCCGCTGTTCCATTCCACCACCGTATCCGCCGGACGCGGGCCGGGCCGGGAAGACGGGCGCCGCGGGGGTGTGAGCGGGCCTGACGCGGGCAGACCGAGAGTACGGGGCGCGAGCGCAGGAGCCGCGCCCCGGCCACGAACCACCGCCCGGGCCACGGGCCACAGCCCCCGCCTTGGCCCCAGGCCGCCACTCCGGCCACCGGCTGCGGCCCTGGCCATGGGCCGCCGCCCGGTCGCGGGCACTGCCTTGGCTGCGGCCCACCGCCCTGGCACAGGGTCACGCGCGCGTTTTCAGGATCCGGCGGCGGGTTCGTCCGTGCCCGGTGCGGGTTCCATCGCGGCGATGCGGCGCCTGACCACGACGGTCGCGGCCGCCGCGCTGAGACCGAAAGCCACCAGGATGAACGCCGGACGGTCGAGCCTGTGCCCGCTGACGTGGTCGAGCGAGAGCCGCCCCGGCCCGGTGACGCCGAGGCAGGCGGCGACGGAGCCGAGGAAGGCGGGATACTCGAAGCCGCCGCCCTGGGCGAAGAAGCCCGCGGGCGCGTGGACGGAGACCGCGCCCGCCATGGCGCCGGCCGCCGCGGCGCCCGCCGCCGGGGTGGCGAGCCCCAGTACGAGCAGCGCACCGCCACCCGCCTCGCCGAGCCCGGCCGCGATGGCGCTCTCCCTGCCCGGAGTGAAGCCCATGTGCTCCATCGCCCGGGCGGTGCCGTCGATGCCGCCGCCGCCGAACCAGCCGAACAGCTTCTGCGTACCGTGCGCGATCAGTACGCCGCCTGCCGCGAGGCGCAGGCCGAGCAGCCCGAGGTCCTTACGAAGCGTGAAGTGCATGGGGGGACCTTTCGACGGGCGTGGATCGGCGAGGGGCGGAACGGCGGGATCTGTTCCCGCACCCGGCCCGCCGCCACACCGCACCCCCGCCGAATGGCGCAGGGGCGGCCGGGACGGGCCGCGGTCTCAGCGCTCGTCGTCCGCGCCCTCGGAGTAAGGGCGGATCTGTTCCTCCCGCCCCGTCCCGGTCCGTTGTTGCTTGGCGGTGTGGCCCCCGGCTCCGGCGTCATCCGTGCCGGTGCCTCCCGGAGGGCCCGCCGCGGCCTCGTCCGCCGCCCGACGGGCGTCCTCATCGCTCCTCGGCTCTCGTTCCCGCTCGCTCATCAGGTGCTCCCTGCGGTCAGTCGGGTGGCTCCGGGACTGCCGGACGCTCGCTGGGGGACGGTTCGGGGGGCGGGTGCGGGGGCCCGGGCGGGCGCTCGTCGGGATCCGGGGTGCCGGGATCACGCGGAACCGGATCCGGGCTCTCGGGCACGGGTGCGGGGCCCTGCGGTTCGGGCTCTGTCGTCCATTCCATGCGACTCTCGCCTCCTACTCCTGTTCGTCGATCCCGATGGCGTCCTCCAGCTCACGGCGGGCCGAACTCCACGCGCCTTCCCGCTGCTCCAAGAGGGCGTGCGCGATGGCGTCCAGCTTGCGCTGGATCGCATGCTCGGCCCGTCGCTCGGAGTTCTTCAGCAGGGCCAGCAGCAGCAGGGACACCGCGCCCATGGCGTCACCGGCGAGGTGCTGCCATTCCATCGGCAGGTGGAACAGGTGCACGGTGGCGAACCCCGCCACCAGCAGGAGGCACAGGCACGAGAAAAGGGCGGAGCTCGTGAAGTTCGAGGCGAGTTCGGCCAGCTTCTCGAAGCGACCGAGCCGCCTCGGGTCGCCCTTCTTCGCGGGGTGCGTGAACGTCATGCCCGGCGCCTGCCCCCGTGCGGGCGGCCGAACCGCATCCCGGGCGGAGACACGGACCGCAGCCGACGGCCACCCAGCGCACAGGAGAACGCCCCCGGGCCCGGCGGGGGCGTTCTCCCGTGGCGTCAGGTCCGCAGCAGCCGGCCGAAGAACGACCGGTACTTCTGCAGTGCCAGCCGCAGTTCCTCGGTGGCCACCTGTTCACCCTGCCGCCACTGGCTCTCCAGTTCCTTCTTGTGCTCGGAAAAGACCCCGGCCAGCGTCTGCATGACCTCGGCGACCAGGCCGTCGGCGTCGCGTACCGCGCCCTGCGGATCGTCGACGAAGCGGCCCTGGATCTCGCCCCAGGCGTTCCGGTACCCCTCGGCCTCCCGCTCGGGCAGCAGGGCCTCCTGTCCGGACTCCCCTTCGGGGGCGGACGCCCCGTCCGGGGAGGCCGCGCCTTCGTCCCCGTACGCGGACCCGTACGCGGACTCCTCCGCGTCCGTGAGGTCGGCCTCCTGCCGCTGCTCGCCGCGGTCCGCCCCGCGGGTGTCGTCGGCGGTCGCCTCGCCCGGGTACAGCGGGCGCTCCTCGTCGCCGGATCGGGCGAACTGCTCCGTGGTCAGGCCCCGTTCCTCCGGGCGCCGTTCCTCGTCCTCATGCATGTCCGGTCACCTCGCCGTTCCGACCAGTTCGTCGAAGAGCGCGCGGTAGTGCACCATGGCCCCGCGCAGTTCCTCGGTGGTTGCCTGCCCCTTGCCACTGCGTTCGTTGACTTCGTGCGCCGCGCGGTAGTGCTCCAGGGTGCGTCCGTGTTCGACGGACAGTTCGCGCAGCTGCTGGTCGTAGCCGTCGGTGGGGTAGCCGCGGTCCCGCATCACATGGGTGATCAGGTCGTCCGCCTGCGACACCGCGCCCTCCGGGCGGTCGACGAACCGCTGCTGGACGGTCGCCCAGGCCTCGGTGTAGCGGTGCCGCTCCTCGGGTGGGAGCTCCCTGATGTCGAGGTCGTCGTGCCGGGCCTCGCGCTGGTGCAGCTCCGTGTCGGCCGCGCGCCTGCTTCCCGTGCTCTCCACGGTCCGCTCGTATTCGGGACCGAACCGGTCCTGCAGCCGGCGCCGCCGCCGGAACATCCACACGGCGATGCCGGCGAGGATCACGACGACGGCGACCGGAATGACTATGGCGAGAAGTGTGCTGGTGGACATCGAATCCTCCGGGGGGCCGTCTGTCTCGGTCGGACGTTCGACGCCGCGCCTGCCCTCAACCCGCGTCCTCAAACGGGTGGAGGCCGACCGGCTGCCTACCCGTGCCCGTTGCCGGGCGTGAGGTAGTAGAGCGCGAAGGCGCGGTCGATCACCGGCATGGCGACGTTGCGCACCCGTACCCCACCCGCCGTGGTGCCGTGTTCCGTGCCGAGGTGGGCGTGCCCGTGCACGGCGAGGTCGGCACCCGCCTCGTCCACGGCCTCCGCGAGCAGATAGCTCCCGAGGAAGGGGTAGATCTCCAGCGGTTCGCCCGCCAGTGTGTCCGGCACCGGCGAGAAGTGCGTGAGGGCGATCAGCAGCTCGTTTCCCTCGTCGCGCAGTTCGCACAGGGCCCGCCCCAGGGCCTCCGCGCAGCTCCGGGTGTAGCGGATGAACGCCTTCATCTCCGGCTCGCCGAACTCGCTCCCGCTGCGCCCGGCGAAGCCTCCGCAGAATCCCTTGGTCCCCGCGACGCCGACCCTCGTACCCCCGATGTCGAAGGCCACGCCCTCGCCCTCGAGGACGCGGACGCCCTCCCCGGCCAGCTCCGCGGCGACCAGGTCCTGCTGGTCGCTCTGGTAGTCGTGGTTGCCCAGTACGGCGACCACGGGCAGCGGCAGCCCGGACACCTCGCGGGCCACGACCCGGGCCTCCTCCGGAGTGCCGTGCCGGGTGAGGTCCCCCGCGAGCAGCAGCAGGTCCGCGCGGTCCGCGAGGGTGTCGAAGGCCGGGCGCAGCATGCCCGCGCTGCCGGGGCCGAGGTGGATGTCGCCGACGGCCGCGACGCGGATCACGACAACTCCTCGGCGTGCAAGGGAGGCTCCGCGTGGTTCACGGTCAGGTCCTCCTGCCAGTGCAGACCCGCCAGTTCCTCCGCGGCGATCCGCAGGACGGCCGCGCGGGTGTCCTGGTCGGAGACGGACCCGCTGAGCAGCAACCCCGCTCCGCGGACTTCGACGCGGACGCCCAACTCGGACACGTCCTCTCGCGCCAAGCGGCTGCGGAGGCGCTCGACGCGGTATTCGACGGTGTCGGTGTTCGTCATGGCGTCGCCTCGCGGGGGTCGATGACGCGGAGCCGTTCCAGGAGGTACAGGAAGGCGTCGGGCAGGGGATCGGCCCGGTGGGCTCGGCCGAGCCGGTTCCAGTCGATCTGCTCCCGCAGCATCCTCGCCATGGGCAGGAGGTCGCCGAAGTCGCAGTAGTGCTCGCACAGGGCGGCCAGCCGGCTGTCCATGAGGTCGGTAGGCGCGAGGACCGGCATCCGGACCGAGTCCACGGCCTTCACGGCAGCCCGGTCGAGGAGCTCGGTGCTGACCGGCTTCCGGGCCAGCTCGAAGATCAGGTCGATTTCCTCCCCGTCGGAGCTGCCCTTGACCAGCCAGTCCTCAGGAGCCCTGCGCAGGACGATGCCACCGGCTTCCAGCGTCTCGATGACCGCTTCGGCGTCCTCGGGGCGCACGCAGAAGTCCGTGTCGTGCTGGAAGCGGGCGGGCACTCCGTGCGCGAACGCGGCCACGCTCCCGGCGAGCGCGAAGGGCTGCCCGGACTGCTTGAGGAGAACCGCCACGTGCTTGGTGACCTCCAGGATCGCCTGGGTGTGGTCCCGGGGCAGCGGCCCTTCGGTCAGCGTCGGCGGAGCGAGGCCTTCCGGGGAAGGGAACCCGCGGGGCCGGCCCGGCCGGAGGAAGGGGGAACTGTTCATGGGGCCTCGCTCATTCGCGGCGACAGGCCCGCGTGTACGGGACCCGGGCGTCACAGGTGGCGCCTTGCCGTTTCCCCACCTCCGAAACCCCGTGGCCGCGCCGCGGTGGGAAGCGCCGGAGCGGGTAGGCGCCGGGCATGGTTACGTGAGCAGCGGCAAGAGGTACACCCGTGACAGCCGGTACATCACCACCCGGATCACCGCCGACGGCGGCGACGGATACCGGGTGGAGCCCGGCCGCTACCGCCTGGTCGTCAGCCGGGCCTGCCCCTGGGCGAGCCGGGCGACGATCGTGCGGCGGCTCCTCGGGCTGGAGGAGGCCCTGCCCATGGCGGTCGCCGGACCGGTGCACGACGAGCGCAGCTGGACCTTCGACCTCGACCCCGGCGGGCGCGACCCGGTGCTCGGCATCTCCCGGCTCCGGGAGGCCTACCTCGCGCGTGACCCCGGCTACGACCGGGGGATCACGGTGCCGGCCGTCGTGGACGTCCCGAGCGGGAAGGTGGTGACCAACGACTTCCCCCGGATCACGCTCGACATGTCACTGGAGTGGACGGCGTACCAGCGCCCCCGGGCGCCGGAGCTCTACCCGCCCGCGCTGCGGGCGCACATCGACGACGTGAACGACGTCGTCTTCCGGGACGTCAACAACGCGGTCTACGAAGCCGGTTTCGCCGGCACCCAGGAGGCGTACGAGGAGGCGTACACCCGGCTCTTCGACCGGCTCGACCGGCTGTCGGCCCGACTCGAACGCTCCCGCTACCTCGTGGGCGACACCATCACGGAAGCGGACGTACGGCTGTTCACCACGCTCGTCCGCTTCGACGCCGTCTACCACGGTCACTTCAAGTGCAACCGGCAGAAGCTGAGCGAGATGCCGGTGCTCTGGGCGTACGCGCGGGACCTGTTCCAGACGCCGGGCTTCGGCGACACCGTCGACTTCGAGGACATCAAGCGCCACTACCACCTGGTCCACGACGACATCAACCCCAACGGCATCGTGCCGGCCGGCATCGTGCCGGCCGGCCCCGAGCCGGCGGCCTGGCTCACCCCGCACGGCCGCGCCGACCTGGGCGGGCGCCCCTTCGGCGACGGCACCGCGCCCGGCCCCGTCGCACCCCGCGACGCGGTACCGGCCGGGCACAACCCGATGTCCTGAACCCGGCCGGTACCGGGCGTTCACTTCCCGACGATCCGGCGCACGTTCTCGACGCTGCCGCAGCCGGACCGCAGCTGCTGTTCGCGTTCCCGCAGGAAGGCGCCGCCCAGCTCGGCCCGCCGTTCGTCGGGGACGTTCTCCCTGGCACCGTTGAGGATCGTCCGCTCCTCCTCGTCCACGTGGTGGGAGACCGCCCGGACCAGGTCCTCCAGCCGCTCGTCCCACTCCTCGGAGCCGACGTCGTCCACCTCCAGCAGGGCCAGGAGCGCCTCGTTGCCCTCGGCGTGTTCCTCCTCGCCGTGCTCGACCTCCTCGTCGTCGACGCCCCGGAAGCGTTTGAGCGCTCCGTAGACCTCGGCTTCCTCCGCCTCGCCGTGTGCGATGAGCAGGGAGGAGAACTTCTCCAGTGCCCCCGCACGGTCGGCCTCGACGCTCCGCATCCGGCGGAACAGGTCCTCCATCGTGCGGTGGTCCTCGAGGATGACCTCGACGACGTCCCGGGGAGCCATGACCCACCTCCGATGACGCATCCCGCGCCGCTGTTCGGCGCGGGGGCATACGGAGCGGGTGCCCCCACGCCGGCCGTTCATGCGGGACGGCACCGGCCACCGACCGTGACCGGTGCCGCCGAGGTGGGTCAGCCCCGCAGGAGGCGGTCCTTCTGGACGGCGAACTCCGTGTCCGTGAGCACGCCCTGTTCGTGCAGCTTGCCCAGGCGCTCCAGAGCGTCGAGCGTCTCGTCGGTCATCCCGCCCGGTGCGGCGGCCGGCGGGGCGGCCGGTGGGGCGGCGTACTCGGGCTGTTCGACGACCTGCTGAGCGGCGGCCCGCTCGGCCTGGTGCCGGGCGACACGGCCGGACACGGCCGTCGCGGTGCCGGCGACCACGGCGGTGCGCGCGGCGACACCGACGATCCCCGGTCGTCCTCCTCGCGCGAGGCGACGTCCTAGCATGGTCCTCACCCTTCCCTCATGCTGCGTTCTCGTAGGCCTTCTCGACCACGGCCGCCGGAATGCGCTCGTGTGCCACGAGTTCACCGCCGGCCCTGCGGATGGCACTCGTGATGCCGGCCGCCCAGGTGTTCTCCCAGACCAGCATCGCCGCCGCGGAGTTCGGTACGAGGTCCTCGGCGATCAGTTCGAGGTCCTCGTGGCTGAACAGGCCGCCGATCTCGCCTTCGATGTCGTCGAACACCGAGGCTTCGTCGGGCTCCAGCGCGTCGAGTTCGATGTAGGTGACCGCTCCGTCCGCGTCCTTCTTGACGAAGGTGAGGTCGAGGATCCGCACCGTGCCGCTCGCCACGAGCGCCTTCAGCTCCGGGGCGATCTCACCGCTGAACCGGTTCCCCGGGAAGGCGATGACCACGTACTCGACAGGTCCCACTTCCATGTCCGATGTCCTTCCTCACAAGCTTGAGCGTACTGCTCCGTGCGTCCCCGGCGGCGGCCCTCAGTTCGCGAGGACCTTCGCCTTGGCCTGCTCGTACTCGGCGGCGGTGATGTCGCCGCGGTTCTTGAGGTCGGCGAGCTTGGACAGCTCCTCGGCATGGCTGGTCGGGGTCCCGGCGCTCTCGCGCACGTAGGAGCGGAAGGCCGCTTCGTGCTGCTGGGCCCGTTGCATCTCGCGCATGCCCATGCCGCGCCCGCGGGCGATCAGGTAGACGAAGACGCCGAGGAAGGGCAGGAAGACGACGAACACGGTCCATCCGGTCTTGCCCCAGCCGCCCAGGTCATCGTCGCGGAAGATGTCCCCGATGATCCGGAAGAGCAGCATGAACCACAGGATCCAGATGAAGATGATCAGGGTGCTCCAGAACACGCCCAGCACCGGATAGTCGTAGGCCAGGTACAGCGTCGCGCCGTTCATGCGGTTCTCCCGTCGATCGTGGTGCCCGCACCGGGACTGCTCCAAGAATGTGGCGCGGGGCGGGGAGGCCGCCTCACCCCGCGGGGGTGAAGCCCGGGGCGTCCGGCGGGAGGGACCGGGAGTCCGGTGCCGAGGGCGCCGCGGGCCGCGCATCACCCCCGCCAGGTGACCCGACTGGTGATCACCACCGATCCCGGCTTCAGTGGAGGCGTGGGACGATCACAGGCCGTACCTCCGGTGCCAGGGATCCCGGCGACGACCGGTGACCCCATGCTCACCGTCAGGTTCACCGTGCCGGCCGTGCCGAAGCACCTCGTCCACCGCAGCGGACTGCTCAAGCGCCTGACGGCCGGAGTGGAGGGGCCGCTCACCCTCGTCAACGGCCCGGCCGGCTCCGGCAAGACCGTCCTCGCCGCCCACTGGGTCGCCGAGGGCACGGTGCCCGGCCCCACCGCATGGCTGACCGTGGAGCCGGGCGACGCTCCAGGTGCCTTCTGGGCGTACGTCCTGGAGGCCCTCGACCGCAGCGGGGCCGTACTGCCCGCCGGAGTGGGCCGGCCCACCCGCGCCGAGGGGGTCACCCGGTCGTTCCTCGTGCGCCTGGCGGAGGCACTGGCCGGGTCCGAACGGCCCGCCGTCCTCGTCCTCGACCAGTTCGACACGGCCGAGGCGCCCGACGTCACCGAGGGCCTGGACTTCGTACTGCGGCACGCCGCCGAAGGACTGCGCATCGTCCTCACCAGCCGGACCGACCCCCTGCTGCCCCTGCACCGCTACCGCGCGGCGGGCGAGATCGCGGAGATACGGTACGACGACCTCAGGTTCACCGACGAGGACGCCGAGGCCCTGCTGCGCGAGCACGGGCTGGCGGTCTCTGACGCGGGGATCGGGCTGCTGATGGAGCGGACCGAGGGCTGGGCGGCGGGAGTGCGCCTGTGCGCGCTCGCGATGCAGAGCAGCGCCGACCCCGAGGCGTTCCTGCGCCAGTTCGCCGCGGACCGCACCACCATCGCCGACTACCTCCTGCGTGAAGTGCTCGACGCCCAACCGGGGCCCGCACAGGACCTGCTGCTGCGCGCCTGCGTCACGGACCGCGTCCACCCCGACCTCGCGGACACGCTGACCGGCCGGGACGACGCCGCCCGGACCCTCGCCGGACTGGCCCGCGACAACGCCTTCCTGGAACGCACCGAGACCTCGGCCTGGTACCGGCTGCACCCCCTGTTCGCCGAAGTCCTCCGCGCCCACCTGCGGGAACGCCGGCCGGGCCTCGAACCCCAGCTGCGCGGGCGGGCGGCGCGCTGGTTCGCCCGGACCGGGCGCCTCCCGGAGGCCGTGGCCCAGGCCGCGGCCTGCGGGGACTGGCAGTTCGCCTCCGGGCAACTCGTCGACACCCTGGCGATCGGACGGCTCTTCACCGGTCTGGAGGCCGACCAGCTGGGCCGGGTCTTCGCCGAGATGCCGGCCGGTACGCCGGGCGCGGCGCCCGCACTGGTCGCGGCGGCCTGCCGGCTCCCCGACCAGGACCTCTCCGGGTGCGAGGCGGGGCTGCGGCGCGCGGACGCCTACCTCACCGTCGAATCAGGCCCCGAGGCCAGGCTCACCCGCGCCTTCGTCGGTGTGCTCGCGGGACGGCTCGCCGACGACCTGGCGGCCACCGAACGGGCGGCGGCCGACGCCGACCACCTGCTCGGCGAGCTGCCCGGGCCGCTGCTCGCCGAACGCCCCGAGATCCGCGCGCTGATGCTGGCGGGCCTGGGCGCGGCCGAGCTCGGGGCGGGGCGCCTGGAGCGCGCCGAGACCGTCCTCACCGCCGCCGTCGACGCCTGCGGGGCACCGGGGACGGAGTACCCGCTCTGCGACGCGCTCGGTTCGCTGGCCCTGACCGAGCTGAGGGGCGGCCGGCTGCGGCAGGCGGCCGAGCACGCCCGCGCGGCGCTCGCCGTCGCCGAGCAGTCCGCGCTGCCGCCCGAGCGGCGGACCGGCGTCGCCCACCTCGTCCTCGCGGGCGTCGCCACCGAGCACGACGACATCGCGGCCGCCCGAGACCACCTCGACCTGGCGACGGCCGCGGCCGGGCCCCGGCCGGAGCGCGTGGCCGCGGTCGAAGCCGCCGTCATCGGGGCCCGAATCGCGGCGTCCGAGGGCGACGGACGCGCCGCCATCGGGGCCCTGCACGCGGCGGGCACGGCCGGGGCCCCGCCGCGGCCGCAGGTGTGGGCGCTGGCGGAACTGGCCGCGGCCGAATCGGCCGTCCACCTGGCCCACGGTGACGCCGCGGCCGCACTCGCGGCCCTGGACGGTGTCGACGCCGCGGCCGCCGACCGGCCCGAACACGCGGTGGCCCGCGCCCGGGCGCTGCTCGCGGCCGGACGGGCCGACGAGGCCACGGAGGCGCTGGCGGACCTCCCGGCGGGCGACGCCCTCAGGGCGCCGGTACGGGCCCGGGCCTGCCTGCTCCGTGCGGAGGCCGCCGCCGCGGACGGGGCGGTCGAGGAGGCGCACCGACGGCTCGCCGAGGCGCTGGGGCTCGCCCGGCCCGAGGAACTGCGGCGGATCTTCGCCGAGAGCGGTCCCTGGGTGCGCCGCGTCCTGCGCCAGGACCCGGAGCCGGCACGGGTCCACGGCTGGCTGCTCTCGCGGAGCCCGGCGCACGCGGGCGCCTCCCCGGCCGGCGGGCCGCTCCTGCTGGAGCCGCTGAGCCCGCGGGAGACCGAGGTGCTGCGGCAGGCCGCCCGGATGCTGTCGACCGCGGAGATCGCGGCCGAGCTGTTCGTGTCGGCCAACACCGTCAAGACCCACCTCAAGAGCGTCTACCGCAAACTCTCCGTCACCCGCCGCAGCGAGGCCGTCCACCGCGCCCAGGACCTCGGCCTGCTCTGAGGCTTCTCGCCCGCACCGGGGGATGCCGTGCCGCTGCGCGGAGGCACAGGATGGCAGGTGAGGCCGTTGTGGAGCCGGGTGTCAGCCGTTCGAGAGAAGTGGGTGTGCCCCATGCGCTACGAATTCCGCATCTCGGGCGTGGTGCCGGAGACACTCGCCGCGAACTTCCCCGAGCTCGACAGGATCCCCGTCCGGGAACAGACGCTGTTCCTCGGCACCGTCGCGGACGAGGCCCACCTGTACGGACTCCTCACCCGCTTCCGGTCCCTGGGTCTGCGGGTGCTCGAAATGCGCCAGCTGCCCGTCTGAACCGAAGACCACCCGCTCCGGGTGATCACCCGGAGCGGTCCGTCGGGCGACCGTTGACGAGGAGAAGAACGGTCCGGCGCACTACCGCCAACTGTGAGGTGAGTTCCATGGGTCAGCCGACTCCGACCGGGGGGAACTGGAACACCGGCCCTGCGCCGGGCAGCACGCCGCTGTACAGCGGAGATCCAGGCGACGGCGCCGGGAGGGGAGGCACGGTATTCGCCGCGGTCCTCCTCCTCGTCACCGGCTGCCTCGGGATCCTGCAGGGCATCGGAGCCATTGCCAATGACGACGTGTACGCGCGCATCGGCAACTACGTCTTCGAATTCGACCTGACGGCATGGGGATGGATCCACCTCATCATCGGCATCCTCCTCGTCCTCACCGGACTGGGCCTGTTCGCGGGATCGAACGTCGCCCGCGGCGCGGGCATCGGCCTCGCGGGCCTGAGCGTCATCGCCAACTTCATGTGGCTCCCGTACCAGCCCTGGTGGTCGATCATCATCATCGCGGTCGACGTGTTCATCATCTGGGCCCTGTGCACGAGCTGGACGCACGAGATCGAGTGAGGATCCGTCCGCGACGCGGGGGGGGGGGGGGGGGGCCCCGGCGCGCGCCCGGCCCCGCCGGCCCCCCCCCGGGGGCGCGCAGGGGGGGGGGGGCGGCCACCCCCCCCCCCGGGCGCCCCGCGCGCGCGCG
>NZ_JBIAUK010000029.1:0-110915 GCF_042892775.1 Streptomyces sp. NPDC001717 | reverse complement strand
AGTACGCGGGCTTCCGCCCGGCGCACCGAGAGCACGCACCAGACGCCGCGGGGCCGCCCTCCGGGCGACGACAGGAGTTTGACGACAGGCCCTAGGGAACCACCGTCACCGGCCAGCGCCCCGCCTTGACGAGGCGGACCGCCACCGAGCCGACGATCCGGTGGCCCGCCTGCTCGGAGGCGCCGACCACCACCGCGTCCGCCGTCAGCTCCTCCGCCGCGCTCACCAGACCCGCGTAGGGGTCGCCGCGGAAGGTGTGGAACTCCCAGCGCACCTCGTAGATGCCCTTGAGCCGCTCCGCTGATTCCCGGATCTCGGCGACCAGGCCCTCCGCGATCTCCTCGGTCGTCTCCGCCACCGGCGCGCCCAGTGACACCCCGGCCGCCATCACGGGCTGTACGTACACCAGCGCCAGCAGTGCGTTCTGTCGTCTGGCCAGCCCCGCCGCGTAGGCCGCGGCCCGCAGCGAGGACTCCGAGCCGTCGACCCCGGCCAGGATCACCTTCGGGCCGTCGGTACCGCGTTCGAATGCCGTGTTCACGTGCTCCGTCACCCTCCCCACGCTATCCCGCTCGGCGCGCGCACGGACGCCGCCCTCCCTACAGTGCGAACCATGAGTGCCACCGTGGAGGAGACGCGCGGGACCCGGAACCGCTTCCTGAACCGGGTGCCCGACGCATTCGGAGCGTTCTTCGGGACGCTCGGCCTGCTGTGCGCGCTGCTCGCCCTCTCCCCGACGCTGCGGCGGCTCCTGCGGCACGTCGTGCGCTTCCTCGACCTCATCGTCGTCCCGGTCAGCGCGAACCTCGCCTACGCGGTCTTCCTCTTCCTCCTCGCCGCCGCCCTGGGCATGCGCAAGAAGGTCGCCTGGTGGATCGTCATCACCTATTTGGCCCTGCTGGTCCTCGTCGACGTGCTGATCATCGCCGCGGGCGACTACTGGATCGGCGTCCCTTCGATGGCCGTCGGCGTCGCCGCCATGGCCGTGCTGATCGCGGCCCGCCGGGAGTTCTACGCGGCCTCCCGGCCCGGCGCCCTGTGGCGGGCCCTGCTCGTGCTAGGGCTCGGGCTGCTCGCCGCCGTACTGGTCGGCTGGGGGCTCGTCGTCCTCTTCCCCGGCACCCTGCCCAAGGGAGAACGGCTGGACTGGGCCGCCCGTCAGGTCTTCGGCGGCCTCTTCTCCGACCGGCAGTTCGACGGCCGTCCGCCCCGACCGCTGTACTTCCTGCTCGGCCTCTTCGGCGCCCTCGCCCTGCTGAACGCGGCCGCCACCCTCTTCCGCTCCCAGCGCCTGACCGCCGCCCTGCACGGCGACGAGGAGCCGCGCATCCGCGCGCTGCTGGGCGCCTACGGGCGGGGCGACTCCCTCGGCTACTTCGCCACCCGGCGCGACAAGGCCGTCGTCTTCGCCCCCAACGGCAGGGCCGGGGTCACCTACCGCGTCGAGGCCGGGGTCGCCCTGGCCAGCGGCGACCCCGTCGGCGACCCCGCCGCCTGGAGCCCCGCCATCGACGCCTGGCTGGCCGTGGCCCGCCGCTACGGCTGGCAGCCCGCCGTCATGGGTGCCTCCGAGGACGGCGCCAACGCCTACGCCCGCTCCGGTCTCAGCGCCCTCCAACTCGGCGACGAGGCCATCCTGCACGTCGCGCACTTCGACCTCGACGGCCGCGACATGCGCGTCACCCGCCAGGCCGTCAACCGCGTCAAGCGCGCCGGCGCCTCCACCGTCATCCGCCGCCACTCCGCCCTCTCCGAGGAGGAGATGCACACCATCGTCGACCGGGCCGACCGCTGGCGGGACACCGAGACCGAGCGCGGCTTCTCGATGGCCCTGGACCGGCTCGGCGACCCGGCCGACGGGGACTGCCTGCTCGTGGAGGCCTTCGACGCCAAGGGCGAGCTGATCGCCCTGCTCTCCTTCGTCCCCTGGGGCAGGGACGGCATCTCCCTCGACCTGATGCGTCGCGACCGCTCCGCCCCCAACGGGGTCATGGAGTTCATGGTCGCCGAGTTGTGCGCCGCCGCCCCCGGCCTCGGCGTGCGCAGGATCTCCCTCAACTTCGCGGTCTTCCGTTCCGCCTTCGAGGAGGGCGGCCGGATCGGCGCCGGCCCCGTGCTGAAGATGTGGCGCAGGCTGCTGCTCTTCTTCTCCCGCTGGTGGCAGCTGGAGGCCCTGTACCGCTCGAACGTCAAGTACGGACCCGAGTGGTACCCGCGCTTCCTCTGCTACCAGGACGCCGGCTCGCTCGCCCGCGTCAGCCTCGCCTCCGGCATCGCCGAGGGCTTCGTCTCCGTACCCAGCATGCGCACCCTGTGGGGCAACGCCCATCACCGGGGCCTGACCGCCCCCGCCACCACCGAGGGGCTGCCCCCCATCGACTCCCTCGGACTGGAGGCGGTGGGGGAGGAGGCCGACCGCGCCGCGGCGGGCGAGCGGCTGCCCGAGCAGGTCCGCGTACGGCACGCCAAGCTGGACCGCATCCGGGAATCCGGCACCGACCCGTACCCCGTCGGCATCAGGCCCCGTACGCACACGGTGGCCCAGCTGAAAGCCGCGCACCCCGGCCCTCCGGCCGGCGCCCGCACCGGAGAACGGGCCACGCTCGCCGGGCGCGTGATGGTCGTACGGGATCTGGGCGGAGTGGTCTTCGCCGTCCTGCGCGACTGGTCCGGGGACGTGCAACTGATGTTCACCCGTGACGAGACCGGGGCCGACGCACTGGACTCCTTCACCTCCCAGGTCGACTTCGGCGACCACGTCGTCGTCAGCGGCGAGGCGGCCGCCAGCAAGAGCGGCGAGCTCTCCCTCCTCGTCGACTCCTGGCAGCTCACGGGCAAGTGCCTGCGCCCCCTGCCCGACAAGCGCAAGGGCCTCGCCGACCCGGAGGCCCGCGTCCGGCGCCGCTACCTCGACCTCGTCGCGAGCCCCGCGGCGCGCGACGTCGTACGGGCCCGCTCCACCGCCGTCCAGGCGCTGCGGCAGGGACTGCTCGACCGCGGCTACCTGGAGGTCGAGACCCCGATGCTCCAGCAGATCCACGGCGGGGCCAACGCCCGGCCCTTCCGCACCCACATCAACGCCTACGACCTCGACCTCTACCTGCGCATCGCCCCCGAGCTGTACCTGAAGCGGCTCTGCGTGGGCGGCATGGAGAAGGTCTTCGAGATGGGCCGCACCTTCCGCAACGAGGGCGTCTCCTACAAGCACAACCCCGAGTTCACGATGCTGGAGGCGTACCAGGCCTTCGCCGACTACGACGTGATGCTCGACCTCACCCGCGAGCTGATCCAGGGCGCCGCCACCGCCGCCTTCGGCTCGCCCATCGCCCACAAGGCGGGCCCCGACGGCAAGCTCGTCGTCCACGACATCTCGGGACCCTGGCCGGTCAAGACCATGTACGGGGCCATCAGCGACGCACTGGGCGAGGAGGTCGACGCCGACACCGAGGAGCACGTCCTGCGCGGGCTGTGCGACCGGGCGGGCGTACCCCACGCCCCGGAGGACACCCGCGGGGACGTCGTGCTGGAGATGTACGAGCGGCTCGTGGAGGAGCGGACGAAGCTTCCGACCTTCTACAAGGACTTCCCGACCGACGTCTCGCCGCTCACCCGGCAGCACCGCAAGGACCCGAGGCTCGCGGAACGGTGGGACCTCGTCGCCTTCGGCACCGAACTGGGCACCGCCTACTCGGAGCTGACCGACCCCGTCGAGCAGCGGCGCCGGCTCACCGCCCAGTCCCTGCTCGCGGCGGGCGGCGATCCGGAGGCCATGGAACTCGACAACGACTTCCTGGACGCACTGGAGTACGCGATGCCGCCGACCGGCGGTCTGGGCATCGGAGTGGACCGCCTCGTCATGTTCCTGACGGGCCTGACGATCCGCGAGACGCTCCCGTTCCCCCTGGTGCGGCACGGCTGATCGGGTGGCGGGAACGGGGCGCGTCCGCGCCTCTCGACTTCTGCGACGGAGTCGTTGATACGTAGTAGTAATGAAAAATGACGAGCCGACAGTAGGGCGTCGCGCGCTCCTGCGCACCGCCGTCTTCCTCGGAGTCGCCGCCGCGTCCGGACTGCTCACCGGGAACGGCGAAACCGGCGCCCCGGGCGCCGGGACCGGACCGGGTTCCGGACCGGGCGCCCCCGCCCCGCTCGCCGGACCCGGCCCGCACCCGGCCGCGGCGGGGCCGCCCGGCATGCGGGCCCAGGAACTGGCCGAGAAGTCCTACCGGCTGCGCCCCATGACCGCCGAGGCCCCCGTCCGACCGCCGGCCGCCAAACCCGCCGTGCGCACCCGGCCCATCCTCGAACTCCCGGGGGGAAGCGCCACGTCGAACGGCATGGTGCTCACCTTCGACGACGGCCCCGACCCCCGCTACACCCCGGCCATCCTCGACACCCTGGCCCGGTACGGCGTCCGCGCCATGTTCTTCGTCTGCGGGGAGATGGCCACCGACAACCGGGACCTGCTGCGCCGGATGGCCGACGAGGGCCACGTCATCGGCAACCACACCTGGACCCATCCGCTCATTCCCACGCTCGGCCGGCCCGCCCTGGCCTCGGAGATCGGCCGCACGAGCGAGGTCGTGCAGAAGGCCGTCGGCGAGGCCCCGCTCTGGTTCCGGGCGCCCTACGGGGCCTGGAACCGCGCCGCCTTCGAGATCGGGTCCGAACTGGGCATGGAGCCGCTGGCCTGGACGGTCGACACTCTCGACTGGAAGGAGCCAGGGACCACGACCATCGTCTCCCGGGTCCTGCGCGGGGCCGCGCCCGGCGTGATCGTGCTGTCCCACGACGCCGGCGGCAACAGGTCGCAGAGCGTCCAGGCCATCAACTCGTACCTGCCCCAACTGCTCGCCAGGGGCTACCGGATGACCCTGCCGGTGCTGCCGCCCCGCTGAGCCGGGCCGGATCGGGCCCGGCCCGGCGGGATCCGGGCCGGATCGTTGCGGCCCGGCTCGATCCGGGCCCGCGTGTTCCGGCCCGGCTCAGCGGGCCTCCACCATGCGGGCGAAGACCACGACGTTGCCGTCGTAGCCCTGCGCCTTGGAGTAGGAGCCGCCGCACGTGATCACCCGGAGTTCCGGGTGTCCGGTGTCCCCGTACACCCGGGCTCCTGGGAACTGGTCCTTCGAGAACACCTCCACGCCGTACACCTCGAACACCGCGGTGCGCCCGTCGTAGCGCTCCACCTCGATGTGGTTGCCCGGCTTGACCGAACCCAGACCGTAGAAGACGGCCGGGCCCTGCGCGTTGTCCACGTGACCCACGATCACCGCCGAGCCGCGCTGCCCCGGCGAGATGCCGTTGAGGTACCAGCCGGCCAGATTGCGGTCCTGCGGCGGCGGGGCGTCGATCCAGCCCTCCGCGTCCAGCCCGACCGTCATCACCGGCGCGTCCACGTTGATCGTGGGAATGCGGATGCGCTGGACCGACGAGTGCTCCAGCACCTCCATGTCCGCCTGCGGTGTCGGCGGGTTCGCCGGCAGCTGATCGGCCGTCACCGCGACGGCCGAGGCCGCGGTGGGCTGCGGTGGCCCGCCGCCCATGTCCACACCGTTGCGCACCATGGCGAGGCCGGTGAGCATGACGAGGGCGAGTACGCCCCACGGTGAGCGTTTGCGCGACTGCCCTGTCTCGTCCTCGCCCATCGTTCTCCCTTCCCGACGCGGGGGTCCCGACCCGCGTTCCTGTCCCACCCCTGTACGCCCTACTTCACGCACGCTAAGGCCGGGTCGGCGGGACGGCGATCGGTGAAGGGCGAACGGGTGGCGCGGCCCGGAAGGGGCCGGAAGGGGTGCGTCCATCCAGGTAATCGTCACATAAATGCCTGACGGGTCGTGACCTGCGGATCCGTCAGCTACGGCGTTTGCGCTTCGGCGTGTCGCTCAACCGGGCGGCCCAAAGGCGGAAATGCGGAGATTGCGGGCCGACCCGAGGGTTCGATCAGGGAGGCGTTCTCGTCGATCATCCGGGGCCGACGCTCCGGGGCGCTTCCCGCTGGAGGTTCCACCATGCGTGCTTTCCGCGCTCTCACCGTGACGGCGGCGGCCTGCGCCGCGATCGGCCTCAGTACCCCGTTCGCCTTTGCCAACTCTCCGGCGGGTGGCGGCGGGGGCCCCAGCAACATCTCGGTCAACCCGTACTCCGTGCACCAGGGCGCCACGATGCAGGTGAGTGCCTCGGGTTGCCACCGCGGCGGCGTCGTCACCTCGCCCGGGAACTTTCCCGAGGCCCGTCTGTCCGACGGCTCGATCGGGTTCGCCACCGTCCGGATCTTCAACCACGCCTCACCGGGCCCCCACACGCTGTCGGTCCGGTGCAACGACAACAGCCTGGTCGCCACGCACCGCTTCAACATCCTGGAGGGGCGGCCCTCGCAGGGCGGCCTCGGCGGCTCCATCGGGCCGTCCACCGCCGAGACCGCCATCGGCGCGGGCCTCGTCGGCGCCGCGGCGCTCGGTGCGGGCGCCCACGTGGTGCGCCGTCGCCGTCCCTCGCTCCGCGGCCGGGCCTGACCGGCCAACCTCCCCGGTCGTCCCCATCGCCGGTCGCCCCGGGTCCGGGCCAGGGCCCGGGGCGACCGGCGATGGGGAGGGGTCTTCACCCGACCGCGGTCTTCAATGACCCCGGCCGGACCGGCGTCGGCGCAGGGCGAACGCCGTCCCGCCCGCGGCGGCCAGCAGCAGGCCCGCGCCCGCCCCGAGCTCCAGGGGATCCATGCCGGCGACACTGCCGCCGAGGCCGCCGCGGACGGCGCCGACGACTCCGCGGGCGGGAGTGGTCGCCGTCCGCGTGGAACTCGTGGTCGGTCTGGTCGAACCGCCGGAGATCGTCAGATCGGCCGAGCCCGTCTCCCCGTTGCAGGTGAAGGAGACCGAGTACAGGGCCCCGGGCCGGGCGTCCCGGTCCACCGTGACCCGTGCGGTCTGGCCGCGCGCGATGCTGACGGTGTCGAAGACCCCCGACGAGGCGGTGGCGTAGGCGGCGTTGCAGCCGGTGACGGAGAGCACCGTCTGGCCGCCGGGGGCGACCGTCGACGGGGTGATGGTGAAGCCGAACGAAGTGACCTGCCGACCCTCGGCCGCCGTGGCGGCGGGCGCGGCGAGCGCGCCGAGCGCGAGTACGGCGCCCGTGGCGCCGGCGCTCAGCAGGGCTGTCGCGGAGGTACGTATCGCACCCATGGTTGATTCTCCGGATCCCCGAGGAGCAGCCGCGGAACGGTTTCCGCACGTGGGGGGTCGTGCGCCTCGATGTTCGACACGCTAGGTCCGGGTGCGGTGCCCCGCGATCAGGAACGGGCGAATGGGGCATGCCCCTACGCCGAACCGGGGACGGAAGGACCGTCCCCGGTTTGAGGGTGGGCGTGCGGGATCCGGCCGGGCCTCAGCCGCCCAGCCCCAGATGGGAGAACTGCGTCAGGAACGGTTCGGCGGTGGCCGCGACGCCCCGTCCGAAGGGCGCGTCGAAGTCCCAGATGAGGAAGAGCAGGAAGGCGATGAGCGCGCTGAACAGGCCCGCCAGCAGCAGTTCGCGGAACGACCGCCGGATCTGCAGGGTGAAGATCAGCCCCACCGTCACCAGCGCCCCCGCGATCAGCCCGAACCACACCACCCCCGGCATGGTGGCCCCGGCGCTGTCCCCGCGCGAGCTGCGGGCGTCGTCGGCCAGCGCGACCTGGTCGACCAGCGGCTGGTACGCCTGCCCCTCGTGGTCGGTCTTCGGCTCGTAGTCGGTGACGTCCCGGCGGATACGTTCCAGCAACTCCCCGCCGCGGTCGGTGATCTCGCCGCGCTCGGCCATGGCCTTCCACTCCGTGTCGACCACGTAGGTCACGTACGCGTCGACGTCGGCGCGGATCTGCTTGCGCACCTCGGGCGGGTAGACCTCGGAGCGGACGCTGACCTCGTGGAGGGCCTGGGCCTCCTGGCGGACGTACTCCTGGGCGGCCCCGCGACCCTCCCAGACGCCGGCGATCGCCAGACCGAGGACGATGGCGTAGATCACCCCGATCATCATCGTCATGTACTCGATGACGTCCGGGGTCTCGTTCGGATCGTCGTCGTCGCCGATCCTGCGGTGGTTGAAGAAGGTGATGGACAGCACCACGGCGCAGGCCGCTGCCATCGCGAGGGACAGGACGAGCCATTCCGACAAGATGACTCCTGATGGGTCACGGGGTAAGGGCTACCGGGGGCGCAGCGCGACGATCGCGAGCACCGCGGGAGCCGCGGTCATCAAGGTGAAGGTCACCGGGGAGATGTGGTGCTCCGCCGGTTTGCGGGCCTGAGCGCGGTACGCCGGTCGGGCCACCGGTTTGGCCGCCACGGGCACGGGCGCCTTGACGACCGGCGCCGGCGGGGGCGGCTCGGGCGGGACCGGTTTCGCCACCGGCTTCGGCGCGGGCTTCGGGGCCGGAGGCGGCGCGGGTTCGGGCGGCGGGGCCGGCTGGGGAGGCGGCGGCGCGGGTTTGGGCGGCGTGGGCTTCGGCGTGGGCTTTGGCGGCGGGGTGGGCTTGGGCGTCGGCGTGGGCTTCGGCGGACACGGCGGGGGAGGCGGGGGCGGGCAGTGGTGCCCGCCGTGGTGGCCCTTGCCACGGCCCTTTTCGTGACCGTTGCCGCGCCCCTTGTCGTCCCGGTCGCCGCCCTGGTCGGCGTGATGTCCGCCACCCGGGCCAGCTCCGCGGCCGCTGCCGCCGGCCACCGCGACCGCCGTGGTCACACCCGCGGCGGAGCCGCTCCCGGTCGTGGCGTAGGCGCAGCTATCGGCCACGGCGGGCGTGATGGACGCGCAGGACAACGCCGCCCACAGCAGTGCCGGGACCGCGAGCGTGCGCCTGGCTAAGGCTTTGTTCACCCGGGGATCATGGGGCCGGGCGTGCCCCCGTACGCCCGGCCCCGTCCCCGGTTCGCCTGAACGGGTGGAGCATCGACCCGGGAGGTTTGAGCCAATCATCGACCGTGTCGGATCGCGGACCGGTCAATTCCCATAGGGGATTTGTCGGTATCGATCACCCAGTGGGTGCCGTCCGGCACGTGACTTTGGTGTGTGACGAAGAACGGATCGCCAATTTCCGCTTTTGCTCGCCGTGTTGGCCAATGATCAGTACATTCGGCTCGGACAGAGTCCGGTCCCCGGAGGGGCCGCCGCGGAACAAGGCTTGGAGATCCGATGGAGCGCCCCGCCTGGGCCCCGCCGGGCATCGACATATCGGTGCCCAGTGTGTCCCGTATCTACGATTACTACCTGGGCGGCTCCCACAATTTCGAGGTCGACCGCGAGGCCGCCCGCCGGGCCATGGAATTCATCCCGGGCCTGCCCAAGATCATGCAGGCGAACCGGGCATTCATGCGCCGCACCGTCCGCCACGCGGTCGCCGAGGGCGTCACCCAGTTCCTCGACATCGGTTCCGGCATCCCCACCTTCGGCAATGTCCACGAGATCGCCCGGGCCGCCAGCCCGGAGGCGCGCGTGGTCTACGTGGACCACGACCCCGTGGCCGTGGCGCACAGCCGGGCCGTCCTCGGGGACGACCGGCAGACGGACGTCGTCACCGCCGACCTGCGCAAGCCCAAGGACATCCTGGCCGCGCCCGAAGTCGCGCGACTGCTCGACCTCGACCGGCCCGTGGCACTGCTCCTCGTCGCCGTCCTGCACTTCCTGGAGGACGCGGACGAGCCGTACGAAGCCGTGGCCGAACTGCGGGACGCGCTGGCCCCCGGCAGCCTGCTGATCCTCACGCACGCCTCGTTCGAGGGGATCCCGGTCGCGGAGGAGGTGGCCGGCGGGGCCGTCGGCGTGTACCGGGACATCCGCAACCCGCTCGTCATGCGCAGCGGCGAGCGGATCCGCGCCTTCTTCGACGGGTTCGAGATGGTGGAGCCGGGCCTGGTCTCCATGCCCGACTGGCGGCCGGACCGCGTCGAAGGCGACACGGAGGGCGAGGTGCCCGAGGACCCGTACGCCTTCTCGGGCTTCGGCGGTGTGGGGCGCAAGACGTGAGACTTCCCGTACAGATGTCGGCCCCGCGGCAGCCGGGCGCGCCGGTCCCCGAGCCCGGTGCGTCCGCGACCGCGTCCGGCATGCCCGCCGGCGAGCCGGCGGAGCCTCCCGCGGCCGTGACCCCGGACGGGGCCGGTTCGAGATCGGCCGGAACGAGGGCGGCCGGCTCGGGAGCCGCCGCCCCCGGGGCGTCCCCGAAAGGCGGCCTGGAGGACCGGATCGCGCGCTTCGCGACCATCTGGGGCCGGGCGATCTTCCCGGTCACCGCGACCTCCCTGACCCGCCCCGAGTTCGAACGGCATCTCGTGCCGCTCACCCGCACCCTCACCGAGGCCCTGCACGCCCGCGCCTTCGACGCCTCGGCCGCCCAGCGGGTGGGGGCCGAACTCGTGGCCGTGCACTGCACCGACCCGGAGGCCCTGGCCGGCACCCTCGGCGTCATCGAGTCCTACCTGGTGCTCTACTGCGGCGGAGCCGACGGGGCCGGTGGTTCCACGGAGGAGTGCCGGGCCCGCTGCGCCCGGCTCCAGCACGGGGTCGCCGCCGGATACGCCCGTGCCCTGCGCGAACGCACCCTCAGGGAGCAGGAGTCCATCGCCCGTTCCACGCTGACGGCACGCACCGACGCCCAGGATGCCCTGCACGCCAGCGAGGCGCGCTTCCGGGCGGTCTTCGAGGGCGCGGCCGTCGGCATCGGCATCGCCGACCTCGAAGGGAACATCCTGGAGGTCAACGACGCGCTACTGGAGATGTTCGGCGGCATGGAAGGCCACGTCCGCGGCCGGAAGGTCACCGAATGGGGCCACCCCGACGACACCCCGCACGTATGGCGGATGCACGGGGAGCTGGTGCGCGGCGAGCGCGAGAGCTTCCGCGTGGAGAAGCCGTACTACCGGCACGACGGGACCGTGCTGTGGACCAATCTGACGGTGTCGCTGCTGCGCGACGCCGCGGGGGAGCCGCAGTACCAGTTGGCGCTGATGGAGGACACCACCGAACGCCGGCTGCTGAACCTGCGCCTGCGCTACGAGGCCACCCACGACGCCCTGACCGGACTCCCCAACCGGACGTTGTTCTTCGAACGGCTGGAGAAGGCCCTGGGCGGCTCCGGCGGCGACCGCTTCGGGCTGTGCTACCTGGACCTGGACGGCTTCAAGGCGGTCAACGACAGCCTCGGCCATTCGGCGGGGGACCGACTGCTGGTGGAGGTCGCGGACCGGTTGCAGAGCTGCGCCACCGGCCCCGGCGAGGTCGTCGCCCGGCTCGGCGGCGACGAGTTCGTGGCCCTGACCACCGGCTGTGACACCGAGCAGAAGGTCACCGACCTCGCGGTCCGTATCCTGTCCGCCCTGTCCACGCCGATCCGGCTGGAGGGCCGCGAGCTGACCGTCCGAGGCAGCATCGGCATCGTCGAGGGCAGCGTGAAGGAGCGCACCGCGGCGGAGGTACTGCGCAGCGCCGACATCACCATGTACCGGGCGAAGGCCGCCGGCGGCAACCGCTTCGAGTTCGCCGACGCGGAGGCCGATGCCCGCGCCATCACCCGGCACGGACTGACCAACGCCCTGCCCGCCGCACTGGAGCGCGGGGAGTTCTTCATCGAGTACCAGCCGCTGGTCCACATGCACGACGGCACCGTGCACGGTGCCGAGGCACTGGTGCGCTGGTCGCACCCGCAGTACGGGGTGCTGGGACCGGACCGCTTCATCCCGCTCGCCGAACGCACGGGCCTGATCGTGCCGCTCGGCCGCTGGGTCCTGGAAGAGTCCGTCCGGCAGGCCCGCAACTGGCAGTCCAAGCACGGCGGCGCCTCCCTGCGGATCAACGTCAACCTCTCGCCGACGCAGCTGCACCACCCCGGACTGGTCGCCGACACCGTGGCGGTTCTGGAGAAGTCCGGCCTCGCCCCCGGCGCGCTGTGCCTGGAGGTGACCGAATCGGCCCTCATAGGAGCCGACGACGAACTCCTCGAACCACTGCGCCGGCTCGCCGCGCTGGGCGTGGACATCGCGCTCGACGACTTCGGCACCGGCTACTCGAACCTGGCCAATCTGCGCCGCCTCCCCGTCAGCGTCCTGAAGCTGGACCGGTCCTTCACGAAGGGGATGCAGCAGAGCCCCGCCAACCCCGTCGACGTCAAGATCGTGGAGGGCATCGTCGCCCTCGCCCACAGCCTCGAACTCGCCGTGACCGTGGAAGGCGTGGAGACCGGAGCCCAGGCCGCCCAGCTGCGCGCCCTCGGCTGCGACACCGCCCAGGGCTGGTACTACGCCCGCCCCGGCGCCCCCGACCGCATCCACACCCTCTCCCTCTCGGACGCCGTGCCCTCCTCTCCCTGACGCCGGCCGGGGCGGTCGGCGTCAGGGGCGCCCGGGGAGCCAGGGGCGGCAGGGTCAGTCCATGCCCGCCTCGGTGCCGCGGCCGGGCTCGCGGATCGCGACCCGCACCCGCTCGTGCCGCTCGGCGGTGTCGGCCAGTACGCGGGCGGCAGCCGGGAGCCGCTCGGCCTCGTAGGCATCGAGCACCCCGTCCGTCGCCGGGCCGGCGAGGGCGTCGAGCAGGGTCCGGCCGAGGGCAGCCGCGTCCTGTATCCCGGTGTTCATGCCCAGGCCGCCGGCTATGGGGTGCACGTGCGCGGCGTCCCCCGCGAGGAATATCCGGCCCTCGCGGATCCGGGTGGCCATGCGGATGTTGACCCGCCAGGCCGAGAGCCAGGTGGGATCCGCCAGGCGGATCCCGGGGACCCGGGCATGCCGGTCGAAGAGCCTTTGGAAACTCTCCAGCGAGGGCGGCAGCGCCTCGCCGCTCTCGTCGAGCTCCGGTGAGGCTTGGAGCTGGAAGGAATCCGTCCCCGGCATCGGGCACAGGAGTATCCCGCCGCCCTCCGAGGTGAACCACTGGTGCCAGTACGCGCGGCTCAGCCCGGGCGCCCGCACGTCCCCCAACACCATCGTCTCCGTCTCCTCCGTGCGTCCCTCGAAGGGGATCCCGAGGAGCCTGCGCACGGAGCTGTGCCCGCCGTCGCAACCTGCGGCGTACCCGGCACGGACCGAACGACCGTCCGCGAGCCGGGCGGTGACCCCCGCCCGGTCCTGGGCGATCTCCGTGACCCGTGCTTCGTACTCGACCGTGACGCCGAGGTCGGCGAGGCGCCGGCGAAGCGCCTCCTCCACCTGCCACTGGCCGATGAGGATGCCGTCACCGCCGCTCGGTGTGTCGTTGACGTGCTCGCCGTCGAAGTACTTGCGCAGGACCACGCCCCGGGTTCCGACGGCCTCCAGCGGGTCGGCCGCACCGAGCCCGGCGAGCACCTTCAGGCTGTCCGGGGTCAGGCCCTTGCCCCGGGACTCGCGATGGGGCCCGGTGCGCGCCTCGAGCACGCGGACGGCGGCGCCGCCCGAGGCAAGTTCGCAGGCCAGGGCGAGCCCGGTGGGGCCGGAGCCCACGATCAGTACGTCGGTCATCGGAGTGTCCTCTCGTCGCTTCACGGTCGTCTCAGGTCGTCGATGAATCAAGGAAAGCGCAACCGAGGCAGAAATGCAACCGGGTAACGAAATTAACCGAGTCATGATTTCGTGCTACGCTGGAGGCATGGAGAACACGACGGGTCCGCGCACCGGTCTGCGCGAGAGCAAGAAGCTGCGTACGCGCCGCCAGCTGGCCGCCACCGCGCTCGAACTCTTCCTCGAGCGCGGCTTCGACGCCGTGTCGGTGGCCGATGTCGCCGCCGCGGCCGAGGTCTCCAAGCCCACCCTGTTCCGGTACTTCCCGAGCAAGGAGGACCTGGTCCTGGACCGGTTCGCCGACCATCAGGACGAGGTGGCGCGCATCGTGCGCGAGCGCCCGGCCGGCCTGACCCCGGTCGGGGCGGTCCGCGAGCACTTCCTGGCGGCCCTCGCCGAGCGGGACCCGATCACCGGGCTGTGCGACCACCCGAACGTCCTCGCCTTCCAGGGGCTGCTGTACTCCACCGCCGGCCTGCAGGCCCGGATCGCCCACTACACGGCGCGTGAGGTGGAGCTGCTCGCGGCGGTCCTGGAGGCGGAGTCGGTCCCCGCGTTCAGCGCCCGGCTGGCGGCCCTGCACCTGGTGACCGTCCGCCACGAGCTGGGCCGGGAGAACTGGCGCAGGCTCTCGGCCGGCCAGAGCGCCGACGACGCCCATCCGGCCGCCGTCGCCGAGGCCGACCGCGCCTTCGCCATGCTGGCGGACGGGCTCGACCGGACCCTCGGGCCGCTCATACCCTCCTGACGGCGGTCGACAGGGTCGACGCGAAGTCGGTTCGCGAAAGCGGGTGGTGCGTGTGGTCGCCAGGTATGTCACCGAACTGATCGGGGCGTTGGAGCGGTACGGGGACCGGCCGGCGATCGGGGTCGGGCGGGACGTCCTGCGGTACTCCCAGGTGCTGGACACCGTGTACCGGCTGGCCGGGGTGCTGGCCGACGTCGGTGTCGGGCGGGGCGTGGGGCTCGCCTGTGTGACCGGCGGCAATCGGCCGGAGGCCCTGCTCGTGCGGCTCGCCGCGCACCTGCTGGGCGCGCGGCTGACCCCGGTCGTGGGCGGTCCGGCCACCCACGGCGTGGACTTCATCCTGCGGGACTGCCGTCCCGGCCTGGTGGTGCACGACGTCCCGGTGCCGGAGGTCGGTGCCCGGCGGCTCGACCTGGACGCGTTGTTCGCGGCCGCCGCGCGCCGGGAGGCCGTCGCGGTGCCCGTCCGGGCGCGGGAGGGCGATGTCGCCCGCGTGCTGTACACCGGCGGGACCACGGGGCGGCCCAAGGGAGTGGCCTCGACCTTCGGCGCGATGGCCGCACGGGACGGCGGGCGCGGGGCCGCGTGGACCGAGTCGGTGTACCTCTCGGTCACCACCCTGGCCCAGCGGTCCGGCGGGCGGTGCCTGGAGCAGCTGCGGGCCGGGGGGAGGGTGGAGATCCTCGCCCCCTTCGGGCCGCGGGAGTTCGCGGCCGCGTGCCGACGGCTGGGGCGGGTGTCCACGTACCTGACGCCCCCGATGATCTACCGACTGCTGGACGACCCGGCGACCGCCGACGGGATCCCGGGGCTGGAGGCCGTCTCGTACGGCGCCTCGCCCGTCCTCCCGGCGCGCCTGGGCGAGGCGGTCGCCCGATGGGGCGTGCGGTGGCGGCAGGGCTACGGGATGAACGAGGCGGCGGTGATCTGCCGGCTCACCCCCGCCGACCACGACGCGGCCGTGACCGGCAGGCCGGAGCTGCTGGCGTCGGTGGGGCGGCCCGTCGCGGGGGTGGAGCTCCAGGTGCGGGACGGGCGGGGCGCGGCTCTGCCCGTCGGGCGGCAGGGGGAGGTGTGGGTGCGGTCGGGGACGGTGATGGCGGGCTACTGGAACGAGCCCGGGCTGTCGGCGGAGGTGCTGAGGGAAGGATGGCTGCGCACCGGGGACGTGGGGCACGTCGGTGAGGGCGGTTACCTCTACCTCGACGACCGGGTCAAGGACATCGTGATCGTCGACGGGGCCAACGTCTACTGCCTGCCGGTCGAAGCGTCACTCGCACGGCATCCGGCGGTGGCGCAGGCCGTGGTCGTCGGACGCCCCAGCATGGCCACCGGTGAGGAGGTCTGCGCGTTCCTGGTCCCGTCCCCCGGTCACCCGCCGAGCGCCGCCGCGGCAGCGGAGGCGTGCGCGCTGGTGGAGCGCGAACTGGCCCCGGCGCACCGGCCCACCGCCGTGTTCTGGGCGCGGGAGATCCCCCTGACCGGGCGGGGCAAGCCCGACAAGCGGCGACTGCGGCAGCGCGCGGCGAGTGCGGCCCCCGGCCCCGGACTCCCGCCCGAACCCGGCCGCTGACCGATCCACCATCCGGGCCTGCCGTCCCACCCTCCGATCCGCGGCCCCGCCCGCCCGGCTCCGCGGCCCTGCCCGCCGGACCCGCCCCGCGGTTCCTGCCCGGCCCGCCTGCCCACCGGTGTCCGACGCGACTGCCGCCCCCTCCGAGCCGCCCGCGGGGCCCGGCCCACCCGGCCCACCCGGCCCCCGCGAGGCTGTTGCCCGCCGTGCCTGTGGGCGCCCGGGGGGCTTCGGTGCGACGTGGGTCGCATGGCTGCGCCGGCGGCGGCCGTCGGTGGGGATGGATCGGGATCGGACCGGTCTCGGCGGGGGTCAGTCGACCAGGATGCGTTTCAGTTCGCGGGCCGCGCGGGGTGGTGCCACGTCCGTGCGGTGGGCCAGGGCGATGGTGCGGCGCAGTGGGGAGCCCGCGAGCGGGGTGGCGCGCAGGCCCGGGCCGGCGTGTTCCACCACCATGTTCGGTACCACCGCGATGCCCAGCCCGGCCCGTACGAAGCCGAGGACCGCGTCCATCTCCCCGCCCTCCACCGTGAACACCGGCTCGAAGCCCGCCGCCCGGCACGCCGCCACCGTCAGGTCCCGCAGGTCGTAGCCGTGGCGGAACATCACCATCGGCTCCTCGCGCAGGTCGGCGATGGTGAGTTCACCGCCGCCCGCCGGGGGCGGGAGATCAGCGGACGAGACCACCACCAGGTCCTCCGTCAGCAGCTCCACCGTCGTCAGCGCCGGGGCCGACGGCGGCAGCGGCAGCGCGATCAGGGCCAGGTCCAGGGCCCCGCGCGCCAGTTCCCGTACGAGGTCCAGCGACCCGCTCTCCTCGATCAGCAGCTCGATCCCCGGATGGGCCGTGTGGAAGGCGCGCAGCACGTTCGGCAGCAGGCCCGTGCACACGCTCGGCGTGGCTCCGAGCCGGATCCGCCCGCGCCGCAGCTGCGCCAGCTCCTGCACCTCCTGCCGCGCGGTGTCCGCGTCCGCGAGGATCCGCCGGGCCAGCGGCAGCAGGGCCTCACCCGCGTCGGTGAGCGAGATGTTGCCCCGCGCCCGGCTGAAGAGTTCGGCCCCCAGCTCCCGCTCCAGGGCCTTGATCTGCTGCGACAGCGAGGGCTGGGCGACGTGGACCCGTTCCGCGGCCCGCGTGAAGTGGCGGGTCTCGGCGACGGCGACGAAGTACAGGAGCTGCTGGAATTGCATAGCCCATGTCTATCAAGATGACCGACATCATGTCTTGGACCTTTCGGGTCCTTCGTCCCTACCTTCGAAGACATGGCTCTGGCAACGCGGACCCGGACAGGCGGCCCCAAGGCGCCGACCTTCTGGGGCTCCACCATCGGAAAGAAGACCGTCATGGCGGTCTCCGGGCTGATCATGCTCGGATACCTCGTCGTGCACATGCTCGGCAACCTCAAGATCTTCTTCGGGGCGGACGAGTTCAACGGCTACGCGCACTGGCTCCGGACCCTCGGCGAGCCGTTCCTCCACCACGAGTGGGCCCTGTGGATCGTCCGAGTGGTCCTGCTCGCCGCGGTCGTCGCCCACGCCGTGTCCGCGTACCAGCTCAGCCGCCGCGACATCAAAGCGCGCCCGGTGCAGTACGCCCACAAGCGCCGCCGCGCGAGCTACGCCACCCGCACCATGCGCTGGGGCGGCATCATCCTCGCCCTCTTCATCGTCTGGCACCTGCTCGACCTCACCACGCTCACCGTCAACGAGCGCGCCTGGGCCGGGCACCCGTACCAGAACGTCCTCGCCACCTTCTCCACCTGGTACGGCAACACGGTCTACATCGTGGCGATGGCCGCCCTCGGCCTGCACATCCGGCACGGCTTCTGGAGCGCCGCCCAGACCCTCGGAGCCGGCAACGCCCGCCGCGACCGGACGCTGAAGATCCTCGCGAACACCCTCGCCCTCGTCCTCTTCGCGGGCTTCACGTCCGTACCCGTCGCCGTCATGACCGGAGTGGTGAACTGACCATGAGCGACCACACGCACTACGCCAACCACACCACCGGCGAACCCCTCCGCGACACCAAGGCCCCCGAAGGCCCCGTCGCGGAGCGCTGGGACCGCCGTCGCTTCGAGGCGAAGCTGGTCAACCCGGCCAACCGCCGCAAGCACACCGTGATCGTCGTCGGCACCGGCCTGGCGGGCGGTGCCGCCGGCGCGACTCTCGCCGAGCAGGGCTACCACGTGGTCCAGTTCTGCTTCAGCGACTCCCCGCGCCGAGCCCATTCCATCGCCGCCCAGGGCGGCATCAACGCCGCCAAGAACTACCGCAACGACGGTGACTCCGTACACCGCCTCTTCTACGACACCGTCAAGGGCGGCGACTTCCGTGCCCGGGAGTCCAACGTCCATCGCCTCGCGCAGATCTCCGTCGAGATCATCGACCAGTGCGTGGCCCAGGGCGTCCCCTTCGCCCGCGAGTACGGCGGTCTCCTCGACACCCGTTCCTTCGGCGGCGTCCAGGTCTCCCGCACCTTCTACGCCCGCGGCCAGACGGGCCAGCAGCTCCTCCTCGGCGCCTACCAGGCGCTGTCCCGGCAGATCGCCGCCGGCAACGTGGAGATGCACGCCCGCACCGAGATGCTCGACCTGGTCGTCGTCGACGGGGTCGCCCGCGGCATCGTCGCCCGCGACCTGATCACCGGCGAGATCTCCACCCACTACGCCGACGCGGTGGTCCTGGCGAGCGGCGGCTACGGCAACGTCTTCTACCTCTCCACCAACGCCATGAACTCCAACGCGACCGCCGTATGGCGGGCGCACCGGCGAGGCGCCTGGTTCGCCAACCCCTGCTTCACCCAGATCCACCCCACCTGCATCCCGCGCACCGGCGACCACCAGTCCAAGCTCACCCTGATGAGCGAGTCGCTGCGCAACGACGGCCGCATCTGGGTCCCCAAGGCCAAGGGCGACACCCGCCCGGCCGCCGAGATCCCCGAAGCGGAACGCGACTACTACCTGGAGCGGATCTACCCCTCCTTCGGCAACCTCGTGCCCCGCGACATCGCCTCCCGCGCCGCGAAGAACGTCTGCGACGAGGGCCGCGGCGTCGGCCCCGGCGGCCAGGGCGTCTACCTCGACTTCGCCGACGCCATCCGCCGCATGGGCCGCGACAAGGTCGCCGAGAAGTACGGCAACCTCTTCGAGATGTACGAGCGGATCACGGCGGAGGACCCGTACGAGGTCCCGATGCGGATCTACCCCGCCGTGCACTACACGATGGGCGGTCTGTGGGTCGACTACGACCTCCAGACCACCGTCCCCGGCCTCTTCGCCATCGGCGAGGCCAACTTCTCCGACCACGGCGCCAACCGCCTCGGCGCCTCCGCGCTGATGCAGGGCCTCGCCGACGGCTACTTCGTGCTCCCGTCCACGATCAACGACTACCTGGCGCGGCACCCGCACCGGGAGACCGTGGACGACACCCACCCCGAGGCCGTCGCCGTCGTGCGCGAGACCCGCGACCGCCTCGCCCGGCTCCTCGCCGTCGACGGGGACCGCACGCCCGACTCCTTCCACCGCGAGATCGGCGAACTCATGTGGGAGTACTGCGGGATGGCCCGCACCGACGAGGGCCTGCGCAAGGCCCTCGACCGGATCCCGCAGATCCGCGAGGAGTTCTGGCGGCGCATCAAGGTCCCCGGCAGCGGGGAGGAGTTCAACCAGTCGCTGGAGAAGGCCAACCGGATCGTCGACTACCTCGAGCTCGCCGAGCTGATGTGCCTCGACGCCCTGCACCGCGAGGAGTCCTGCGGAGGCCACTTCCGCGAGGAGTCCCAGACCCCGGACGGCGAGGCCGAGCGGCGCGACGAGGAATTCTCGTACGCGGCCGCCTGGGAGTTCGCCGGCACCGGCGCCGCCCCCGTCCTGCACAAGGAAGACCTCGTCTTCGAGTACGTCCACCCCACCCAGCGGAGCTACGCATGAAGCTCACCCTGCGCGTCTGGCGCCAGCGCGGCGCCGACGCCCCCGGTCACATGGCCTCGTACGAGGTCGACGGGATCTCCGAGGACATGTCCTTCCTGGAGATGCTCGACACCCTCAACGAGGACCTCATCCTGCGCGGCGAGGACCCGGTCGCCTTCGACCACGACTGCCGCGAGGGCATCTGCGGCGCCTGCAGCCTGGTCATCAACGGCGACGCGCACGGCCCGGAGCGCACCACGACCTGCCAGCTGCACATGCGGTCCTTCGCCGACGGCGACACCATCGACGTCGAGCCCTGGCGGGCCGCGGCCTTCCCGGTGGTCAAGGACCTCGTCGTCGACCGGGGCGCCTTCGACCGCATCATCCAGGCCGGCGGCTACATCACCGCCCCCACCGGCGCCGCCCCCGAGGCGCACGCCACCGCAGTGCCCAAGCCCGACGCGGACTACGCCTTCGAGCACGCCGAGTGCATCGGCTGCGGGGCGTGCGTGGCGGCCTGCCCCAACGGCTCCGCGATGCTGTTCACCTCCGCCAAGGTCAACCACCTCAACGTGCTGCCGCAGGGCTCGCCCGAGCGGGAGACCCGCGTCCTGGACATGGTCGCCCGGATGGACGAGGAGGGTTTCGGCGGCTGCACCCTCACCGGCGAGTGCGCCACCGCCTGCCCCAAGGGGATACCGCTCCCGTCGATCGCCGCCATGAACAAGGAGTGGCTGCGGGCCGTCCGCAAGGGCTGACCGCCCCGCTCCCGCACACCCCCGTACGAGCCCCTGCCGACCCGGGTTCCCCCGGCCTGGGCCGACCGGCTGACCCGATCCGCCGACCGGGGGCTCGTACGGGCCGGACGCCGCGCCGCGCCCCGGCCGGCGCCGCCCATCGGCGACAGTGGGCGCCATGCCACATGCCACCGCCGGGTCCGGACCGCGCCGACGAGCCGTACTGGCCGCCGCCCTCGCCCCGCTGGCGGTGGCCGGCTGCTCCGCGGAGGAACCCGCCCGGAGGCCCGCGCCCGGATCCCAGGCCGGGACCAAGGACGCCCTGATCATGGTGATCCGGCACGCGGAGAAGCCGTACGCCGGCGACACCGGCACGGACGACGAGGGCGAGGACGACCCCGGCTCGTTGGCCGGTCGCGGCCGGCGCCGGGCCGAGGAGCTCCCGCGGCTCTTCGGACCCACCCACGGCGCGGCCCTGCCCCGCCCGGGCGCCGTCTTCGCGGCCGGCGGCGGCAAGCCGGGCACCCCCGCGCGCTGCAGGCAGACGGTGGCCGCGCTGGCCACCGCCCTGCACACCCCCGTACGCACCGAGTTCGCCCTCGGCGCCGAACCGGCCCTCGTACGCGCCGCACTGGCCGCCCCGATGCCCGTACTGGTCTGCTGGGAGCACACCGGGGTCCCCCGCCTGGTCCGCGCCCTCGGCGCCGACCGGGTGCTCGGGCTCCCCGCGGCCTGGCCCGACCGCTACGACCTCGTCTGGACGTTCACCCGCCGCCAGGGCCAGTGGAGCTTCCGCGAACTGTCGCAACACCTGCTGCCGGGCGACGCCTGAGGCCGCGGCCGGCGGAAACGCGGCCGTCTCGTGCGGATCTGGCCTGACCCTCGCCGCCCGGCAAGATCCGAACGAGACGGCTCAGTGCCGAAGGGCGCGGGCCAGGTAGGGCGCCGTACGGCCCACACCCGAGGACGCCACGTCCGCCGGAGTGCCCGCCGCGAGGATCAGGCCGCCCTCCGTGCCGCCCCCCGGGCCCAGGTCGATCACCCAGTCCGCGCCCGCCACCACCTCCATGTCGTGTTCCACGACCACCACCGAGTGCCCCGCTTCGACCAGCCCGTGCAACTGCCGCAGCAGTACTCGTACATCGGCCGGGTGCAGCCCCGTCGTCGGCTCGTCCAGCAGGTACAGCGTGTGGTCCCGGCGCAGCCGCTGGAGCTCCGTGGCCAGCTTGATCCGCTGCGCCTCGCCGCCCGACAGTTCCGTCGCCGGCTGCCCCAGCCGCAGGTACCCCAGCCCGATGTCCTCCAGCGCCCGCAGGCTGCGCGCCGCCGCCGGAACCTCCGCGAAGAAGCCGGCCGCCGCCTCCACCGTGAGGCCGAGCACCTCCGCGATGTTCAGCCCCGCGTAACGGACCTGGAGCGTCTCGGCGTTGTACCGGGCGCCGTCGCACTCCGGGCACGGGGCGTACGTGCTCGGCAGGAACAGCAGTTCCACCGAGACGAAGCCCTCACCCTGGCAGGTCTCGCACCGGCCGCCCGCCACGTTGAAGGAGAACCGGCCCGCCTTCCAGCCCCGCGCCTTCGACTCGGAGGCTGCCGTGAACAATTTCCGCACCACGTCGAACAGTCCGGTGTAGGTCGCCAGATTGGACCGAGGGGTCCGGCCGATGGGCTTCTGGTCCACCTCCACCAGCCGCCGTACGGGAAACTCCGGTTCCGCGAGCCGCTCCCCGACCTCCCGGGCCAGCGCCCGCCCCACCAGCGTCGACTTCCCCGACCCCGACACCCCGGTCACCGCGGTGAAGACACCCAGCGGGAACTCGGCCGTGACGTCCCGCAGGTTGTGCAGCCCGACCCCGCTCAGCCGCACCGACCCGCTCGCCGTGCGCACCGGCCGCCCGGGCGCGCCGCCCCGCTCGGCGAACAGGTGGCGGGCCGTCGCCGACTCCGTCACCCCGGCCAGCTCCCGCGGCGGGCCGCTGTACAGCACCTGCCCGCCGTGTTCCCCGGCCAGCGGCCCCACGTCCACCAGCCAGTCCGCGTGCCGCACCACGTCCAGGTGGTGCTCCACCACGAACACCGTGTTCCCGGCCTCCTTCAGCCGGTCCAGCACGTCGAGCAGCGCCTCCGTGTCGGCCGGGTGCAGCCCCGCCGACGGCTCGTCCAGTACGTACACCACCCCGAACAGCCCCGACCGCAGCTGCGTCGCCAGCCGCAGCCGCTGCAGCTCGCCCGCGGACAGGGTGGGCGCGGCGCGGTCCAGGCTCAGATAGCCGAGCCCCAGCTCGACGACCGGCCCGATCCGCGAGCGCAGGTCCTCGGCGAGCACCCGCGCCGCCTCGCCCTCCAGGGGCGCGGAGGCGAGTACGCCGTCGAGGTCGGACAGGGACATGGCCGCGAGCGCGGCGATCCCGTACCCGGCGAAGGTCACCGCCAGGGCCTCCGGACGCAGCCGCCGACCCTCGCACACCGGGCACGGGGAGTCGGCGAGGAACTTCTCGGCGCGCGCCCGCAGGGTGGCGCTCTTGCTGTCCGCGAAGGTCCGCATCACGTAGCGGTGGGCGCTCATGTACGTGCCCTGGTAGGGGCGTTGGATGCGGTCGGCGTCCCGTACCGGGTGCACGGTCACCACCGGCTGATCCTCGGTGAACAGGATCCACTCGCGCTCCTGCGCCGGCAGCTCCCGCCACGGCCGGTCCACGTCGTGGCCGAGCGCCTCCAGGACGTCCCGCAGGTTCTTGCCCTGCCAGGCTCCCGGCCAGGCGGCGATGGCTCCCTGACGGATCGACAGCTCCGGATCGGGGACGAGCAGTTCCTCGCTGGTCCGGTGGATCCTGCCGAGCCCCTGACACGAAGGACAGGCCCCGGCGGCCGTGTTGGGGGAGAAGGCGTCCGAGTCGAGTCGCTCCGCACCCGGCGGGTAGGTCCCGGCACGCGAGTACAGCATGCGCAGGGAATTGGAGAGCATGGTCACCGTGCCGACCGAGGAGCGCGACCCGGGGGAGGACCGCCGCTGTTCCAGCGAGACGGCCGGCGGCAGCCCGGTGACGGAATCCACCTTCGGGGCGCCGATCTGGTGGATGAGTCGCCGGGCGTACGGCGCCACCGACTCGAAGTACCGCCGCTGGGCCTCGGCGTACAGCGTGCCGAAGGCGAGCGAGCTCTTCCCGGACCCGGACACCCCGGTGAACACGGTCAGCGCGTCACGCGGGACGTCCACGTCGACCCCGCGCAGGTTGTGCTCCCGGGCACCCCGGACGCGTACGAACGGGTCACGGTCGGAGTGGGGCGCGGGGGACTGGTACGACTGGTGCATTCGCCCCAGTTTAGAGCCCCGCGCTCGATGCCCCGGGTTCACAGCCGCTGGTTCAGAGCCGCGGGTTCAGAGCCGCTGGTTCAGAGCCGCTGGTTCAGAGCCGCGGGTTCAGAGCCGCGGGTTCAGGGCTGCGGGTTCAGGGCCCGCCTTCCGCGCCCCGCGTTCGGAGTCCCGCCACGCGTGCCAGGCGTTCGAAGGAATCCAGCAGCGCCGTCCGGTCGTACGTCGACGTGGTGACCAGCAGTTCGTCGGCGCCCGTCTCCTCGGCGACCTCGGACAACTGCGCCGCGACCCGCTCCTGCGTGCCGTGGATGTGCCCGGTCAGGGCGCCCTCGTACAGCTCCCGCTCCTTCGGGGTCATCTCCATGGCCTCGATCTCCTCGGCGGGCCGCAGCGGCGGGAAGCTGCCCCGGGTGCGGGAGTACGCGAGGGACCAGGCCTCCGGGACCAGGATCCGGCGGGCCTCCTCCGCGGTGGCCGCGACCGCCACCGTCCCGGAGACCACCACGTAGGGCTCCGTGTGCCGGGCGGAGGGGCGGAACTCCTTGCGGTACGTCTCGACGATCTCCGCGACCCGGCCGCGGGTGCGCAGGTCGCCGACGACCAGGGGGAGTCCGGTCCGGGCGGCGATCCCGGCCCCCTCGCCGGTGGCCAGCACGTAGGCCGGTACGCGCAGGCCCTCCGCGGGACGGGCGTGGACCTCGGGGTGCGCCTGCTGGGTGCCGTCCAGCCAGCCCAGCAGTTCGGTCAGCTGCTCCTCGAAGCGGTCCGCGTCGTCCGTGTCGCGGCCCAGGGCGCGCCGGATGCCGTTGGTGAAGCCGACGGAGCGGCCGAGGCCCATGTCGATCCGGCCGGGGAAGAGGGATTCCAGCACCCCGAACTGCTCGGCGACCACCAGCGGCTGGTGGTTGGGCAGCATCACCCCGCCCGTGCCGACGCGGATCCGCGCGGTGGCCGCGGCGACCGCGGCGGCCAGTACGGTCGGCGCGGAGCCTGCCACGCCGGGCACGCTGTGGTGCTCGGAGACCCAGAAGCGGTGGTAGCCGAGCTCCTCGGCGGCGCGGGCCAGCTCCACGGTGTCCCGCAGGGCGTCGGGGGCCGGGTGGCCCTCCCGGGTGCGGGACCTGTCGAGTATCGAGACTTTTCGGATCACACAGGTCACAACGCAGGGGAGGCGTCAGGATTCCCCGGCCTAGGGTGGCGGGATGAGTGACAACGCTTCTCGGCAACTTGCCGTTTTCGACATCGACAACACGCTCGCCGACACCGGGCACCGCCAGCACTTCCTGGAGCGCCGGCCCCGGGACTGGAGCGGCTTCTTCGGCGCTGCCCCGGCCGATCCGCCGCTGCCGCGAGGGGTGGCCCTGGCCGTGGAGAGCGCCGCCGACTGCGAGGTCGTCTACCTGACGGGGCGCCCCGAGCGCTGCCGGGCGGACACGGTCGACTGGCTCGCCCGGCACGGGCTGCCCGAGGGGCGGCTGTGGATGCGCGGGAACCAGGACCGCAGACCGGCCCGGACGACCAAGCTGGAGGTGCTGGGGCGGCTCGCCCGCAACCGCGAGGTGCGGATGCTCGTGGACGACGACGAGCTGGTGTGCCAGGCCGCCCGTGCGGCGGGCTTCCGGGTGGTCCTGGCGGACTGGGCGGCTGACGCGCCCGAACTCAAGTCGGCCCAGGAGGACGAGGGCCGGACCTGAGCCCGGGTGCCGGTCGGCGGACGGGGTGTCGGGTCACTCCTCGCCGTCGAGGCGGAAGCCGACCTTGAGCCCCACCTGGTAGTGGGCGATCTCCCCGTTCTCGATGTGCCCCCGGACCTGGACGACCTCGAACCAGTCCAGATTCCTGAGGGTCTGGCCCGCGCGGGCCACTCCGTTTCGGATGGCCTGATCGATGCCCTCGTGAGAGGTGCCGACGATTTCGGTCACCCGGTACGTGTGGTTGGACATGGACGTCTCCCGACAGGTCGTGGCTTTTGCCTGTTTCTACGGTGCCCCAGTAAGTCCGGCTCCGCGAACTTTGGGCGAACAGTCACCGGCGAAAGCCTCTTGACCGGCTCATTGGTCTATGCCAATTTCGAGCCATCCGAGACGCCGAGCCCAAAAGGTGACCTTCGTGAAGAGACGCTTCCTCGCCGTGTCCATCGCCCTCGTGGCCTGTACCGCCCTCGCGGGCTGCGGTCAGTCGGCAGGATCGGCGGGAGGGCGTCAAAAAGTGACGCTCTGGTTGATGAAGGGCAGTGCATCCGACGAGTTCATCGCCCGGTTCACCGACTCGTTCGAGAAGGAGCACCCCGCGATCGACCTGGAAGTGAAGATCCAGGAGTGGACCGGCATCGGCAAGAAGGTCGACGCCGTCCTCGACGGCAAGGGCACGGAGAGCGCCGACGTCATCGAGGTCGGCAACACCCAGGTGGCCCAGTACATCGAGAACGGCGGCATCGAGGAACTCACCATCGAAGGCCTGCGCGAATGGGGGAACAAGGACTGGCTCAAGGGCCTCTCCGACCCGGGCAGCATCGGCGGCGCCCAATACGGAATCCCCTGGTACGCCGCCAACCGCGTCGTCATCTACAACAAGGACCTCTTCGCGAACGCCGGCGTCAAGGCCCTGCCCAAGAACCGGCAGGAGTGGATCCAGGCCACCCAGAAGCTCGACAAGGGGGACCAGCAGGGCATCTACCTCCCCGGGCAGAACTGGTACGTCCTCGCCGGATTCGTCTGGGACGAGGGCGGCGAACTCGCCGTCGAGACCAGCGGCGGCCAGTGGGCCGGCACCCTCGACGACGAGAAGGCCCTCGCCGGGATGGAGTTCTACAAGCAACTGCAGGCCCTGGGCGACGGGCCCAAGGGCGCCGACGAGGAGACGCCCCCGCAATCGGAGGTCTTCGCCCGCGGCCGCGTCGCCCAGATCATCGGCCCGCCCGGCCAGGCCGCCGCGATCGAGGCCGCCAATCCGGCGCTCAAGGGGAAGATCGGCTTCTTCCCGATCCCGGGGAAGACCTCCGACAAGGTCGGCTCCGTGCTCACCGGCGGCTCCGACCTGATCATCCCGGAGCGCACGGGGAACCGTCGCGGCGCCATCGACGTGATCACGGCCCTGGTCAGCGAGAAATGGCAGACCGAGCTCGCCCGGACGATGAGCTACGTACCGAACAAGACCACCCTCGCCCACGTGGTCGAGGGCAACGAAGGCGCGACGGCGATGGCCCCCGGCGCCGCGCAGGGCCGGGCCACCCCCAAGTCGGCCCGCTGGGCCGAGGTCGAGGCGAAGAACCCGATCAAGCCCTTCATGACGGCCGTGCTCACGGGGCAGGACCCCAAACAGGCGGCCCGTACGGCCTCCGAGGAGATCGCCAAGGTACTCAGCACGGGCCGCTGAGCAGGCCCCGTACGCCTGCCGCCCGCGGTGCCTCCCGTCGAGTTCAGCGGGAGCACATCCAACTGCCGCTGCGCTGTCATGTCGAATCCAGCCGGTCACGGAAGAAGTAAAGGAGCCAGGCCGCACACCTGCCGGCCTGGCCCTCCGCGCCCGGATCAGGAGCCGCCATGACCATCGCACCCCTGTCTCCGTCCACCCTCCCCACATCCCCCCTCGCCGCGTCGGCCCTCGCCCCGGCCCCCCTCCCCGTCCCCGCCGGCGGCGCCCCCGCCGCCACCGGCCCCCGCTACGCCGTACGCCTCGCACGCGACGAGGCCGAGGTGCGCGCCGCCCAGCGACTGCGCCACCAGGTCTTCGCCGGCGAGCTCGGAGCCCGCCTGGGCAGCCCCGAGCCGGGCCTCGACATCGATGCCTTCGACTCCTACTGCGACCACCTCCTCGTCGTCGAGGAGGAGACCGAGCAGGTCGTCGGCACCTACCGGCTGCTGCCCCCGGAGCGCGCCGCCGTCGCCGGCCGCCTCTACTCCGAGGGGGAGTTCGACCTCTCCGTCCTCGCCCCCATCCGCCCGGACCTCGTCGAGGTCGGCCGCTCCTGCGTCCACCCCGACCACCGCAACGGCGCCGTCATCGCCCTCATCTGGGCCGGACTCGCGCGCTACATGGACCGCTCCGGCCACAACTGGCTCGCCGGCTGCTGCTCGATCCCGCTCGCCGACGGCGGGGTACTGGCCGCCGCCACCCGTGAAGCCGCCCTGGCCCGCGCCCTGGCCCCCCGGGAGTACCGGGTCACCCCCCACAACCCGTGGAGCCCGGAGGGCATCGAGTTCCCCGCCCGCACGGAACTGCCCCCGCTGCTGCGCGGCTACCTGCGCCTGGGCGCCTGGGTCTGCGGCGAGCCCGCCCTCGACCTCGAATTCGGCTGCACGGACCTGTACGTGCTGCTCTCCCTGCGCCGCACCAACCCGCGCTACCTCAAGCACTTCCTCTCGCTCGTCCCGGGCGAATGAACGTCTGGCTGCCCACCTCGCCCTGCACCCCCGAGGCCTGCGCCGGCCACGAGGGTGCCACCGCGAGCGTCCCGCGCGCCGTGCTCCGCCTCGCCCTGGCGGTCGGCCTGCTCCTCGCCGGGATCCTGGGGGCCCCGCCGGTCCGGCTGCTGCCGACCGGCCCCCGCCACGCGGTGGTGCGGGCCTGGTCGAGGGCGCTGGTCCGGGCCTTCGGCATACGGATCACCGTGCACGGGAACCCCGGCCCCGCCGGGGGGCGACTCCTCGTCCCCAACCACATCTCCTGGCTGGACATCCCGCTCGTCGCCGCCGCCGTGCCCTGCCGGATGCTGGCCAAGAGCGACATCCGCGCCTGGCCGGTCCTCGGCCCGCTCGCCGGGCGCTCCGGGACCCTGTTCATCGAACGCGACCGGATCCGGGCCCTGCCCGACACCGTCCGGGTCCTCGCCGGCGCCCTGGCGGCGGGCGACCGGGTCACCGTCTTCCCCGAGGGCTCCACCTGGTGCGGGCGCGCCCAGGGGCCCTTCCGCAGGGCGGCCTTCCAGTCGGCGCTGGACGCCCGGGTACCCGTACAACCCGTTCGCCTGTCGTACCGGTACGACGACGGCTCGCTCGCCGCGGCGCCCGCCTTCGTCGGGGACGACCCGCTCACCGCCTCGCTCTGGCGGATCGCCCGCGCCCGAGGCGTGCACGCCGAGGTCAGGCTGCTGCCGCGGATCCCGCCGGGCCGGTACGCGCACCGGCGGGACCTCGCGGCAGCGGCTCACAGGGCCGTCACGGCCGCCTCGGGCCGGACCCTGCTGCCCGCCGTCCCCGCTCAGGCGGCCCGGGCGTCGGCGACGACCCCGTCGGCCACCGACAGGGAGAGCGCGAAGCGCCCCGCCGCATCGGTCCACCAATGGGTCAGCTCCAGCCCGGCGGCCGCCAGTTCCTTGCGCACGCCCTCCTGACGGAACTTCGCGGAGACCTCCGTCAGGATCTCCTCACCCGCCGCGAACGGCACCAGCAGATCCAGCGCCCGGATCTTCACCAGCACCTCCGACCGGGCCCGCAGCCGCATCTCGATCCACTCCTGCTCCCGGTTCCACACCGCCACGTGCGCGAAGTCGGCGGTGTGGAAGTCCGCGCCCAGCTCCCGGTCGATGACGGCGAGCACGTTCTTGTTGAACTCGGCCGTCACGCCCTGCGCATCGTCGTACGCGGCCACCAGCACGGCCTCGTCCTTCACCAGGTCCGTCCCCATCAGCAGCGCGTCCCCGGGCGACAGCATCGCCCGTACGGACGCCAGGAACACCGCCCGCTCCGGCGGCAGCAGGTTCCCGATCGTGCCGCCGAGGAACACCACGAGGCGGGGCCCCGGGGACCGCGGGAGCCGGAGCGCGCTCGTGAAGTCCGCGAGCAGCGCGTGCACCCGAAGCCCCGGATGCTCCGCGAGCAGGGTCTGCGCGGCGCCCCGCAGGGCGCTCTCGCTCACGTCCACCGGCACGTACGTGTCCAGCGCGGGCAGGGCCTCGATCAGGTGCCGGGTCTTCTCCGAGGACCCCGAGCCCAGCTCCACCAGGGTCCGGGCGCCGGTCTCGGCGGCGATCTCCCGGGCCCGCTCCAGCAGGATCTCCCGCTCCGACCGCGTCGGGTAGTACTCCGGCAGCCGGGTGATCTCCTCGAAGAGTTCACTGCCCCGCGCGTCGTAGAACCACTTGGGCGGCAGCACCTTGGGCGTGCCCGCCAGGCCTTTCAGCACGTCCGCGCGCAAGGCCCTCTCCGCGGCGTGCTCATCGAGGGTTCGGGTCAACTCGAAGTCGTTCACGGGGAGTTCTCCTTGAGCGGGGTCAACTCGACCCGCGTACGGGTTGCGGTCAGCAGGGTCCGGTCGGGCACTTCGCGCCACCGGGTGTCGTCGTCGTACGGTTCGGAGGCCACCACGGTGCGCCCGGCCGGTGCGTCGGCCAGGTACCAGAGCGAATCGCCCCAGGCCGTCGCGGCGATCGTCACGCCATCCGTGAGCAGCAGGTTCAGTCGGGACCCGGGCGCGGCCGTGGCCAGCTCCCGGACCGTCTCGGCCAGCGCCGCACCGGGCTCGTCCCCGGCCCGCAGCCGGTGCAGGACCAGCGCCCAGACCAGCGCCGAATCGGTGCGGGCGACCAGTTCCAACAGTTCCCGCGGCGGCAGCACCGCGGCGAGCGGGGCCGCCGAGTCCGGCCAGTCCCGCAGCGCCCCGTTGTGGCTGAACAGCCACGGCCCCTGCGCGAACGGCGCCGCGGCGGCCTCCCCGTCGGCCCCCGGGCGCGTGGCGTCCCGTACGGCGGCGAGCAGGGCCCCGCTGCGCACCACGCGGGCCAGGTCGGCGAAGCCCGGGTCGCCCCAGATCGGGACGGCCCGCCGGTAGCGGGCCGGGACCGGGTCGCCCTCCGCGTACCAGCCGACGCCGAAGCCGTCCGCGTTGACGGTGCCGTACCGCTGTCGGCGCGGCTCCCAGGACTGGCGGACCAACGAGTGCTCCGGCTCGCTCAGCACGCTCCCCAGCGCCACGTCCGGGCCCAGATAGGCGAGGTGGCGGCACATCAGGCGTCCCTCGCGGTCCGGAAGCCGGAGAAGATCTGCCGGCGCACCGGCAGGTCCCAGTTGCGGAACGTCCCCCGGCAGGCCACCTGGTCGACGGCGAAGGAACCGCCGCGCAGTACCTTGTGCTCCGGGCCGAAGAACACCTCCGAGTACTCCCGGTACGGGAACGCGCGGAAACCGGGGTACGGCAGGAAGTCCGAGGCCGTCCACTCCCACACGTCGCCGATCAGCTGGCGCACGCCCAGAGGGGAGGCACCGGCCGGGTAACTGCCCGCACGGGCGGGTCGCAGATGGCGCTGGCCCAGATTGGCGTGCTCGGGCGTGGGGTCCGCGTCGCCCCAGGGGTAGCGGGTCGAGCGGCCCGTCGCAGGGTCGAAGCGGGCGGCCTTCTCCCACTCCGCCTCCGTGGGCAGCCGCCGGTCGGCCCAGCGGGCGTACGCGTCGGCCTCGTACCAGCTGACGTGCAGCACCGGCTCCTCGTCCGGCACCGGCTCGTCCACCCCGAAGCGGCGGCGCAGCCACTGGCCGGCCTCCTTGCGCCAGAACAGCGGGGCCTCGATGGAGTGCGCCCGTATCTGCTCCCAGCCCCGCGCGTCCCACCAGCGGCGCTCCCTGTAGCCGCCGTCCGCGATGAACTCCTGGAAATCGGCGCAGGTCACCGGGACCGTGTCGATCCAGAAGGGCGCCAGGTCCCGCTCGTGCGCGGGCCGTTCGTTGTCGAGCGACCACGGCTCCACCGAGGTGCCCATGGTGAACGGGCCGCCAGGGACCAGGACTTCGGCGGCCGTCGGTGCCGGACCGCGCGGTGGCGCGGGATCGGGCGCGGCCAGGGCCGGTGCGCCCCGGCGCAGTTGATGGGTGATCAGCATCGTCTCGTCGTGCTGCTGCTCGTGCTGGGCGATCATCCCGAAGACGTAGCCGGAGTCCAGCAGCGCCGTCCCTTCCATCGGGGTGCGCTCCAGCAGGTCGAAGACCCGGCCGCGCACCTCGGAGGCGTACGTGCGGGCCTCCGCCGGCCCCAGCAGCGGCAGCTTCGGCCGCTCCGAGCGGGGATGCTCGAACGCGTCGTAGAGCGGGTCGATCTCGGGACGCATGGACTCGTGTCCGGCCACGTTGCGCAGCAGCCAGAGTTCCTCCATGTTCCCGATGTGCGCCAGGTCCCAGACCAGTGGCGACATCAGCGGGGAGTGCTGGGCGGTGAGCTCCGCGTCGCTCACCGCGTCGGTGAGCGCGGCCGTGCGCAGCCGCGCGGCGGTCAGGGCGGCGGCGGCCCGCTCCCGCAGGGACTCGGCGGACTCCTGGGGCCTGGGGGACTCCGCGGGCCCCGTGGACCCCGCCGATTTCGTGGAACGCGGGGAGGGTGTGGATCCTGCCGTCACTGTCGGGCCTTCTTCCCGGTGGGCTGGAGCTGGGGCTGGTCGTCGGCCGGACATCGGCCGCGCAGGACGTAGCGCTCGGCGAACGCGCCGACGGTGTCCTGGACGTGCGCGCTCGCCCCGAGCCGGGGCAGCGCCTCCACGGCCGCCCGGAAGCAGGCCGTGGCGGCGGTCCTCAGCTCCGGATCGGCCAGGGCGTGCCGGGCGGCGGACCGCCACAGCGGATTGCGGGGCGCGGGCCCGGGCCCGTACGCGTCCGCGAGCGCCTTCGCCGCCCGGTAGGCGGTCTCGGCGGCCTCCGGATCGTCGAACAGCGCGTGCACCACGGCCACCGGTACCACCCAGCCGTCGTCGCCCGGCTGCGCGTCGATCATCCGCAGTTCCAGGTGGCCGCGCGGCCTGACCGGCGGGAACAGCGTGGTCAGGTGGTAGTCGAGGTCCCCGGCCGTGGGCCCCCGCAGCCCCCGGTGGCCGTCCGGACGCAGCCAGTCGCGGAAGGTCATGCCGTTCGGCGCGGTCCACGACTCGCCCTCGTAGGACCGTACGCACATCACCTCGGTGTCCAGCGCCTGCCGGGTCCACGCGGCCCGCGGCTCGGCGTCGAGCGGCGGGGCGAGCGTCCGGTGGCCGTCCAGGTCGTTCCAGACGCCCTGGCGGGAACAGCGCCAGCCCGCGTACGGGCCTTCGCGCGCGGGGGAGTTGGCGAACGTGGCCACCAGGACCGCGCCCAGCAGGTGCGCCAGCCGCCAGCGTCGGCCGTGCCCGAAGGGGCCCGGTTCCTCCTGGCCGGCGTCCACGCAGACCTGCACGGAGGCGGAGGCGCACATCATGGCGCGGCCGGCCGGGCCGGTGCGGTCGAAGTAGGCCTCCATGGCGTCGTAGCGCGGGCTCGACAACAGCCGGCGGTAGGGAAGGCGGGTGTCGCGGCCGAGGCCGCGCAGGACGAGCCCCTGGTCGAGCAGGGCGGACCTGACGGCGGCGAGGTCGGACCGAAGGCCGTCCACGCATCCGGTCAGGGAATCGGCGGGGGCCGAGCTGAACTCCAGCTGGCCACCGGGTTCCACGGTGATCCGGGAGCCGAGGGGGAGGGAGCGGGCGGCGGCGTGCGCGGCCCGCAGCCGCTCCGGGGTCACGGGCTGTCCGGGCCTCTCGGCGTCCAGGAGCAGCCATTCGAGTTCGGCGCCGACCAGCCGGGGCGGGCCGGTCTTGAAGCAGATGCCGTGGATCAGCTCCTCGGCCTGGGTCTCGGTGAGCGGTGGGTCCGCTGAGGCAGCGGGCGAGTCCTGGGGCATGACGAGGTCCTCGTCTCCTGTCGTCGGCCGTGACATCACCCGTGCCTACCCGTCCCATGGGCACCCATGCTTGCGGGGAAATTACGTCGCCGCCGGCTCAGCGGTGCCGAGGACGGCGGCGTGAGCGGCAGATTGCGCGAGATCGCGCGGGAGAACGCGGAGATCGTGGCGACCGGCGGCTACCGGACGCGGTCGGGGCGGCACGTGGCGTTGGCCGCCGCCCTGGGGAAAGCCAAGGCAAAAACAAGAATATATGGACCAAACCGAGTCATTCCAGACGGGGAAGTCCTCCGCGGATCTGCTGCGACGGCCGTCGAGGTCACGGGGGAGAGCAGTACGGTCGCGATCCGCAGGCTCGCCGAGGGCGGTCGGGAGCCGGCCGCGCGGGCACCCCGGGTGGCGGTGCCGAACCTCGCTTCGGCCCGGAATCCCGGGGGGCGGCCGTGTTCGCGGGGCCACGGCGCGGGAGGAGGCGGTGTGCCGGGCCTCGGCCCCGTACGAGACGCTCCTGGAGGCTCCGGAGTACGACGAGGCCCACCGCGCGGAACGCGGCACCTTCTACACCGACCGGGTGATTCACTCGCCCGGAGCGCCCGTCTTCCGCGACGATCGCGGCGCGCTCCTGGAGGCCCCGGAGGCGGCGGCCCGGCGCGCGGCTCGTACGGGAGCGGGCGGTCCTCGCGGTGCCGGACCGGGATCCGGCACCGCGGACGGCCTTCGTGTGGACGTTCGAGGGTCATCCGGGGTTCGAGCGGCCCAGGGGCCCGGAGGCTCCGAGGGATCAGGGCCGCCCGGCGCGGAGGCCGTCCCGGGGCCGAGGCGGACGCGCCGTATGTGCGGCCCGTGCCCCGGCCGGTCCGGCGGCCGCTACTGCCAGCCGTAGCGCTCGCGCAGCCGGTCCACGACCAGCCGGAAGCGCCGCAGGTCCAGCGCGCAGGCCTCGCGCCGCATCCCCGTCTCGTGCACCCGCAGCACCCGGTCGACGTCCACCCAGGACTCCCGACCCGCGCTGTCCCAGGGCCCCGTGCCGATCGGGACCCACTCGCGGTCGCTGTCGTGCCGCTTGCTGGACAGCTGCACGGCGAGCAACGTCCGCCCGTCCGCCTCACGGGCCACGACCAGCACCGGCCGGTCCTTGCCACGCCCGTCGTTCTCCTCGTACGGGACCCAGGTCCACACGATCTCGCCCGGGTCCGGGTCCCCGTCGTGGTCGGGCGCGTACTCGGTCCGCACCGGCCCGATGGCGCGCGGATCGGCCTCGACGGTGGCGTCGGCCCCGTCGCGGCCGGGCTGCTCGGTGTATCCGTTGCTGTGATGCGAAAGTGCCGTCATTCGGGCGAGATTACTGGCTTCACCCGTGCCGCAGCACGCGGTGGCCGAGTGTCGGGGACAGTCGCATGATCGTCCGAAGGTGCCTCGTCAACCCTATGTGGATCTCGGCCTTGTCGCGCTGGATGGCGCCGATCACGGCCCCGGCGGCCTGCGCCGCGCTGATCTTGCCGCGGCCCCGGCCCCGCGTCATGTCCGTGTCGACCAAGGGCAGGACGGCATCGATGACCTGGATGCCCGGGGCCGAGTCCTGGCACTGATAGCGCAGAGAGCGGCTGAACGTGCGCAGCGCGGCCTTCGTGGCGCAATAGACCGGGGCCGAGGGCTTCGGCGCGATGGCCAGCCCACTGGTGACGTTGACGATCGCGGCGGACGGCAGACGGCGGAAGTGCGGCAGCAGCCCCGTCGAGAGGGTGATCACGGCGTCCAGGTTGACCGCCGTCTCGCGGCGCAACACCGGACGCAGCACCCGCGGATCCTCATGGAAGAAATCGGTGATCGTCTGCACGCCCGCGTTGTTGACGACGACGGACAGGTCGGGAAACCGGTCCGGCAGCCCGTCGGTGAACCCCTCGACCGCGTCGAGGTCGGCGAGGTCCAGCACCTGAGTCGACACCCGGTCGCCGTGCCCGGCCGTCAGGGCGTCGAGCCGCTCGCGGTCGCGTCCGACCGCCACCACGTGCGCTCCCTCGGCCACCAGCCGGTGGGTCAACTCCGCGCCGACGCCGCGAGCGCCGCCCGTGACGAGAACGGTTCTGCCGGTGAGGTTCATCCGTGACTTTCCTTCGTTGAGTGGTGGTCCGTGCGCCCCGGGCCGGGCCGACGCGCGAAGGCCGCTCGGTAGGCGGCGGGTGTGACGGCGGTCCGTCGTTTGAACTCGCGGGTGAAATGCGGCTGGTCGGCGTACCCGCAGGCGAAGCCGACCAGGCACGGTGCGTGTTCGCCGGCCAACAACAGGCCGGCGGCCGCCTCCGTACGGATCGATCCGAGCAACCCCTGGAAACCGCCGGCCCCTTGCAGCCGTCGCTGGAGGCTGCGGGAGGAGGTACCCAGCTCGGCGGCCACGACGTCGAGCGTCCAGCGCCGGGCGAGGTCGCCCGCGAGGAGGGTGCGCGCCCGCGAGACCGGATCCAGGTCCGGGGCCGCCGCATGCGCGGGCGCCGGTGGAGCCGGGTTGGAGGGGGCCCGCCGAAGCGGCCACAGCCACGTGAACCGCCACAGCGAGGTGTCGCAACCGGGCGGCGGAGCCCGGAAGACACCGTCGGCGAACACGACCGTACGCCGGTCCCGACCTGCCGTGACGGTGAGGTCCCGCGCCCCGGTCATCGTCAGGAGAACCGTCAGGACGCCCAGTACGAGCACGTTCTCGGCGGGCTCGGGAGGGGCCCCGGGCGGTCCGGCATGCTCGGCGAGCAGATCGCGCTCGCCGGCCTCCCGGAACACCACGTGGTGGCGTGAACGCGTGAACCGTTCCAGCCGGCGCCACCGCTCCAGGAGCTCCGGCGGGCCCTCGGCCCCCAGGAGGGCCGCCACGACCGGATCGGAGGCGATCTTCGGAAGCACCACACCGACGCGCAGCAGCGGCAGGAGTCCGTACGCCCGCGCGACGCCCCCGAGAAAACGCCGCTTGACGTCGAAGGGAAGCAGCGCCCCGTCCGTGACCGGTGCCGATGAAGCGGCGTCGATGCCGTCGTCGGCGAGCGCCCGCCGCACCGCCGCCACCAGCGTCGAGCTTGCGAAGTCGTCCATGAGCCGCCCCCCCCGTTCCGTGTTGCCCAGGGCAAGGTATGCCCGGTGCGGCCGCGGGGTCTTGAACGATCACGCCACCCGGGGCCGGCGCACGCGGCGTGGTGATCGGGGCGAACGGGCGCGTCAGCGCATCTTGAGCGAGTGTCCGGGGGCGAGGGCGTCCGAGATGCGTTCGGCGATCGGCTGGGCCGAGTTGCCCGCCGGGCTCTTGGGACCCTGCGTCACCGTCACCGAGATCGCGAGCTTCTCCGCCGGCAGGTACGCCGATACCGCCGCATAGCCCGAGAACGAGGGGTTCGTCAGGGTCCAGCCGTTGAGGACGATCACACCGAGGCCGAAGTGGTGGGCCTCCGTGTTCGTCAGCAGGCACACCGTGGCCGGGCAGGTGGCCGTCGGGTGTCCCAGGCCGATCGTGCCCGGATCGAGCTGCGTCTTGAAGGACTGCGCGGACAGCAGCTCCCCGGTGCCGACTGCGCGCGCGGACCGGTCGAGGTCGCAGATGTCCTGGACGAGGACCGCGCCGGGCGCGGTGGTCCACGAGGGGTTCCAGAAGGTGGACTCCTCGTACTTGCCCCGCTCCGAGGTGAAGGCGTGCAGGGCCGGCTCCGGGATCCGCGGCGTGTACTGGTTGCTGGTCTGGCTCAGCCCGAGCGGGTTCATGATCTGCTCGGTGAGGAGCCGCTCCAGCCCGACCCCGCTGATCTTCTCCAGAGCGGTGCCCAGGAGCGCGAAATTGGCGTGCGAGTAGCTCCAGTTGGTGCCCGGCTCGTACAGGAGCGGCTTGTTCGTCGCGTAGCTCGTGATCTGGTCCGTCGTCCAGTGCCGGAACGGGTGGGACTCCAGCTCGGCGAGGAAGGCCGGGTCCGTGACGTAGTCGTGCAGGCCCGAGGTGGAGCTGCCGAGCATCCGCAGGGTGATCTCCGAGCCGTGCGGCAGGTCGGGCAGCCAGCGGGACACCGGGTCGTCGAGGGAGGCCTTGCCCTGCTCGACGAGGCGGAGCAGGGCGATGCCCATGTAGACGATGCCCACCGAGCCCGTGCGGAAGTGCATCGACGGCTCGGCCGGGACCCCGGTCATCGATTCCCCGAGAGCAGTGGTGAGCACGTCCTTGCCGCCGGAGGAGACCCGCAGGACCACCGTGTTCAGTCCGAACTCCCGCTGGGCCTTCTGCGCGATGGCCAGGACCTTGGCGGCGTCTCCCCGTGCGGGTCCGGGCGAGGTCACGCAGGCTTCCGTCGCCGCCGAGGCCGACGCCGGGCCCGATGCCGGGCCCGCGACGGTCGCGGCCGGAAGGGCCGCGCCCAGCAGGCCGGCGATGCACAGCAACACCGTACGCGTGCGTTTCACCCTGCCAGTGTGGAGGGGCGGGTGCCGCGGCGCACGCCGGCCCGGGGCGGGCTCCCGCCGCCCCCGTCGGTCGGACCGTACGGGGGCGGCGGGAGGGCGTCAGATCCAGCCCTCCAGCGAGGCCATGAAGCCGTCGAAGTCGTCGCGGTGGATGGTGTGTCCGGCCCCGGCGACCGAACGCACCTCGAAACCGCGGCTCTCCAGCAGCTCCGCGCGCTCCCGCGAGATGATGAAGCTCGGATCGGCGAGCTGCACGAGCGAGGGGACGACCGGCGCGGCCGGCGTCAGGTCGGTGCCGAGCAGCGGGGCGAGGCCCAGTGCGGTGCCCTCGTCCCACACCGCCAGCGTCGCCAGTTCGACGTCCACGTCCGCCTCCTCCCAGCGGGGGTTCATCCCCTGGATCTGTTCCCTGGTGGCCGACTTGAACTGCGCGAACAGCTTCGGACCGAAGCCCTCCTGCGGGGAGGCGAGGTGCCAGGCGGGGTCCGAGAACACGGCCCGGCGCGGGCGCAGCCGCTCCACGGCGAGCGACAGGGTCAGGCCGCCCAGGGAGTGGCCGATGGCGAGCTCCGCACCGGCGGGCAGGCTCTCGACCAGGTCGTCCGCGTAGCGCTCCGGGGGGTACTCGCCGCGGCCGCTCGCCCCGTGGCCCCGCTGGTCGACGGCGATGACGCGGTAGCCCCGTTCGGCCAGCGCGGGTCCCACCCGGCGCCAGGTCCGGTGGTCGGCCATGATGCCGTGGATCAGGAGGGCGACGCGGTCTCCCTCGCCCCAGGTGTGGGTGTGCAGCTGCACGGTGGTGCCTTTCTCTGCTGATGTGCGATGTCGGGCCGTGTCGTACGGGTCGTGCGTACGTAGGTGCGTACGCGTGTGCGTTCGTGCGTCAGCGCACGCTGCGGATCGGCTTCACCGCGAGGGCGCCCGCCACGGCCAGCACGGCCGCGACGATGAACAGGGCGGTGTAACCGCCGCTGAGCGAGACGACCACGGAGGCGACGAACGGCGCGACGATCTGCGGGCCGGCGTTGGCGATGTTGAGCACACCCATGTCGCGGGCCGCGTCCTCGGCGCTGGGGAGCACCATCGTCACGAGCGCGGTGTCCACGGCCATGTAGCAGCCGAACGCGAGCCCGTTGACGGCGGCGAAGGCCAGCATCGCGGTCCAGCTGGTCGACACCGCCGGGATGACGAGCGCGACGGCCGACAGGAGGGCGGAGGCCCCGACGAAGAGCTTGCGGCGGTCGAACCTGTCCGACAGGTAGCCGCCGAGGACCGTGGAGACCACCATCGCCACGCTGGTCAGCGGCATCAGCACCGCCACCGCGGACTCGGGCTCCATCCCGTCCGGCAGCACGGTGTGGTCCTGGAGGATGTACAGCTGGTAGCCGGTGACCGCGAAGTACCCGAGGACGAGCAGGGCCCGCCCGATGAAGGCCCACCGGAAGTCGTGGTCCTTCAACGCGCCCACGAAGGCCGCCAGTTGTTCCTTGACGGGCATGGGGGCGCGGGACGGCAGCCGCTCTTCCCGGGTGCAGGCGGTGAAGAGGACGGCGGCGCCCGCGACGAGCGCGCCGAACACGAGGTACCCGGTGCGGTAGTCCTCGGAGAAGGCCGCGCCGACCAGCGCGCCGATCGTGGAGCCGAAGGGCAGGCCGAGGCCGACGGCCGCGGAGGCCTTGCCGCGCGCGGAGACGGGGACGCGGTCGGGGACCACGGAGGTGATGGCGGCCTGGTAGACGTTCATGACGGCCTGGCCGAGGCACCAGACGATCGTGATCAGCAGGATCGTGTGCGCGAGGCCGAGCAGGAACATCGCCGGTACCGCGGCCAGCCCGCCGCCGAGGATCCACGGGTTGCGTCGTCCGCTGCGGTCGGAGAGCGCGCCGGCGACCGGGTTGAAGACCGTGGCGAAGACCGCCGAGACCCCTGCGATCAGGCCGAAGTTCGAGACCTTGTTCGCCGGGTCCACGTCCTCGACCTGGAGGGCGAGCAGGACGCTCGCGACGCCTATGTAGAGGGCGTACATGGCGGTGTTGCCGACGAGCAGCAGGGGGAGCAGGCCGCGTCCGGGGCGGCCGGACGGGGAGGAGGCGTCGGCGGAGGTGTCGGTGGTGGCGTCGGTAGCGTCGGTGGTGGCGGCGCTCGTGGTGCCGGAGCCGGGGGAGGAAAGGGCCACGGTGCCCTCCTGGGCGGTGAGGGTGCGGGTGGAGGGGGGTGAGGGGTGGTGCGACGAGGTGGTGCGGTGAGGGGTGCGCGCGCCGCCCTGCCGCGATGGCGGGGTGCGAAAGGAACGCGACAGGGCGGCGGCGCGAGGACACGGCGGAACACCACTGTCAGGTGAGATGTCGCGCCGTGGTTACACGTGTCAATGACTCGTGTAACCACTGTGTACCATCCGTTTCCGGCCATCCGCTAGCCCCTGGGCGCAACAGGTCTGGAAAGATGCCACGGCAATGTCTGAGTCATCGAAGTCATCGAAGCCGTCCGGTTCCCCGCCGTCGCCTCCGTCGCCGCCTCCCGTCCCGACCAGCGCCGACGTGGCCCGGCTCGCCGGAGTGTCGCGGGCGACGGTCTCGTACGTGCTGAACAACGCCGAGGCCGTGCGGATCAGCGAGCCGACCCGCCGCAAGGTCCGTGAGGCCGCCGAGGAACTGGGTTACGTCCCGCACGCCGCCGCCCGCAGCCTGCGGGCCGGGCACACCCGGATCGTGCTGCTGCCCACCCCGAACGCTCCGATCGGGCCGCTGTACAGCGCGTTCCTCAACGAACTCCAGCGGGCCCTGCGCCGCCTCGACTACACCGTGGTCCAGTACGGGAGCCTCGGCCTCGACGGGGACGAGGCAGCCCGCGCGTGGGCGGAGCTGCGGCCGGTCGCGGTGATCTCGCTCGGCGAGACCACGCTCACCGCCCGCGGGGTCGCCACGCTCAAGAGGGCCGGGGCGCGCGCGGTCATCACGATGGGTCCGGACCGGGTGCCGGGGGCGCACGCGCTCGTCATGAACCAGGAGGACGTCGGCGCGCGGGCCGCGGCGCATCTCGTCGAGCGGGGCCTGCGGCGGATCGGTGTGATCGTTCCGCGGGAGGAGGGTCTGGAACTGTTCTCCGTGCCCCGGTTGGCGGGTGCCCGTTCGGTGGCGGGCGCGGAGGTCGAGGCCCTGCCGATGGCGTACTCCGAGGAATCGGCCGGCGCGCTCGCGGCGCGGTGGCGGGGGCTCGGGCTGGACGGGGTTTTCGCATACAACGACGAGTACGCGATGTTGCTGATGCGGGCCTTCCAGGACGAGGGGCTGAGCGTGCCCGGGGACGTGTCCGTCATCGGGGCCGACGACCTGCTCCTCGGGCGGCTGCTGCGGCCGCGGCTGAGCACGGTGCGGATCGAGATGCCGACCGGTGGCCACCTGGCGTCGCTGGTGGACCGGGCCGTACGGGAGCCGTCGGAGCTGCCGCAGTCGCCGGAGCGGGAGGACCTGATGGCGGCGGTGGCGGTGCCGCGCGAGTCGACCTGACGGTCGGGCGTGTGGTGCGGGTCGGCGGTCCGGGTGCGGGCCGGTCGCGCGGGGCTCCGCCCCGGAGCGCGCCTTGAACGCCGGCGGGGCTGGAGTGGCCTGCCGGAGCCGGGATGGCGGGCCGGGGCGGGTGGCCGTTGACAGGGGGTGAGGTGCGGACGGAGACTTCGGGCGCGCCCCACCGGGTGCAGCCGGTGTCGTGTTCCGGTGCCCACACCGGCGCCGGGGCGCTGCCGGCCGTACGGATCCGCCCAGGAGAGACCCCATGAGCATCCGCACCGTCCGCGACGTGTACGTCGTCGACGCCGTCCGCACCCCGATCGGCAAGTTCGGCGGGGCCCTCGCCGGAGTCCGGCCGGACGACCTGGCGGCCCACGTGGTCCGCGCGCTGGTGGACCGTACGCCCGAACTCGACCCGTCCCGCATCGACGACGTCGTCTTCGGGGACGCCAACGGCGCCGGTGAGGACAACCGCGACGTGGCCCGCATGGCGGTGCTGCTCGCCGGGCTTCCCGTGAGCGTCCCCGGGGTCACCGTCAACCGGCTCTGCGGATCGGGTCTGGAGGCCGTGGTCCAGGCCGCCCGCGCCATCGCCGTCGGTGACGCCTCCGTCGCCATCGCGGGTGGCGTGGAGTCCATGAGTCGCGCGCCCTGGGTGGTGCAGAAGCCCGAGCGCGCCTTCCCCGCCGGACACCAGCAGATGTGGTCGACCACTCTCGGCTGGCGGATGACCAACCCGCGCATGCCGGAGGAGTGGACCGGCTCGCTCGGCGAGGGCGCCGAGCTCATCGCCGACAAGCACGGCATCACCCGCGAGGCGCAGGACGCCTTCGCCCTGGAGAGCCACCGCAAGGCCGCTGCCGCGTGGTCCGCCGGACAGTACGAGCCCGAGGTCGTGCCCTACACGGGCGTGGACCTGCTGCGCGACGAGTGCATCCGGGAGGGTTCCACGCCCGAGGCGCTGGCCCGGCTGAAGCCCGCCTTCCGGAGCGACGGCACCGGTACGGTCACCGCCGCCAACTCCTCCCCGCTCAACGACGGCGCCGCCGCGCTGCTGCTGACCGACGAGGCGGGACTCGCCGCCACGGGACGAGAGCCCCTCGCCCGGATCGGCGCCTCCGCCGTCACCGGCATCGAGCCCCAACTCTTCGGCCTGGGCCCGGTGGAGGCCGTCCAGCGCGCCCTCGCCAAGGCCGGACGCGGTTTCGCGGACCTCACCACGTTCGAGCTCAACGAGGCTTTCGCCGCACAGGCGTTGGGCTGTCTGGCGGCCTGGCCGGAGCTCGACCCGGCCGTGGTCAACCCGCGTGGCGGCGCCATCGCCCTCGGCCATCCGCTCGGCGCCTCGGGCGCCCGGCTGGCGGGCTCGGTCGCGCACCAGTTGGCGGCGGCCGGCTCCGGAACCGGCATGGCGGCGCTGTGCATCGGCGTCGGGCAGGGCATCGCGCTCGTCCTGGAGCGCTGAGCCCGTCGGCTGACGCAGGACGGGCGATCATTTCCGGTCACCGGAGAATGTCAACTGCCCAATAAGTGAACAGATGTGGAGCCTCCGGTCTGGCACGATGGCGCGTGCTGCCGCCCCCCGCGTACCCGTCGCACGCCCATCCCCACCGGAGGCCCCGAGCCATGCCGCTCCTCGACCCGACGCTCTGGCAGGACGGACCCACTCTCACCGGCGGCGCGGCCCCGGTCGTCGAACCCGCCACCGGCCGCACCCTCGCCACCCTCGACCTCGCCGCGCCCGCCGACGTGGCCGAGGCCGCCGTACGGGCGCAGGCGGCCCAGCGCGACTGGGCGCGGGCCACGCACCCGGAGCGGGCGGCAGTGCTCCGGCGCGCCGGGGACCTGTTCGCCGCCCACGCCGACGAGCTGGGCGAATGGCTGGTCCGGGAGTCCGGGTCGATACCCGGCAAGGCCGGCTTCGAGCTGCACGTCGCCGCGCAGGAGTGCTACGAGGCGGCCGCGCTGGCCTCCCGCCCGACGGGGCAGGTGCTGCCCAGCGAGGCGCCCCGGCTCTCCTTCACCCGCCGGGTCCCGGCCGGGGTGGTCGGGGTCGTGGCCCCGTTCAACGCCCCGTTGATCCTGGCCATCCGGTCGGTCGCGCCGGCGCTGGCGCTCGGCAACGCGGTGCTGCTCAAGCCGGACCGGCGCACCGCCGTGTGCGGAGGGCTGGCCCTCGCGGCCGTGTTCGCCGCCGCGGGGCTCCCGGCCGGGCTGCTGCACGTGCTGCCCGGGGGAGCCGAGACGGGGGCCGCGGTGGTCGCCGACCCGCGCGTCAGGGTGATCTCCTTCACGGGGTCGACCGCCGCGGGCCGGACCGTGGGCGAGCTGGCTGGCCGTCACCTCAAGCGCGCGCACCTCGAGTTGGGTGGCAACTCCGCCCTCGTCGTGCTCCGTGACGCCGACGTCGAGGCCGCCGTCGCGCAGGCCTCCTGGGGCTCCTTCTTCCACCAGGGCCAGATCTGCATGACGGCCGGGCGCCACCTCGTGCACGCCTCCCTGTACGACGAGTACGTGGAGCGCCTCGCCGCGCGCGCCGAGGCGCTGGCCGTGGGGGACCCGTACCGCGAGCAGGTGCACCTGGGCCCGCTGATCGACCGCGCCCAGGTGGAGCGCGTACACGCCCTGGTGGAGGCCAGCGCCGAGAACGGCGCCAAGCTCGTCGCGGGCGGTACGCACACCGGCCTCTTCTACCGGCCGACCGTGCTGGCCGGCGTCGGCGACGACACCCCCGCCTACGCCGAGGAGGTCTTCGGCCCGGTCGCGCCCGTACGGTCCTTCGCGACGGAGGAGGAGGCGGTGGCCCTGGCCTCCGCGGGCCCCTACGGCCTCTCCCTCGGCATCGTGACCCGGGACGCGGGGCGCGGGCTGGACCTGGCCGAGCGGATCCCGACCGGAATCGCGCACGTCAACGACCAGACGGTCAACGACGAGGCGGTCGCGCCCTTCGGCGGCGTGGGCGTTTCCGGAACCGGTGCGCGCTTCGGCGGCGAGGCCAACCTGGACGCCTTCACGGAACTGCGGTGGACCACGGCCCGCACCACCCCGGCCGGCCACCCGTTCTAGCCGCCGTGGCGCCGATCCGGTGGGCCACCGCCACCCGGGGCGGGCTGGTGGCCGCCCACGCCCGGGAGTTGACACCGAGGGCCTTGCGCAGCGCGGGGTGGCCGCACGCGGCGAGCACGGCGGCCGGCGCCCCCGGTCCGCCGCCCGCGCCCCGAGTGCGGGGCCGCCGGTCACCTGACGCAGCAGGGCGAGACCGGTCGACTGGGCGGCGGCCGCGTTGGCGAGAAGGAACAGGGCGGTGTCTTTCGGAGGGCCGGCGGCCGGCCCGCCGTTCGTCCGGAATGCCGGAGGCCGGTCGGTGGTTCCATGGGGTGACGAATCAACGAGGAGGTCCGAACACCGTGGCTACAGTCGAGCTCACCAAGGAAAACTTCGACCAGACGATCAGCGAGAACCCGTTCGTGCTGATCGACTTCTGGGCGGGCTGGTGCCGGCCGTGCCTGCAGTTCGCCCCCGTCTACGACAAGGTCTCCGAGGCCAACCCCGACCTCGTCTTCGCCAAGGTGGACACCGAGGCGCAGCAGGAACTGGCCGCCGCCTTCGAGATCACCTCGATCCCGACGCTGATGATCGTCCGGGACCAGGTGGCCATCTTCGCCCAGCCGGGCGCGCTGCCGGAAGCGGCGCTGACGGACCTGATCGGGCAGGCCCGCGGGCTCGACATGGACGAAGTGCGCGCGAAGATCGCCGCTTCGCAGCAGAACGGCACGCCGGAAGCCTGATTGCCCGCCGCGGCCGCCGTCCGGCGGTGACACTGGTCCGTATGACCGAAGCGGTGGAGTACGACGTCGTGGTGCTCGGCGGGGGACCGGCCGGCGAGAACATCGTCGACCGGACCCGGGCCGCCGGGCTGAGCACGGCCCTGGTGGAGAGCGAACTGATCGGCGGGGAGTGCTCGTACTGGGCCTGCGTGCCGAGCAAGGCCCTGCTGCGCCCGGTGCTGGCCCGGGCCGACGCGCGGCGGGTGCCGGGTCTGGCGGGCGCCGTCGCGTGGCCGCTGGACACGGAGGCGGTGTTCGAGCACCGCGACTACTGGACGGGCAACTGGAAGGACGGGGGCCAGGTCGACTGGCTCGACTCCATCGGAGCCCACGTCTACCGGGGCCACGGCAGGCTCTACGGGGTCCGCAAGGTGGCCGTCACCAGCCCCGAGGGCGTGCACCACGTCCTCTCGGCGCGGCACGCGGTGGTCGTCGCCACCGGCACCCGCGCCGTCATCCCCGACCTGCCCGGCATCGGCACGGCCGGCCCGTGGACCAGCCGCGAGGCCACCTCGGCGCGGGAGGTGCCCGGCCGGCTGCTGATCGTCGGCGGCTCGGTGGTGGCCTCCGAGATGGCCACCGCCTGGCAGGGCCTCGGATCGCAGGTCACCGTGCTCGTCAGGGGCCCGCGGCTGCTGCCGCGCATGGAGCCCTTCGCGGGAGAGATGGTGGCCGACGCGCTCCGCGAGGCCGGCGCGGAGGTCCGTACCGGCGTGAACGTCGAGGCCGTCGTACGGGACGGCTCCACCGGCCCCGTCACGGTGGTGCTGGAGGGCGGCGAGACCCTGTGGGGCGACGAGCTGCTGATGGCGACCGGCCGGGCGCCCCGCACCGACGACATCGGGCTCGACACCATCGGCCTGCCCGCCGGGGAGTGGATCGGGGTCGACGACGGCTGCCGGGTACCCGGCCACGACTGGCTGTACGCCGTCGGCGACGTCAACCACCGTGCACTCCTCACCCACCAGGGCAAGTACCAGGCCCGGATCACGGGCGCCGCCATCGCCGCCCGTGCGGCCGGCACACCGCTGGACACCGGACCCTGGGGCGCGCACACGGCCACCGCCGACACCCGGGCCCTGCCGCAGGCGGTCTTCACCGACCCCGAGGCCGCGGCCGTCGGCCTGACCCTCGCCGAAGCCGAACGGGCCGGACACCGGGTGCGGGCCGTCGACTACGACATGTCCAAGGTCTCCGGCGCCGGCCTGTACGCCGACGGCTACCGCGGCCGGGCCCGGATGATCGTGGACCTCGACCGGGAGGTGCTCCTCGGGGTGACCTTCGTCGGCCCCGGCGCCGCGGAACTGATCCACGCGGCCACGGTCGCGGTGGCCGGAGAGGTACCGATCGCCCGGCTCTGGCACGCGGTCCCGGCGTTCCCGACCATCAGCGAGATCTGGCTGCGGCTGCTGGAGGCGTACGGCGGCTAGCCGTCTCTTGCGGATCTTGCCTGGCCGAAAGAGACGGCGTGGGCGGCTCATGTGCGCAGGTACGAAGCCCCGTTGACGTCGAGCACCGTGCCCGAGCTCCAGGCGGCCTCGGGGGAGGCCAGGTAGAGGACGGCCGAGGCGATCTCCTCCGGGGTCGCCACCCGCCCGAACGGGCTCTGGGCACGGATCCCTTCGCCCTCCGGGCCGTCGAGCCGGCCCGAGACCCGTTCCGTTGCGACGAAACCCGGGGCCACCGAGGCGACCGCGATGCCGTGGGGCGCGAGGGAGACGGCCAGCGACTGCCCGAGCGCGTGCAGCGCCGCCTTGGTGGCGCCGTACGCCGGATGGTCGGGCTCGCCCCGGAAGGCGCCGCGCGAGCCGACGTTCACGATGCGGCCCGCCCGGCCCGCGTCGATCATGCGGCGCGCCGCGCAGTAGCTGAGGTTCGCCGCTCCGAACAGGTTCACCGCCGCCGTGCGCTGCCAGGCCTCCTGCCAGTCCGCGTACGAGGTGGTGGGCAGCGGGTGGGCGACCATCACCGCCGCGTTGTTCACCAGGACGTCCACCCCGCCGAGCGCCCCGTCGGCCTCGCCGACCAGGGCCTCCACCCGCGCCGGGTCGGCGAGGTCACCGCTGACGAGCACGTGTCCCTCGCCCGCCAGGGCGGCCAGGGTCTCCTCGGCGTCGGCCTGCCGCGCGGAGCAGTGCACCGCGACCCGGTCGCCCTGCCGGGCGAACGCGGCGGCGACGGCTCGCCCGATGCCCCGCGAGGCCCCCGTGACCAATACTCCTCGGCTCATCCGCCGCTCCTCCCGTCCGCCGGCGCACCCGCGCCCGCAAGATTCGGCCGCCGCAGCTCCTCGGCTGCCGTGGTCGTCATGAGGTCAGCTCCGTCAGGTCGGCCAGCACCTCGGACACGATGATCGGCGACAGGTCGCCGAACCTCAGAGGATACGTACGGGAACTCCAGTGGTCACCGGGCTGCCGGTCGAGCCAGATGGTCTCCAGCTTCTGGTCCGGGAACTCGTCGATCATCCCGACCGCGATGCCCATCTCCAGCCCGATCACCAGATGGCACTCGTGGCCCAGCCGACGGGAGAACCACCGCTCCACTCCCGCGTCCTGCGGCTCGCCGCGCTCCCAACCCCGCTTCTGCAGCCCGAGCAGTTTCCCGACCGGCACGGTGAAGCCCTCGAATCGGGTGAGCCGCGCACCGCCGGCCTCCTCCTCGGTCACGGCCATCACGGGCCGCCCGAGCTGCGGGAAGGGCTGCACGACCCCCTGGACCGCGAACAGCTCGGACCACTCCGCCAGAACGCCGTCCAGCTGCAACGGGTGCGCCAGGGTGATGGTCGCGTCGTCCGCGAACCTCACCGCCTCGTCCTCGACATCGGCGTACGTACGGTCCTCGGCCACCCGGAACGCGGTCACCTCGCCCTCGGCCTCGGCCCGCCAGACCAGTCGCCGCACCAGGTGCCACACCAGCGGATGCTCCACGAACAGTTGACGGAACTCGGCGCCCGTCCACGAACGGCCGTCCACCATCGCGGCCTCCAGCCGCCGGATCTGGTCCGAGGCGATCGTCCGCACGTCCTTCTTCAGCGCCATGAACCGCTTGCGCTCGGCGGTGGCGAGCTCCGCCTCGTCCCGGGCGCCGGGCCTCGGCAGGTCCTTCAGGCGCCGGCCCTCCTCGTCCAGGACGTAGGGCTTCAGCTGCTCGTCGAAACCGACCGTGAAACGGCGCGTGCCGTAGTCGACGACCGTGCTGCCGTCCGCTTCGAGACCGAGATCGGGCACCAGACGGTCGGACAGCTGCTCACCGGTCAGCCCCAGCTCGGCCGCCACCTCGGCGATCTTCTCCTGCGCCCGGACCTTCAGCGCCTTGAACTTCACCCGCTGCCCGATCCCGTGCAGGTGCAGCAGTGCGACGTCGCTGCCGATCGACGCCAGGACCTCGAGACCGTCGACGGCCCGCTGGTGCGCGCCCTCGCCGGGCCACGCCCGGATCACCGGGGTGAGCGCCCTCACCGTCTCGTCGTCACCGAACCAGCCGAGGGCGTGCAGTGCCCACGCGTCCTTGGGAGGCATCCCGGCCAGCCGCCATTGCACGAACAGCGCCCACATGAAAGCGCCCAGGGACTCGCGCGTGCACAACTCCCGCACCTGCTCGAGCCCGGGGAACTCCGCACGCGGAGAGGACACCGCCAACATGGTCAGCACGTGTCCGGCCGCCGACGCGGGCAGGGCCCCGCCGGACTTCAGCAGGATCTGCGGCAGCGCCTGCGGATCGGTCCAGTCGGCCGGCCTGGGCATCCGGGCGGGCAGCGCCGTCGCGAGCGGATCGGAACCCAGCAGGGGCTCCAGGGCCTCGGTGGCCTCCGGACCGAACTCCGCCACCACCTCCCGTACGGGACCGGCGCCGTGCGCCGTCACGATCACCAGCAGCGCCCGCTCGGCCGCGGTGCGCTCCGCACCCGGCGCGCCCAGCGCGTCGGGGACGAGCAGCCGGGCCGCGTCGCCGCCGTGCCGCAGGCACCAGGAACGCGCCGTGTCACCGGCGACCTTGAGCCGGACCAGCCACTCGGCCATCAGCCGTGCCACGCGCAGGTCGAGGAAGGGAAGGAGCAGCGGTGCCATGGCGGTCGGATTGCGGGTCGCCATGTTCAGGGCCACATGGAGCGCGGCCAGTTCGTGGCGGGCGACCAGCGGCTTGTAGGCGCTCAGCCCCGGGTAGGCGGAGCCGGATCCCTGCCAGTCGGCGAGCAGCGGCCGCATCTCCTCGACGGGGCCCTTGACGAGCACCCCCAGCGTGTCCCATACGCGCATCCGCGCGCCGGTGCGCAGCTGTTCGATGTACGTCTCCATCGGGTGGTACCCGTGCCAGGCGGTGACCCAGGACTCCGTGGTGGCCCATGCCTCCCGCTCGCCGGTCCGCCAGGCGATGCTCGCCCCCGCCGGCGCCACCAGCCCGCTGACCACACGCGGCTTGACCACCGTCCGCTTGCGCGTCCACGGAGGGCTGCCGAGCAGCGGAGGCAGCGCCTCCACCGGGACTTCCGCCACCCGCTCCGCACGGTCCACGAGGGGAGCGACGACCGCGGCGAGTTCCTCGGAGAGGGTCGGCAGAACATCGGAGGCGAGGTCCCGATGGGCTGCCGCGTGCCCGACCAGCAGCTGACCGGCCAGTGTCGCCCCGGGGCCCGTGCCGAGCGAGGCCCGCGCCAGCACGCGCAGTGCCCTCACCGGGTAGCGGCGCGCCGCGGCGGCCAGGGCCGTCCGTACGTTGTTGTTGTCGAGGTGGTCGACCAGGCACCCGAAGGCCTCGTCGGACGGCAGTTCGGCCAGCGCTCCCGCCATCAGCTTGACCTGGGACGCCTCGGTGTAGGGGCTGTTCAGCTCGCCGGCCAGGAACGGGACCATCCCCGTGCCCACGCCGTCCGCGAGCGTCGCGATCAGGGAGGTGTTCCAGCCGCGCCAGCCGAGCTCCATCCGGCCGCCGAACAGGGCGACCTGTTCGGCCGAACCGAGGGAGCACAGCAGCAACTCCCGCACCGTCCGCTCACGGTGCCGCAGGGCGGTCGGACGGGCGCAGCACTCGTCGACCCACTGCTGCTCGGAGGGAGCGATGTAGCAGGTCACGATGTGTTGGCGGGTGCTGCGTCGGGCGCGCGAGAGCACGGCGACGGCGGCCCGGTACGTCTCCTCGTCCGCCACGGACAGCAGGGCCCTGACGCGGTCCAGGGCAGGCCGGACGACCGAGGTGCCCCAGGCGCCGTGCGCGTCGTCTTCGGCACGCGTGGTGATCCCGTCGTCGGGCCTGCCCATGCCGAACAGTGGCCGGACGTCGGACAGTTCGGCGGCCGCCAGCGCGGCGAACGGCAGCCCGAACTCGGCCGCCCAGGCGTCCGCGACCACGGCGAAGGACCGGCCCTTCGCCGTCAGCAGCGTCGCCAGGACCGCGGCGCCGAGCGGACTCCTGCTGCCGGACCGGTGGGCCCGAGCGGCCTCCACGAGATCGGGGTCGCTCTCCGGGGAGGCGAGCGCGCGGTCGATCGTCAGCGCACTCTGGTCGATCCACTCGCGCAGTTTCCGCGGCGCACCCGCGTCGACCGCGCGCACGGTCCCGGCCACCCCTCCGCGCCGCGGATGCAGATTCCGCTTCCAGGCCGCGGGCAGCGCGAAGGAGTCCTCGTCGACGGGGGCGACGGGGGCGACCGGGGCGTCCGGCACGTCCGCGGTGGCCGGCGCCGCGGCCGCCGGAGCACCGGCGCCCTCGCCCGCGCCGATCTCCGCGTACCCCTTCCGCTCCTTCTCAGCCACCGACTTGAGCAGGTAGGACTGGGCGTCGGCGGCGGAGTCGAACTCCTTGACGCGGGTCTGGCCGGACGTCCCGGTGCGCCCGAAGCGGACGGTCACCGAGGTGCCCTCGGCCCCGGCCTCCCAGAACTTGGCCGAGCCGCCGTCGACGTGCTCCCAGCGCCGCACGCTGCCTCCCCTTGTCGCGCGTGATCAGTTGACCGAAACAGTAAACGGCTCCACTGACAACGGGTTCCACGGGCTGTGGAGGAGAGGCGCGGCCGGATCCCCGGACGTGTGACCACGTATTCTTCGGCGACATCTCTCGACCGGAGAAGTCAAAGGAGACATCGCCCGTGATCGTGATCGCCCATCTCAGCGACGTCCACATCGACGGCGGCGAGCGCGCGGCCGAACGCACCCGCGCCGTCATGGAGTACCTGGACGGACTGCCGTACGACCTCGACGCCGTGCTGGTGAGCGGGGACATAGCCGACGAGGCCCAGGACACCGAGTACGAGCAGGCCGCCAAACTCCTGCGCTCGCGGCACCCCTTGGTCGTGTGCCCCGGCAACCACGACGAACGGACCGGTTTCCGGCGCGGCATGTTGGGCGAGGAGACGCCCTCGGCGGCCCCCGTCGACCAAGTGCTGCGCGGCGAGGGCTTCGTGCTCGCCGTGTGCGACTCCTCCGTACCCGGAGAGCACCACGGCTACCTGGAGGAGTCCACGATGGCCTGGTTGGAGGAGGTGGTGGCCGGCACCCCGCGCGAGACCCCGGTCCTGGTGGCCTTCCACCACCCGCCGGTCGAGCTGCACGCCCCGTACGTGGACGGGATCCGCCAGTTCGGCGAGGAGCGCCTCGCCGCGCTCGTCGAGCGGCACCCGCACGTGAAGGCGTTCCTGTGCGGGCACGCGCACACCGCGGCGGCCACCACCTTCGCGGGCCGGCCGGTGCTGGTGGCGCCGGGCGTGGTCTCCACCATCCGGCTGCCGTGGGAGGGGCGGCGGGGCGCCGACGAGTGGGTCCACCTCGACGAGCCGCCGGCCGTCGCCTTCCACGTGATCGGAGACGACGGCCGGCTGACGACCCACTACCGGGTGGTCATGGGCCCACGGTGATCTGCTGGGCGGGGTCGGTGGTGTCGGTGACCAGGTAGACCGCGTTGAAGGTGGACGAGGTCGCGCTCGTCGGACAGCCGAACCCGCCGGTCACCTTGACGGGTACCGACGCGTTCGTGAAGGTCAGGTTCGACGGCGCGCCGTTCGCCCAGGTGCCGCCCACGTTCGCCGCGGCGGTGGGCGCCGCGGTGACGGTACAGGTGGCGAGGCCGGTCGTCTTGACCACCAGTCCGCCCACCGGCACGGTCATCGTGGCGGTGATCGGGGCGCCGTTCTGCATCGACACCGACCAGGCACCGCTGGTGGTGACCGTCGGCGTCACGCCGGGCATGCTGGAGGTGCAGGAACTGTACGTCGGCGGGGAGATCGGCGACGAGACGGGCCCGGCCGCGTTCTGGTTGCCGGGCGCGGCCGGCACCGTGCCGGTGGAGACGGAGACCGAGCAGGTCACCGTCACCGAACCGGCCTTGAGGGTGGCCTTCCCGCTGAGGGTGGCCTTGAAGGCGTGCCCGGCCGGGGTCACGGTGGTGGACCCGGCCGCGGGTAACGGAGCCGCGGTGAGCGGGGCGGCGGAGGCGCTGAACGAGGCCAGCGAAAGGGCGGCGGCGGCCGTGCCGAGGGCGAGAGCGGTACGCGTACGGCTCATGGCTGTGCTCCTTGGGGATCCTGGTGCACGGTGGGGGACGGTTGCGGCGGGACTGCGGAAGCGGAAGCGGAAGCGGAAGCGGAAGCGGGTGCGCGGGGCGGCCGGGACGGCTGCCAGGCGAACATCAGGCCGCCGCCGAGGATGCCGAGCAGGGTGCCGATCAGGAACCCGCCGAGATTCGACAGGACCAGCGCGGCCGTGGCGATCAGGGTGGTCAGGACACCCGCGAGGCTGCGCTGAGCGGGAGAGAACCAGGCGGTGAGGCCGAGCACGATCATCACGACGCCCATCAGGACGGACGGGATCCCCGCCACCCCCTGCTGGAGCATGATCTTCAGCGGTGCCAGGGGCAGGACGCAGATCCAGGCCCCGGCGAGGACTGCGAACAGCCCGCCCCAGAAGGGCCTCGCGCGCCGCCACCGCCTCCACCGCAGCCACCGCCCGCGACGGCTCAGAAACATTCCTTCTTGCCCTTGGAAATGTCCATGCGCAGACCGGAGAGCTTGAAGGTGCCGGCGTTGGTCGCCCACGCCGTCTGCTGCAGATTGCCGATGCGGACCGTGTCGGCCTGCTGGGCGAAGAGGTCCTGCATCCCCTGGGCCTCGGCCGGGCCCTTGTCGAGGGTGGAGGCGTCGCGCCCGATCTCGATGTTGCTGAAGACCGCGTCGCCGGAGAGCTGCGTCGCGTCCACGAACAGGTTGCTCGCTTCCACGGGCTTGTCCCGGCCGGCCGTCAGGTTGAGCGAGATGTCGCCGATCACCGGGAGCGAGGTGACCACCGACTGGCACAGGCTGTTCAGCTTCGCCTCCCGGATGGCGGTCACGGCCACCGGGATGAGCTCCTCGCGGGCGTTGACGTCGACGCTGCCGTACTGGGCGAAGCCCTCGCCCTCCAGGCTCTGCGCCGACACCTTGAACTGCTGCCCCGATACGGCGAAGGAGGCGGCGAGGGCGCCCTGCGCGAGGGCGATGCCGAGGCCGGCGGTCACGGCGACGGCGGGTACGGTCAGGACGGCGAACCGCCGCCAGCGGACCCGGCCGGAGCCGGCGTCCTCATCGAGACCGGAAGGATCAGAGTCATCGGAAGTGCCGGATAAATGCGGGGAATTGACCATGAGATCGTCCCTTTTTTCGGCTGTGCACCGTTGTTACCGACGAGTTGAATGTAAGAGTGCCAATGGGGGTTGGCAAGGTTGTGCGAGCGCACCCTTTGAGCCGACTCCTACTGCTCCGTACGCAGCAGTTCGGCGACCTCCGCGTCCACCCGCCGGGCCATCGCCCGAGCGAACTCCGTGGCCACGACCTCGCCGGCCACCGGCCGGAGCGCCGCGACCGCCTCGGTGACGTGCCGCAGCTGCGTGGCCGAAAGTCGCTCCAGCCCCTCCGGTCCGATCACGTGCTGCCGGAACAGCCCCACGAACCGGTCCGCGAGGGCCGCCGCCTGCGCCTGTACGAAGTCACCCGCGTCCAGGATCTCGGCCAGCGGAACCCCCTGCCGCACCAGCGCCAGCGTCGCGTCCAGCAGCCGCCGACTCGGGTGCGTGACCAGGTCCCCGTCCACGGTGACGTACCCCAGTTCGGCGGCCCGACGGGTGTCCTCGGCGGTCGCCGTCGGCCCGAACAGCTCCCGCAGTTCGGCCCGGGTCATCGTCACCGGCTCCTCCCGGACCCAGTCCCGGGTCATCTCCCGCTCCAGGCCCAGCAGTCCGGACAGCCCGCCGCCGCCCTCCCAGGCGTGCAGCAGCTCCGCGATGCCGTTGACCGTGTACCCGCGACCCAGCAGATCGCTGATCAGCCGCAGCCTCGTCAGATGGTCCTCGGAGTACCAGGCGATCCGGCCCTCCCGGCGCGGCGGCGGCAGCAACCCGCGCTCCTGGTAGTAGCGCAGGTTGCGTACCTTGACGCCGGCCGCCCGGGCCACGTCCTCCCGGCGGTAGCGCCTGCCGCCGCCCGTGTCATCACTCTCAGCCTCGCTGCTCACGCGGCGAAGCATAGGACGTACCGGCAGGTCACATGGGGCGCGACGACTCGCGCCGCTTGACCGCCCGCAGCACCACGAACTTCGGTTCGCTCGCGACGACTTCGCTGTTGCCGAAGAGCCGCCGCAGATGCGTGTGGTAGCCCATGTGCCGGTTCGCCACCACCCACAGCTCGCCGCCAGGCCGCAGCACCTTGCGCGACTGCGCGAACATCCGCAGCGCCGTCGCGTCCGTCGTCGCCTGATGGGAGTGGAACGGCGGGTTGCACAGCACCAGGTCCACGGAGTTCGGCGACAACATCGCCACCCCGTCGCCGACGTGGAACTCGGCGGTCCGACGGCCCGCGCGGACGTTCGCCTCGTACGTGGCCCGCGCCGAGGCGACCGCCTGGTACGACTCGTCCGTGAACACGACCTCCGCGTCCGGGTCGTGCACCTGGATCGCCGTGCCCACGACACCGTTGCCGCAGCCCAGGTCCACGACCCGGGCGCCGTCGGTGTTGGTCGGCAGGCTCTGCAGGAAGAAACGGGTGCCGATGTCCAGCCGGTCGGCGCAGAAGATGCCGGCGTGGTTGACGACGGTCAGCCCGGAACCCGAGCCCGCCTCCTGGTCCACCGTGTACGTCAGCGGCCACGGATCGGCGGCCACGGGACGCACGGCACCGGGCGCGTCCGGGGTGCAGAAGATCAGCCGGGCCTTCTTCTCGGCGAGCGAGGTCCTCGTCGGGCCGAGGATCTTCTCGAAGAGCCGCAGCGTCGAGGTGTGGATCTCCTTGACCATGCCGGTGCCGACCACGACGGTGCCGGCGTGCACGTGCGGCGCCAGCCGGTACAGCTGGTCCTCCAGCAGCGCCAGGCTCTTGGGCACGCGCACCAGCAGTACGTCGATCCGCTCCGGCGGCGGGTCCTGCGTGGTCAGCAGCGTGACCGTGCTCTTGGCGGTGCCGATCCCGGCCCGGTCCAGGTTCGCGGCGGTGGCGGACCGGCTCAGCGCGGAATCGGTGATCTGGATGGGGTGATGGGCGGCGAGCGCCGTGGTCAGCGCCCCCCACCGGTCCCCGAGCACGACGATCCGGCCCGCGGAGGCCAGGTCCACCGGGCCGCGCTCGCCGGTACCGGAGTCGAGATGGCGCAGCAGGTACTCGTCGGCGGCGTCCCAGGCACGGAGCCGGTCGCGCGGGTCCTCGGGGAAGCGGGTGAGCTCGTAGGAGCCGAAAGGCGTGGTCAGACGGTTCATATCCGCCCCAGGCTAACCGAGCCGCGCCCCCGCCCCCCCCCGCGCGGCGGGGGGCGCCCCGCGGCCCCCCCCCGCCGGGACCTACTCGGGGAACTCGCCGGCCATCGCGGCGGCGATCCGCAGGTACGGACGGGCCTCGGCGGCCCGGCCCTGGCGCTCCAGGGTGCGACCGAGCATCAGCTGCGCGTAGTCCTCCACGGGCCAGCGCTCCAGGATGGACCGCAGCTCCCGCTCGGCGCGCGCGAGCCGCGCGGAGTGGTAGTAGGCGCGGGCCAGCAGCAACCGGGGCGCCAACTGTTCGGGCGCCTCGCTCGCCAGGCCCTCCAGGAGGCGGGCGGCCGTCGCGTATTCCTTCGCGTCGAAGAAGAGCCCGGCCCGCGTCCAACGGTCGGCGGCCGTTCCGTGCTCCAGGTAGGCCGGGTCCTTGATCGCGAAGATCGCGTCCACGGGCTCGGCCGGCTCGATCGGGTCCATGTGCTCCACGTGCTCCACAGCGTCCCTTCCGGCGCTCGGGTGGTCTGTACGGAGCCTCCAACACGCCCGGCCGGTGGAACATTCCACCTCACGCCGGTGCCGCCGCGCGGCCAGTGCCCCGACCGGAAGGGTTGACCGCCTCACGACGCCCGGCACGGCACCTCGCCGCGTCGTCGGGCCACGCGAGTACGTCCAGTACGAGCCGTGGTGCCCTCTGCCGTGCGACCCACGGCACCAGACGCCGCGAAGCGGCAAACCTTTCCGGCCCGGGCACTAGGTTGTCCGCATGAGCAATCTCGATCGCCAGCCCGCTCTCTCCGCCTGCGGCGGCCGCGGATTCGTCGTGGCCGAACCGGTGCGAGAGCTCCTCAGCCCGCGCACCGTGAAGCTCGGCGAGTCCTCGGAGGTCCGCCGGCTCCTGCCGAACCTGGGCCGCCGCATGGTCGGTGCGTGGTGCTTCGTGGACCACTACGGCCCGGACGACATCGCGGACGAGCCCGGCATGCAGGTCCCGCCGCATCCCCACTCCGGACTCCAGACGGTCAGCTGGCTCCACGAGGGCGAGGTCCTGCACCGCGACAGCGTCGGCAGCCTGGAGACGATCCGCCCGCGCGAACTGGGCCTGATGACTTCCGGACGCGGCATCAGCCACTCGGAGGAGAGCCCCCGGCCGCACGCCCGGTTCCTGCACGGTGCCCAGCTGTGGGTGGCCCTCCCGGACGCCCACCGCAACGTGGAACCCCACTTCCAGCACCACCAGGAGCTCCCCCACGTCACGGCCCCGGGCCTGACGGCGACGGTCATCCTGGGCACCCTGGACACGGCGACCTCGCCGGGCACCGCGTACACCCCGATCGTCGGCGCGGACCTGGCCCTCGCGGCGGGCACCGAAACCCGCCTCCCGCTCGACCCGGACTTCGAGTACGCGGTCCTGTCCATGTCGGGCGAGGCCCACGTCGACGGCGTCCCGGTCCTCCCGGGCTCGATGCTCTACCTCGGCTGCGGCCGCACGGAACTGCCGCTGCGGGCGGCCTCGGACGCGGGGCTGATGCTGCTGGGCGGCGAGCCGTTCGAGGAGGAGATCGTCATGTTCTGGAACTGGATCGGACGGTCACACGATGATATCGCGCAGGCCCGAGAAGACTGGATGAACGGGTCCCGATTCGGCGAGGTGAAGGGCTACGACGGCCCTCCGATTCCGGCCCCAGAGCTTCCCCCAACCCACCTGAAGGCGCGAGGAAGGGTGCGTTGACCTGCTGGTTTGTGTGCGCGAGGGCTGGGTGTGGAAATCGCGCCCGGCCCTCCGGTTTTGGATTCTCAGGGGAGGCTGTCGAATGCGGGGCGAGAGCCTTCGGCGCCGACGGTCGAGTCTCATGTGTCGCAGGCTGTCACCAGGTTTGGTCGGACGAATGCTGACCTTTTGCTGACTTTACTGACGAGTAGTTAGATCTGGTTGGCGGCTGCGTCGCCGCCTCTTGGCGGTCAAGGGCGATGGTGGGCGCCGCCGGGCCGTCGCCTCCCACCACCCTGGCGGCGAACCATGCCGGGGTCTGCGATCCATGGATGAGGGGGGCGGGTTAGTGCGCGGCGGGTGTTGTGCACAAGTGACAAGACATTGCTCGGCCGGTCCTCTTCGCCGCGCGGAGCTGGAAACGTCGTGTGAGAGCGGGAAGCCTACGGCTCCGATGTGACGGGGCGTTCCAGTGGAGTGCCCTCTTTGAGGAATCGGGTGACCGCGTCCATGCGGTCGGAGAATCCGACTGGTGTGTGGTCCGCCAAGAGGTCGAGGTGATCGGCGGGCCAAGCTTGGGGGTTGCCCTTCAGCAGCACGAGGCGCTGGTCGAAGGCGTAGTCCGCGCGCTCGATGCGCTGCACGAGCGACAGGGCATGCTCCAGGCCCTGCTCAGAGCCGCCGACGGCCTGCACCAGGACTGTTCGCTTGGGCAGGTTGATGCGCGCGGTGGGGCGTACCTTGGCGCCGCGGGGGAGCTCCACGGTGGGGCGCCGGTCGTAGGCGATGCGGGCATCGTCGAGGTACGCGTAGAACTGACGCACGAGCTTGCTGTCCCGGTCAGGGGCTGCGAGCCATCGCAGGCCGTCGGTGGTCAGCATCGCACTACTGATGTCCGATACGAGCGTCGCCGCCTGTTGCAGGGGCCGGCGGCCAACGATTCGTCCGTCCACTTCGCTGAGGCGGAATGCGCTGAGTGTCTCGGTCCAGGCGGTCGCTGCTCGGGTTGGGCCCCAGACATCGACTCCGGCATCGGCCAAGCGAGAAACCATGGTGCCGCCGTCGCTGGCCAAGGCGTCGTCTCCGGACAATCGGAGAAGGACGGTCAGGCCGTCTCCGTCGGCGAAGTACGAGCGTCCTGTGAGTGCGACGGATCCCGGGCGGCCTGCCGGTGCGATGTGCCAGCAGCGCAAGTCCTCGGTGAGGCGAGGGTCGAGGGGGGAGGCGCTCATGGGTATTCCTCGAATCCCTCTAGCGTCGGGGCCGGTATCGGCGGCGTGGGCGGAACCCAAACGTAGCCTGCGGAGATGTCCATCTTGCATTCCAGGACGAAGTCCCTGACGACGCGGTCGTACTCTTCGTCCATAGAGGTGAGCGTCGCATTGGCGATCGGGTCCGGCGCGTGACGGATGTCGTCCGGGCGTAGACGTCCCCGTTGCCTCGGTGTTCGCTCCACCTGTGTTTGTGCGTGCGATTGATGAAGTGCTCGCCCGTTTCACGGTCGAGGTGTGTCCCCCGAACATCGAGGCGGCGGAGGACCGTGCGGCTTCCGGGGTGGAGGAGTATCAGGCTGTACTCCCACGGCTTGTCGAGGCCTATTCGGAAGCGGAGGTCGAGGCGGCAGGAGAGTACTGGCCCGCATCTGGCCCGGATCGTGGTCGTGGGGGAGCCCAGGCCCCGACCTGGGGCCCGACGCCCTCGCGTTGGGGCTCCAGCGCCCGACGGCGGACACGTCACTGACCAGGTCGTAGACCCGGGCGGCGCGGCATCGACCCAGCCGTGCCGGGTGAAGGTGAAATCCGATGTGCCCAGGACCCGCTGGTGCCTATCCACGCCAGGGTCAGGCTGTGCGGTCGGGCCCCGCCCATACTCGGATCCATGAAAGCAAAAGTGCGGCTCGGGGAGTTCCTGCAGACGCGGCGATCCCAGCTGCAGCCGGAGGATCTCGGGATACCCGACTACGGCGAGCGGCGCCGGGTGCAGGGTCTTCGACGCGAGGAGCTGGCGTCGCTGGCGGGTGTCAGCGTGTCCTACTACACCCGGCTGGAACAGGGGCAGTCCCTGAACGCCTCACCGCAGGTGCTGGACGCGATCGCACGGGCCCTGCGGCTGGAGGAGGCCGAGCGCCTGCACCTGCAGAACCTGGCCCGATCCTCGGCCACGGGCTCGGTACGAGGCCGCCGGCCCGCCCCGGAGCGGGTGACGGAGGCGACCGGCCAGCTGCTGGAGGCACTGGTCCACGTCCCGGCCATCGTGACCGGCCGCCGCAGTGACGTCCTGGCATGGAACCGGCTGGGCCATGCGCTGTTCGCCGGACACCTGGACCCGGGCACGCCGTACCGGCCGCCACAGCGGCCCAACATGGCCCGGCTGGTGTTCCTCGATGCGCACACCCGCGACCTGTACGCCGACTGGCCGGCGAAGGCCAGGGCCGTGGTGGGGAATCTGCGCCTGGTGGCGGGCCGGCACCCGGACGACACCGCGCTCCATGCGCTGGTGGGCGAACTGAGTGCGAAGAGCGCGGACTTCGCCTCGATGTGGGCCGACCACCGCGTCACGGCCTGCGCCGTCGCGACCTACGAGATGCGGCATCCGCTGGTCGGCCCGCTGACCGTCACCCAGCAGACCCTGAGCCCAGACCAGGACCCGGATCAGGGGCAGAGCATCGTGGTCGCCACCACCGAGGCCGACTCGCCCGCGCGGACCACGCTGGCCCTGCTCGACCAGGTCACCCCGCAGCACGACCCGGCGCGACCGGGAGTCCGGGCCGGGTCCGGCTGACCCGGCCCACACCATCGGACGCCGCACAGACGTCCGCGAGTGCCCGTCCGTCCCTCCACTCGCCCCGGTACGAGCGGCCACCGGCCGCCCCTCCCTGAAGCCATCCCCAACCCCCGCGCGTCGGCGTACCGCTGCCGCATGCCCGAAAACAGTGAAGGAACCATGTTCAAGAACACGTACACGTGGTCCAAGTCCGCCACGGCAGCAGCCGTCGTACTGACCGCGGCAGCGGTCCTCGCGGCCACCCCCGGCGTCGCGTCAGCCCTCTCCGCCCCGCTGAGCTGCGCACGCGTCGCCACGCACTTCGACCTGGCCCGGCACCAGACGCCGGAGAACATCGCGCTGGCTCCCGACGGCAGCGCGTACGTCACCTTCGCCGCCGCTCGCCAGGTCGCCCGCATCGCCCCCGGGGGATCCACCCGGATCCTGGCCACCCTGCCCGCACCCGCCGACGGCGGCGTCCACACCCCGGTCCTGGGCTTCGCCCTGACCACCGGCATCGTCCGTGCACACGACGGCACCCTGTACTTCCTGTACGCCACCGGCACCTCCGAACTGACCGGCCTGTGGCGCCTGCGCCCCGGCGGCACACCGCAGCGCATCGCCGCGCTGCCCGCGGCCGGACTGCCCAACGGCCTGGCCCTGGACCCGCGCACCCGCACCCTCTACGTCACCGACTCCGTCCTCGGCACCATCTCCAGTGTGCCCACCACCGGCGGCACCCCCCGCACCTGGTCCGCCGCCCCCGAGCTGGCCTCCAACGGATTCCTCGGCGCCAACGGGCTGAAGATCCGGGGCGGGGCCCTGTGGGTCACCAACCTCGACCGGGGCGTCGTCCTCCGCATACCCGTCCAGCGCGACGGTCGCACCGGCCAGGTCCAGACCCGGGCCACCGGCCTGGCCGGGATCGACGACTTCGCCTTCACCGGCCACGGCGACCAGATCCTGGCCGCCCTCAACGGCCCCGGCGAGGTCGCCCTCGTCCAGCCCGACGGCACCCACTCCACCGTCCTGACCGCCGCCGACGGCCTGCAGAACCCCACCTCCATCGCCCTGCGCGGCGACACCGCCTACGTCCTGAGCGCCGCGTACGTCACGGCCAAGGACCCCAACCTCCTCCTGGCCCACCTGAACGGCTAGCCCCAATGTCCTGAGGGTCCATCAGGATTCATGGCACTCGCCACCCGGCGTTGCGGCCGGTGCGACGGTCCCCGCAGCCGACGCCACATCGGCCGAGGCGCTGATCGCGGTTCTTGGAAACGTTCGGTGCTTGGCCGCGGCATCGCTACGCCTCCGAGGGTGTGGCCGGCCGCGTCGCGTAACGGTGGCGCATGGCGTCGCTGGCTGCGGGGCCTGCGGTGAAGACGTAGGTGTCGCTGTCGTCGAGCCGGCAGCCGGTCTTGGCGTCGACGACGACGGGCTCGACTTCCTCGCCGCTGTGCGCGTTGACGAGGATCATGCTGCGTTCGGCCGGTGTGAGGCGGGAGTTTCCCCACGCGGCCAGGGCGACGATCACCGGTCGCAGGGAGTGTCCGAGTTCGGTGAGGACGTACTCGTGGCGCACCGGGTTGGTCTGGTAGGGCCGGCGCTCCAGTAGTCCGTCCGCGACGAGGGTTTTAAGCCGGGTGGTGAGCATGCTGGAGGAGATGCCCAGGCTCTCCTGGAACTGGTCGAAGCGGGTGTAGCCGTCGAAGGCGTCGTGGAGGATCAGCAGCGTCCACCACTCGCCGACGTGTTCCACCGTCGTGGAAAGCGGGCATTCCCGGTCCTCCAGCCTGATCCGGCTTGCCAAGGCGACCATCCCCTCAGTTACTGCTAAAGTCGAAGTTAGTGACTTCCATTTTAGCAGTAGCAAGGGATGGGGCGCCCTCTGCGCCCCGCACCCGGGAACGGAGCGCAGCGTGACCGCATCCATCGGCGAATCTCTCGAAGGCCGGCGCGCTCTGGTCACCGGAGGCACCAAGGGCACTGGAGCCGCCATTGCCCGGCGTCTCGCCCAGGCCGGCGCGACCGTACTGGTCACCGCCCGCAGCCGCCCCGACGACGTGGAGGAGAAGACGTTCGTCACCGCCGACCTGTCCACCGCCCAGGGCGCCGCAGACGTAGCCGCCGAGGTGGGGGCCCGCGTGGGAGGCGTCGACATCCTGGTCAACACCCTCGGCGGGTCCGAGGCACCGGCCGGCGGGTTCGCGGCGCTCGGAGAGGACGACTGGGCGAGGGAGCTGAACACGAACCTGCTGGCCGCCGTTCGTCTGGACCGCGCGCTCCTGCCGCACATGATCGCCACGGGCAAGGGCGCAGTCGTGCACGTCACCTCGATCCAGCGCCGCATGCCGCTGTGGAACGGAACTCTGGCCTACGCCGCAGCCAAGGCCGCCCTGACCACCTACAGCAAGGGCCTGGCGAACGAGGTCGCCCCGCACGGCGTCCGCGTCAACACCGTCTCGCCCGGCTTCGTGCAGACCTCCGCCGCCGACAACCTCATCGCCCGGATCGCACAGGAGGCAGACATCACCCAGGAAGCCGCGCTGGGCCGGCTCATGGACTCCCTGGGCGGCATCCCTCTCGGCCGCCCCAACCGGCCCGAGGAGGTCGCCGAGCTCGTCGCCTTCCTCGTCTCCGACCGCGCCTCGGCCATCGTCGGCGCCGAACACGTCATCGACGGCGGCACCACCCCCACCGTCTGAACCCGCCACCACACCGAGGAACGTCATGCACGACAACCAGCCCCGAACCATCACCCCGGACACCCTGCCCGAGGTGATCACCCGCTACCTCACAGCGCACCGCGCCCACGACACCGCAACCGCAATCGCGGCGTTCACCCGCGAAGCCACGGTGATCGACGACGGCAACACCTACGAGGGCACCAAGGCGATCGAGGGGTGGCTCGGCCGATCCGCCACCGAATTCACCTACACCATCCACCTCGCGAACGCTCAGCAGACCGACGCGGCCCACTACATCGCCACCCACCACCTCGAAGGCAACTTCCCCGGCGGCACCATCGATCTGCGCTACCAGTTCGCACTCCGTGGCAACCTCATCGAACGCCTTGTCATCGAGCCTTGAGTCCGCTCACCTGTTGCCGCCTGCGCGACAAGCCCCGCTCACCCAGGGGCGCCCCCGCCCCTCCCAGCCGTACCCAGTATCCGCCCGACCGCCGGGCCAGCCCGCGGTGCTGCCCGCCGGACTGGACATAGCCGTAGACCTCATGACTGGTCTGGAGCCCGTTCACGACGGGCGGTTCGCTCGTGGAGGTCAGCCGCCTGGAGATACTCGATCGACGCCTCGGTGTCCGACGTGATCTCGGCGAGCTCCCGGGCAGACGGTCTCACTTGGCTCTGACATCGAAGTCATCGACGTCGACAGGCTCCCGCTCCACTTCGACGCCGAGCTGCCGCGTGTGCCCGGGGCCCGTGACAGCCCGGCTCGGGTGGCACTGGCGTCGGGCCAAAACACCCCGGTCGGTCTGGAAGGGTTGGCCCGGCGCAAAACCTGTGCCGGAACGCATACCACCTCCGTCGACCGGGAGAGAAGCATGACCATCAAGGACATCGGGCCCGAACCTCAGAGTTTCGACCTCGAGCAGGCGACGCTGGAGAACACCAACTACCGCTCGGTCGCCTGGTCCGGGAAGTACCTCCAACTGACCCTCATGTCGATCCCGGTGGGCGAGGACATCGGCCTGGAGGCGCACCCGGAGACCGACCAGTTCCTCCGGCTCGACGCGGGTCGCGGCCGCGTTCAGATGGGCAGCGCGAAGGACCGCCTCGACTTCGATCAGGAGGTCGAGGACGGCTGGGCGGTCTTCGTACCCGCCGGCACGTGGCACAACGTCACCAACACCGGGGACGAGCCCATCCAGCTCTACGCCGTCTACGCCCCGGTCCACCACGCCCCGGGCAAGATCCACGCAACCTTCGCCGACGCGGAAAGCGACGAAGAGTCGGGCAACGACGAACCCCCGACCTGGTCGGTCCAGCCCACCCACCACCCCGCGGACAAGCACGCCTGACCACCAGTGGGGACCCAGGAGAACAGACGAGCACCAGGTCGCTGACCTGGGCTCCGCTATGGAGCGGATGCCGGACCCGGATCGGCTTCCGGCACACGACCCGCTGACCGGGTCCGGTCGGTCCTCGCGGTATGCACCGCGCGTGGCGCCGGTTGCCGCGCAGTCCTCCCGCGACGACACCGCAAGCCCGGTCCCGGTCAGGGCCGGGCCGGGCCGGTTCCCGCGAGCACCTCGGGGTGCAGCAGGGAGGCGAGCCGCTCGGCCGGCAGCAGCCCCCGTTCCAGGACCAGCTCGGCCACACCCCGGCCGGTGGCGAGGGCTTCCTTGGCGATGTCGGTGGCGGCGGTGTATCCGATGTGCGGGTTCAGGGCGGTCACCAGGCCGATGGAGTTCTCGACGGTGGCGCGCAGCATCTCGGTGTTGGCGGTGATGCCGCTCACGCAGCGTTCCGCGAGGGTGAGGCAGGCCGCGCGCAGGTGGGTGACGGACTTGGACAGCGAGTGCAGGATGACCGGCTCGAAGGCGTTGAGCTGGAGCTGTCCGGCTTCGGCGGCCATGGTGATGGTGATGTCGTTGCCGATGACCTCGAAGGCGACCTGGTTGACGACCTCGGGGATCACCGGGTTGACCTTTCCCGGCATGATGCTGGAACCGGCCTGGACCGGGGGCAGGTTGATCTCGCCGAGTCCGGCGCGGGGCCCGGAGGACAGCAGGCGCAGGTCGTTGCAGGTCTTGGACAGCTTGACGGCGACGCGCTTGAGGACGCCGGACATCTGGACGAAGGCGCCGCAGTCCTGGGTGGCTTCGACCAGGTCGGGAGCGGTGACCAGGGGCAGGCCGGTGATGTCGGCGAGGTGGCGGCGGGCGGCCTCGGCGTATCCGGCGGGGGCGTTGAGACCGGTGCCGATGGCGGTGGCGCCGAGGTTGATCTCGTGGATCAGTCCGAGGGCCTCCGCGAGTCGGCTGCGGTCCTCGTCCAGCATGACGGCGAAGGCGGAGAACTCCTGTCCGAGCGTCATCGGCACGGCGTCCTGGAGCTGGGTGCGGCCCATCTTCAGGACATCGTGGAACTCGGCGGCCTTGCGGGCGAAGGCGTTCTGCAGGACGGCCATGGCGTCGAGGAGACCGCGCACCGCGAAGACGGTCGCGATCCGCACGGCGGTCGGGTAGACGTCGTTGGTGGACTGGCCGAGGTTGACGTCCTCGTTGGGGTGCAGGTGTCCGTACTCCCCCCTGGAGTGGCCCAGCAGCTCCAGCGCGCGGTTGGCGATGACCTCGTTGGCGTTCATGTTGGTCGAGGTGCCGGCGCCGCCCTGGATGACGTCGACGACGAACTGGTCGTGGAGCTCGCCGCCGCGGATCTCCTGGCAGGCGGCGACGATGACGGCCGCTTTCGCGGGGTCCAGCAAGCCGAGTTCGGTGTTGGCGAGGGCTGCGGACTCCTTGACGGCGGCGAGGGCGTCGATCAGGTGCGGGTAGGTGGAGATCGGCGTGCCGGTGATGGGGAAGTTCTCGGTGGCGCGCAGGGTGTGGACGCCCCAGTAGGCGTCGGCAGGGACGTCGCGGTCTCCGAGCAGGTCGTGTTCACTGCGGCTGGAGGCGGTCATGAGTGTGCGGGTCCTCTTCCTGAGGTGGGCGGATCAAGGCGGTGGAAAGGGAGAAAACGGGAGTCAGGGGGTCACGGTGGCAGGGGGGCGGGGCGGGTTCAGGGCCGCCACCGGGCGGATGCGGCCGACGGGCCGGCCGCCGCCGGTCACCGGCTCGCCCGCGAACCCGGCCAGCAGGCGGGGCTCGACTCCCGCACAGGCGAGGGCGGCGGCCGTCACCGCGATACGCGCTCGGTCGGCCCCGTCGGCGACCTTCACGGCGACGGCCCGGCCGTCGGGCAGCGCGGCCAGCTGGACGCCCTCGAAGCCGTCCTTGGCCAGCAGCCCGGGCACCGCGCGCATCAGTGCGGCGGTGTCCCTCCCGGTACCGGAGGCCATCTCCGGGTGGAGGCGCAGTGCGTTCGCCACGCGGTGCTCGAAGGTGTCCGGGGCGGCCGTGGCGATGCGGGCGGCGGCGCGGGCCAGGCCGTGCAGGGACACCGCGAACAGCGGCGATCCGCAGCCGTCGACGGTGACGTTCGCGATGTGCCGGCCGGTGAGCTCCTCGACGACCTCGGCAATCGCCCGCTGGAGCGGGTGGTCCGCGTCGAGATAGCTCTCCAGGGGCCACCCGGACAGCTTGCACAGGTACAGCATCGCCGCGTGCTTGCCGGAACAGTTCTGGGCGAGGCGGGACGGCCCGCGGCCCTCGCGCACCCAGGCGTCCCGGACGGCCGGGTCGTAGGGCAGGTCGGGGACGTTGCGCAGGTCGGCCTCGGTGAGACCGGCCAGCTCCAGGATCCGCCGGACACCCGCGAGGTGGCGCTCCTCGCCGGAGTGACTGCCCATCGCGAGGGCGAGCAGGGCTCCGTCGAGCGGCAGGCCGGCCCGCACCATGGCGACGGCCTGGACCGGCTTGAGCGCAGAGCGCGGATAGCAGGCGGCCTCGATGTCCCCGATGCTCGTCCGGACCTCGCCCTCGCCGTCGAGGACGGCGACGGAACCGTAGTGGACCCCCTCGATCATGCCGCCCCGCACGACGTGGGCGACGGGGGCGTGCCGGGGCTCGCGGATCGCGGGCGCGTCCGCGAGGAAACTGCTGCGCATCACTGCCTCGTTCTGTGGTGGGTCGCTGCTGACCGGGGGTGGCGACCGCCACCCCGGTCAGCAGGCGGACGGGCGGGCGTCCGGCTCAGCCGTCGCTCCGGGCGGCGGCGCGCGCCACGCGGCCGCGGACCGCGTACCAGCCGGCGACCAGCGCCGCGGCGATCAGCGGTACGCACAGCACGGTGGTGCGCCCCGCTCCTCCGTCGGCGTACATGAGGACCAGGACGGAGGCGAGGAAGGCCAGTGTCACGAGTTCGGTCCAGGGGGAGCCTGGCAGGCGGTAGGAGGGGCGGGTGAGTTCGCCGTTGCGGGTCTTCCGCCAGAAGAGGAGGTGGCAGACCATGATCATGCCCCAGGTGGCGAGGATGCCGATGGCGGCGAGGTTGAGGACGATCTCGAACGCGTCCGCGGGGACCACGAAGTTGAGCCCGACGCCCAGGACGCACATGCCGCTGGTGAGGAGGATGCCGCCGTAGGGGACCTGGGTGCGGCTGAGCCGTGCGGTGAACCGCGGGGCGGAGCCGTTGACGGCCATCGAGCGCAGGATGCGGCCGGTGGAGTAGAGACCGGAGTTGAGCGAGGACATGGCCGCGGTGAGCACGACCAGGTTCATCACGTCGGCGGCCGCCGGGACGCCGATGTGGGAGAGCACGGTCACGAAGGGGCTCTGGCCGGAGCTGTAGCTGCTCCAGGGCATCAGCATCGACAGAAGGACGACCGAGCCGACGTAGAACAGGCCCACGCGCCACATGATCGAGTTGATCGCCTTCGGCATGATCTTTTCGGGGTTCTCGGTCTCACCGGCCGTGACGCCGACCAGCTCGACGGAGGCGTAGGCGAAGACGACGCCCTGGATGATCAGCAGCATGGGGAGCAGGCCGTTGGGGAAGATCCCACCGTTGCCGGTGATCAGGGCGGGACCGGGGACGGCGCCGTCGACGGGGTGCCGGGTCGCCAGGAGGAAGATCGCGATCCCCATGAAGACGACCAGGGCCCCAACCTTGACGATGGCGAACCAGAACTCCAGTTCGCCGAAGATCCGCACCGAGATGAGGTTCACGCTGAGGACCACGGCCAGCGCAATGAGGGCGATCACCCACTGGGGGACATCGGAGAACAGGTGCCAGTAGTGGGTGTACGTGGCGACAGCGGTGATGTCGGCTATGCCGGTGGTCGCCCAGTTGAGGAAGTACATCCAGCCCGCCGTGTACGCGCCCTTCTCCCCGAGGAACTCCCGGGCGTAGGAGACGAAGGCGCCGGAGGACGGCCGGTACAGGACGAGTTCGCCGAGCGCGCGCACGACGAGGAACGCGAAGACCCCGCAGACGGCGTAGGCGACGAACAGGGAGGGCCCGGCGTCGGCGAGGCGTCCGCCCGCGCCGAGGAAGAGCCCGGTGCCGATCGCACCCCCGATGGCGATCATGTTGACGTGGCGGGGTTTCAAGGACTTGCTGTAGCCGGTGTCCCCGGCGTCGACGTGACGGGTCGTGGGGCGCTTCTCGTCTTTGAGGAACTGCTCGCTCACGCCTCGGCTCTGCCTTCCGTAGGGGCGGTCGTGCGCTGGGGGCGCACGATGTCGGTGAGGGTCGTCTCGACCCGCAGCAGGTGGTGGGACATGGCCTCCACCGCGTCGTGCTCGCTGCCGTCGGCCAGCGCCTCGAGGATCGCCCGGTGCTCGCAGTTGGACTGCTCGCGCCGGCCGCCCAGTTCGTTGAGGAAGGTCGACTGACGCGCCAGTGCGTCGCGGATCTCCTCGATGACACGGCGGAAGACGGGGTTGCGGGAGGCCTCGGCCACCGCCAGGTGGAAGACGGTGTCCATCGCCACCCACGCGGTGGTGTCGGTCTCCTGCTCCATCCGGTCCAGCAGATGGCTCAGGTGGTCCAGGTCCTCGGGGGTGCGGCGCAGTGCGGCGTACCCGGCGACCGGGATCTCGACGTGGCGGCGCACTTCCAGCAGGTCGCTGGCGGCGTAGTCGCCGAAGGTGGGGTCCTCGACCGTGTTCGCCACGACGAAGGTGCCCTTGCCGCTCTTGGAGACGGTCAACCCCATGGCCTGCAGGGCCCGCAGGGCCTCCCGCAGTACGGGCCGGCTGACCTCCAGGGTGCGGCACAACTCGGCTTCGGAGGGGAGCTTGTCGCCTACGGCGTACTCACCGCGCTCGATGGCGCTGCGCAGGTGGCCGAAGACCGCTTCCATGGCGCTGACGCGTCGTGGAAGGGGGCCACCTGTCTGGCTGTCTGACAGGTTCACGCTGTGATCCTGGGGGGTCCGCCCCGAGGTGTCAAGGCACCCGTGCCGGGAGAGTCCGGCCCGGCACGCTTCGCACCGTGCGCGCGTTCCGTCCGGCAGCCCCGGGCGGGAGCGGTACCTCCGGCGGAGCCCGCGGCAGCCACCAGGGCCCGCACGACCGGCGCGGCGGCGCCCATCTCCGGGTGCCACTGCACACCCACCGCGAAGCGGTGCCGGGTGCTCTCTATGGCCTCGACGGTGCCGTCCGCCGCACGGGCGGCGACGACCAGTCCCGCGCCGAGGCGGTCCACCGCCTGATGATGGTGCGTGGCGACCTGGTGCGTCCCCGGCAGCAGGGCCCCGACCCGCGTCCCGGGTGAGGTGGTCACGGCGTGGGAGCAGAAGTGGCCCCGGTAGGGGTTGTGGCCGTCGTGGCCCACCCGGTCGGGCAGGTGCTGGATCAGGGTGCCGCCCTCGTGTACGTTCAGCAGCTGCATCCCCCGGCACACCCCGAGCACGGGTATGTCGCGGGCGAGGCCGGCGGTCAGCACGGCCCGCTCCCATGCGTCGCGCTCGCGCACCGGCGGCCCGGTACGCGGATGGGGCACGGCTCCGTACAGGGCGGGATCCAGATCCTCGCCTCCCGCCAGGAGGATCGCGTCCAGACGCTCGACGACGTCGGCCGCGGCCTCCGGCGCGTCCGGCGGCAGCAGTACGGCGCGGCCGCCGGCCGCCCGGACGCAGTCCGCGTAGGCCGCGGGCAGCACTGCGGCCGGCAGGTCCCACTCACCCCACTGGGCTTGGGCGAGGTAGGTGGTGAGTCCGATGAGCGGTGGCTGGGCCATACCACTTCCTTTCGGGGCATGAGGGGTGACCGTTGACAGCCGGAGTCAGCCGGCCGCCACCGCCACGGCAGGCGGCGGTGGGTGGCGAGGCGGTGCGGACGCAGGCCACCGGGACGGCGAGGGAGGGGAGTTGGCGGTCCGGGAGCGCAGGCTTGCGTTTTCCTGGCCGCAAGCAAGAATCCTGCTGGCGTTCAACTCCAATCACAAGAAAACAGATCTTCGCGACAGATAAGTGAGCCTTAACTCCGTGCACGGACTCGACCCCCGCCTGCTCGCCACCCTCGAAGCCGTCGTGCGGCACGGCTCCTTCAGCGCCGCCGCACGCGAACTCGGCTACAGCGCGCCCGCCGTCTCCCAGCAGATCGCCGAACTCGAACGCCGCGCCGGCCTCAGGGTGCTGGAGCGGCGACCCGTCCGCGTCACACCGGCGGGCGAAGTCCTCCTCGGCGCGGAGCAGGGCGTCCGCAGCGCGCTGGCGGCGGCGTCGGTCGAACTCGGCGCCATGCGCGCCGGTACGGCCGGACGGATCCGGCTCGGCGCCTTCGCCTCAGCCGCCACCGGCATCGTTCCGCAGGCGCTGGCCAGACTCCACGCGGCCTACCCCCACGTGCAGGTCAGCCTCAGCCAGCTGGAGCCCGAAGCCGGCTACAACCGGCTCAAGCGGGGGGACATGGACCTGGCGCTCAGCTACGACTACGACTTCATCCCCGTCCCGCCGCCGCGGATGCTGCGCCGGACGCTGGTCGCACGGGATCCGGTGGTGGCCGTCGTGCCGGCGCGCCACCCCCTGGCCGACCGGGAGGTCATCGACCTGGCCAGCCTCGCCTCCGAGACGTGGATCGCCGCTCCGGAGGCCGCGCTGCGCCTGGAACTGCTCTCGCAGATGGCCAACACGCCCGGCTTCCAGGCCCACCTGCAATACGAGGGGGACGACTTCAACACCGTGCTGGGGTTCGTGGCCGCGGGCCTGTGCGTGGCCGTCATGCCGCGACTCGCCCTGCCCCCCACCCACACCCAGGTGGTGGCCCGCCCCTTGGCCGAGCCACAGCTGACGCGCTTCATCTACGCCGTCCGCATCGACACCCGGCACGCCCCGCGAGCCGTCCTGGACCTGGAAGAGATGCTCGCCGCCCAGGCGTTGGCCGCGCTCGCGTAAGGCCCGCGGTGTCCCGGGGTCAAGCGGGTGAACGGATCGTGGGGGAACGCGAAAAGCGGCCAACTTGGCGGCCGTCGCACGCGCGTAGACCTCACCGGCACGCCGCACTTCCCATCGTGTCCGACTACCGGACACTGTGGCTGAAAGTTAAACTATTGTGTGACGGGCGCACTACGTTTGCCGCGGTTGACGTTCCAGCGAGAGGAAACCCCTCATGACCGCAGCCGACAGCGCGCCGGGAACGGCGCGCGTCCTCACCGGCTACCGCCCCGAGGACGGCTTCATGGCCGCCGAGCTGGACCCGCCCCCGGCCGAGTACGTATGGCACGACGAGAACGCCGAGCAGCAGGATCAGCGTTACGGCCCGGGAGTCCGCTACCAACAGTGGTTGGCGGTGGACGCCCGCGACGGCGCCGTCTGGTTCGGCGACACCGACTGGCGGGCCCCGCGGGAGTCCTCTGGCAGCCGGCTCCCCGGCATCCCCCGCAGGGCACTCGGCGACGGGAACGTCCCCGACCCCGGCATCATGGTGCAGCTGCTCGGCCACCTGAGCCACGACGAACAGCGCGGCTGTACATGGCGCTTCTTCGACGCCGAGGAACTGCACGCGCTCGCGGTGCGCGTCTTGCCGGCCGTGCAGCGGCTCGTGGACTCGATCCATCGGATCGGGCCCGACGGCGAGCTGGAGTGGTCGGCCGAGGCGGCCACCGCATGGGACGACATCGAACAGGCCGCGACGCCCGCCTTCGACCACTCCGGGGAACTCCTCTGGCCCAGGCCGCGTACCACACCGGTCCCGGCCTGGCGTGTTGAGGTCGGCGCCTTCCTGGCCGCCAACCCCGGGCTGTGCGATCCCTCCTGGGACCTGGCCACGGACGCGGAACTCGACACCTACGCCGACTACAGCCCCCAGAACGGCTACGGCGGCGTACCGGGCCGGATCTGTCGCGACGCCGACCAGCAGATAGAGGACGGCTTCACCTTCTACGGCCACCGCGCCGCCCTGTACGCCTACCGGGCACGGGCCTGCGGCGACCGTACTCCGACAGACGCCCGCGTCTGGCTGGAGACGACGGGGGCCGGGCGGGACGCCTGGGAGGCGGCCAAGCCCCTCGGAGCCACCCTCGCCGACGTCCCCGACTGCGTGCTGGTGTCCCTGGCCGAAACGTTTCAGAACGCCGCGCACAAACACGGGCTGGCCCTGACGGGCCTGACCGCCCATCTCCGGCAGCTGCGCGGCGCGGAACGCGCCGCCGTCGACCGGCAACTTGTCCACGAGGGCGAGGAAGTCGAACGCCTCGAAATCATGCTCAAGGACTTTCGAGCCGCACGTAACCGCACCGTGACGCGGATCCTGGCCTGGTCCGACGGACGCGGGGACGCGGAGATCGCCCGCCTGGCCTCCATACCCGACGCATACGTCAGTGACTGGAGGGCCCGCCTCACCGACGAACAGACCACCATGACCCCCGGACCGTGAAGCACGCGCGGCCATTGCCAGAGCGTCAGGCTGCGGCCTTGCGCTTGTCGTAGGGGTCGAAGCCGACGGCCGCCAGCAGGACCAGGCCCCTTTGGTCTCCTGGTGGTACAGCAGTCGCACTCATGCTGACCTGGGAAAACGGCGCTGCGCAAGGCTCTTGGGTGTGAGCTGGTCCGGATTTGGTCCAAGCGGTCGTCGGGCGGGGAGGGGACGCCGAGTTCCAGCACACCGTAGGCCACGCACCCGAGTGCGACGGCGAACGGATGCTGCCCGCCCCTCAGGGCCTGGCGCACATGCCCGGCGCGGTCCGGATGGCCTCGTGGAACGTCCGCCAGCGCCGGCTTCCCGCCTCCAGCTCGTCCCACGCCCGCCAGGGCCCCGGCGGCCGAGGCCTGCGGGCAGCTGCGAACCACCACAGCCGCCGCCGCGGTCTCTCCCACCCTGCCCTGGAACGCCTGGCATCGGCTTGGCATCCGCTTGGCGTCGGCCTGTCGCGACGGGAACTGCCCCGTCCGAACATGTGGTTCCCGTCTGCGCCCGACTCTGCCCGAACGGACGCGGGAAGGCGTTCGATCAGGCCGCCGCATGCTGCACCGGGCCGGAATCGAGTATTCCGTCGGATGGAATGGGACGACCGGTGGCCGACCCTGCGGCCACCGGCCCGGAACACCACTTCGAGGAGACACCACCATGGCACTCGCCTGCGGCCACGACGCCCCCGCCTACGGCCTCCCGGTCTGCGAGCACATCCGGACCGCGACCGACGAGGTCGACTTCTCCATCCACTACACCGGGCACGGCCTCGAGCATCAGCGGATATGCGCCCTGTGCCGCGAAGAAGCCCAACACGGCCAGCCGGTCACCACCGGCCGCATCTGTGAGGACTGTTCGGACACCTCGTACGGGAGCGTGGTCGACTCCGTCGGGCGCCCTGAGACCATCGACGCCTCCCGCCCCGTCCCGGGCGCCGGACCCCTGGTCCCGTTCCCCGCGGACACGGGTACGGTGCTGGACCTCGCTCCAACCGAGCGGGGACTGCTGCTGCTCGCGGCCGACGGGCGGATCCTGCTGTGGGACGCCGAGGCGGGCTCCTGCACGCACCTGGCCACCACCTGCGTCAGCGTGCCGGCCGATGCGGAGCCGTGGAAGGGGCACGACAAGGCCCTGCGGCTGCACGCCTCCCGCAACGGCCGGTTCGCCGCCGTCGCCGTCGACTTCGGCCGCACCGGCGAGGTGATCGACCTGACCGCCGGAGCGGTCACCGCGGTCCTGGAGAACGACGGGTACCACAGCGAGACCGTCCCCTACTCCCTCCTGTTCACCGAGCACGCCGGCCGCGACGTCGTCCTGCACCGCACCCGGTGGAACCGGATCGCGGGCACGGACCCGGCGACCGGCGAGCCCGTCCTCCTGATGCCGGAGTCCGAGAAGGAGGCCGCCTGGGCGCACAGCTTCCACGGCGCGCTCCACCTCAGCCCGGGCGGCACCCGCCTGGCTTCGGACACCTGGCTGTGGCACCCGCTGGGCCAGCCCGTCACCTGGGACCTCGCCCGGTGGTTCGCCGACGGGGAGTCCGCCTGGCACGGCGAGCAGCCCGCCGTCGAATTCCGGCGGCTGCCTCCTTGCGAGTACCACTGGAACCGGCCCATGGTCTGGCTGGACGAGGCGCGGATCGTCCTCGGCGGGCTCGGAGACGACGACGAGGCAGTGGTCCCCGGCGCCCGCGTCTTCGACGTCACCCGCATGGTCGACCTCGGCGTCCACGGCTCGGGGCCCGACGAGACGGCGACGTTCGGAGGCCCGGAAGGCCGGTTCTTCGCCGCCGACGGCCTGCTGTACTCGGCAGGCGGACCCGGCCTGGAGATCTGGGACCCCACCTCCGGCGCACGCATCGGTTCCGTCCCCGGCTTCCACCCCACCCACCACGACACCGTCCGCCGCGAACTCGTACAGCTCACCGCGGACGGCGTCCGCCGCCGCCCGACGACTGAAAGCCTGCCCACCGGCTGAAGGACGGAGGCCTGTGTGCTGCGCGGACAGCCAACACTCCTGTCAGAGGGTTGCAGTCTGCCGCTGTTCAGGCGGGAGCTTGATCCGTGACTGGTCCGGAGACGGAGGCTGAGAGACCGAATCGACTACCTCGGGTAATTGTGGGGGTTCGTAACCACGTCGGGCGAGATGCCGAGCAACTCCTGGTCAGGCCCGTGGCCGTGGTGCCCTGATGCTGACTTTTGCTGACTTTGAGGGACGCTTAACGCTCTGACCTGCGGAAACGTGGAGCGATCCAATGGTTCTGGAACTGGATCGGGCGGAGCAACGAGGAGATCGTCCAGTTCCGCAAGGACTGGACGGAGGGCACCCGCTACGGCGAGGTGAAGGGCTACGACGGCCCCCCGATCCCCGCACCGCCGCTCCCGCGCTGGGGTGAGATCGCCCTCCGTCCGGGACGTGTCCGCACGTGCTGCCCGCGCGCGCCTCAGCAGAGGCAGCCCGTCGCGTTCGGCCGCGGGTCGTGCCAGCCGTGGGTGTCCTGGGCCTCCGCGGAGACCAGGGACCGGGCGGTGCGGTTGGTGGGCGCGGCGGCCGCGGCACCGGCCGCCGTGGACGTGAAGGGCTCCATCAGGGCGGCGACGGTGCGGGCGACGCCGCCCACCACCACGCTGCGCACCCTGGCCGCCGCGTTGATGTCGCTGAGGGGGTCGCCCTCGACGCACACGAAGTCGGCGAGCGCTCCGACCGATACCGTGCCCAGCTGCGTGCCCAGCCCCATCCGCTGGGCGGGATTCGCGGTCGCGGTGCGCAGGGCCTCGTACGGGGTGAAGCCGCCCCGGACCATCGCCCGGAGGTTCTGGTGCAGGGAGATCGCCGGGTCGTCGAGGGGGGAGTCCGAGCCGGCGACCACGGTTCCGCCGCCGCGCTGGACCCGCAGCAACATGTCGACGCCACCGGCGAGGAGCGCCCGGTTCAGCTCCGCTGTCGGGCCGCCCGCCGCATCGGCCTTCGCCACCAGCGCGCCGTAGTCCCACGCCGGGTAGAAGCACTTGGTGCGCTCGTCGTCGACCAGCGAGCGGTCGTCGGCGAGGAGCACCGAGGAGTTCATGAGCGTGGAGGTGACGGGCATCCCGGCGGTGGTCAGGACGCCGATGGCGTCCTCGTACGCCCGGCCCAGCCGGGTCTGCGTCTGGGAGTAGCCGACGCGGTTGCCGCCGCCGGTGTGCTCCATGGAGTCCATGCCGTACGTCGCCTGCGGATAGGCGTAGTGCGAGGTCACCGGCATGCCCCTGAGGTGGGCCTGCTTCGTCGCCGCGGCCTCCAGCGGGGCGGGCAGCCGGATGTAGGTCTTGATGAGGTCGTACGACAGGGCACGGGCCCGCTCCATCTCCAGCTGGAGCTGGGGGGCGCTGACCACCGGGCGGGCGAAGTTCCAGAAGACGCGGGCCCCGTCGAGGGCGTCGCCCGTCCCGAAGAACCGAGGCCCGGCCTTCGCGCCGGACTCCAGGGCCTCCCGGGTCTCCACCATCTGATAGGCGGGATCTCCCGGGGAGACGACGGTGGTGATTCCGTACGAGAGCAGCAGGCGTCCCGTGCGGTCGCCCCACTGCCTGCCGCGTATGTGCCAGTGCAGATGCGCGTCGATCAGGCCGGGCATGAGGGTCAGGCCCGACGCGTCCACGACCTTGTCGCCGCGGCCCTGCCCCGCCGGGAGGATCTCGGCCACACGGCCCGCCTTGACCACGACGTCCACCTGCCGGCGCAGGCTGCTGCTTCGGCCGTCCCACAGGGCACCCGCCCGGAAGACCGTGGTGCCGGCGGCGACGGGCCGGCGGAAGGAGAGGTCGAGGGGCACGGACTGCGGTGTCCCCCCGCTGACCGCCACCTTCCGCAGCCTGCCGTTGGAGAGGTAGAAGAGCGTGCCGGAGCCGTCCACGGACACGGAGTCGGTGACTTCGGTGGTGATCCGCTCGGGCCCGCCGGTGATCCGTCCGGTGGCGTCCACCGGAACCCGCCATGCCGTGCTCTCCATGACGCAGACGAAGTACTTGCCGTCCGGCGTCCACACGGGACCGTCGTCCCCGCGGGTGGCGATCGACCGGTGCGCGGCCACCGGCTCCGAGCGGGTGGTGCCCGTCTCCAGGTCGACCGACAGGATCTCGCTGAGGCCGGCCCGGTTCCGCTTGGAGTACGGCTTGTTGGCGGCGAGCACGATCCGCTTGCCGTCCGGCGCCCACGAGGGGCGCCCGGGCTGGAAGACGGCCGGCAGTACCTGGCGGACCGCCCCGGAGCCGAGCTCCAGGACCCACGTTCCGCCGTTCTCGTCCTGGTAGGCGATCTTCGTGCCGTCGGGGGACCAGCGGGGGGTCAGCTGCGCGCCGCTGAGGTTGGTCAGCCGGACGGGAGCCCCTCCCTTCACGTCCTGGCGCCACAGCGCGGCGGTTCCCGAGCGGTCGCTCGCGTAGACGAGCGAGGAGCTGTCCGGGGACCAGTCCGGGTCGGAGTCGAAGTATCCGTCGTCGGTGATCCGGGTGGGAGCCTGACCGATCCGCATCACCCACAGGGCGTTGAGGGCGCGGAACGCGACCTGCCGGCCGTCGGGTGAGACCACGGGTCCGGCGATGCCCTTGACGGGCTGCGCCCCCGGGGCGGTGAAGTCCCGGACCGTCCGCCGCCAGCTCGGGCGCGCGATGGAGACCGTGGCCGTGAACGGCACCTTCTGCGGGACGTCGTTCAGGCGCAGGCGCCGGATCCCGCCGGCCGCCGTGTACAGCAGTTCGCCGGCCGACACCCAGGAGGTGCGCAGGGCGTGGACGTCCTCGCCCGAGGCGACGACCTGGTCGTCCACCATGACGTCGGCGCGCGTGCCGAGGACGCGGACGTAGCTGACGCGGGTGCCGTCCGGGCTCAGCGCGGGGCCGAAGAGCTTGGCGCCCGGGGTGGGGCCGACCAGGCGGGTGCGTTCGCCGGTGGCGACGTCCACGACGTCGATGGCGGAGTCGTCGACGGTGCACACGATGCGCCTGCCGTCGGAGGACCAGGCGGGAGTGCCCTCCTCGGAGTCCCCGGACGTGACGCGGGTCTGCACTCCGGTGGCCACGTCCAGCAGCCACAGGTCGTTGCTGCCCGACTGGTCGGAGGAGAAGGCGATCCGCTTGCCGTCGGGGGAGAACTGCGGCTCGCGGTTGTCGTAGTCGCCCTTCGTCAGCTGCCTGAGCCCCTGACCGTCGCGACCGACCGTCCACAGCTGGTACGCGCCGTCGCGAAAGGACTGGAAGACGATCACGCTGCCGTCCGGCGACCAGTGCGGCTGCGTCGCGTCCTGGAGCTCGTCGGTGAGCCGCAGGGCGGTCCCCCCGGCCGACGGGAGTACCCAGATCGCGCTCAGCACGTCGACGGCGAGCGTGGCCCGGTCCGGGGAGAGGGCTGCCGCGATGTTGGTCCCTTCCGAAACCGTGAGCTTCCTGTCGGCCGAGGCGTCCTCGCCGCTCTCCGGCGTCAGGTCGTCGGCCACCGCCTGCCCCGCGCCGGTCAGCGCACCGGCGGCCAGCACGCCGCCCCCTATCAGGATCCGGCGCCGACTGGGTCCCGCCGGGCTCCGCACCCCCTGGACTCGTACGTTCTTCGCGTCGGTGTGGCCTTGGTCCATCGGAATTCCCATCGGATCTGTTCGGTGAACTGGGCTTGCTCAGGGGCTCAGGGGCTCAGGGGCTCAGGGGCAGACGGCGCGCAGGAAACGAGCCAGGCGGCGGACGCCCTCCTCGATCTGCTCCGGGTCGAGATAGCTGCAGGCGAGCCTGAGCTGGTGGTCGCCGCCGGACCCGATGTAGAAGTGGGACATGGGTGTCCACAGCACACCGAACTCCTGGGCCGAGCGCTGGAGCAGCGGCTCGTCGGCCGGCACGGTGAGCCGCAGGCGCACGAAGAACCCTCCGCTGGGCCGGTTCCAGGACACTCCGGCCGGGGTGCCGGTGCCCGCCCCGAGGTGGCGGTCGAGGGCGTCCAGCAGCACCCGCAGATTCCTCTGGTAGAGCTCGCCCTTGGCGCGGGCGGCCTCGGCCACCGACCCCCGGTGCTCCAGCAGGATGCCGCCGATGACGGCCTGGGAGATCGGCGAGGTGTTGACCGTCACCATGCTTTTGACGGTGGCGAGTTCGTCGGCGAGCAGGCCGGTCCCGCCCGAGGCCCGCCGCACCGGCTGGTCGGCGACGACGTAGCCGACCCGGGCGCCGGGCATGCACGTCTTGGCGAAGGTGCCCAGGTGCACGACCCGCTCGCCACCGGGCAGCGCCTTCAGCGGGGGCAGGGATGACTCGTCCGTGGTGGTGAAGGCGTACGCGTTGTCCTCCAGCAGCAGGAAGTCCTCCCGCTCGGCCGTCGCGAGGAGCCGGTGCCGTGCTTCCAGACCAAGGCGACTGCCCGACGGGTTGGAGAAGTCCGGCGCTACGTACATGGCCCGGATCCGGGAGCCGCTCTCGCGTGCCCGTCGGCACACCTCGTCCAGCTGCGCGAAGTCCAGGCCCTCTTCGGTGTCGTCCACCGGGACCGTGTCGATGCCCAGGAGGTTCGCCGCCCCGGAGAGTCCGACGAAGCAGGGGTTGACCACGGCCAGCAGGTCCCGGGGGGAGGTGAAGAGGGCCCGCAGGACCAGCAGGATCGCCTCCTGGCAGCCCACCGTGACGACGACCGAATCCTCGGGGACGTCGATGCCTTGGTCGGCCCTCAGGGCCTGCGCCACCAGCCCGTTGATCAGGCCGCGGCTGGGGCCGTACTGGTAGAGCAGCCGGTCCACCTGCGCGGAGGTCAGTCCGCGCTCCTCTTCGAGGTGGCGCCGGTACCGGGCGAGGTGCCGCGGAATGTCGATCTCGTCGAAGAAGGCGGTGTGCGGGGCGCCGGGCGCGAACGAGATGGCGTCCGGGAAGCGGCCCATCACCTCGTTGAGGAAGTTGATCGACCCCATGACGGGCGAATCGAGGGAGGAGTGCAGGGACTCGCGTTCCAGCACCTTCCCGGTCACTGGTCTCATGCCTCTGCCTCTGCCTCTGTCAGTGCCTGTGCCCGTGCGTCTGCCGGTACGTCCGCGGCCTCGTTCGCCACGGCGGCGGACCTGGCCGAGAACTTGCCGACCTTGTCCAGCACGTCGTCCCCGTACAGCCGCAGGGCCTGGGCCAGCGAGAACTCGGCCATGTAGGCGCGGAACGCGTCCACCGGTTCCTCGGAGAGGTGCAGCATCCGCCGGTTGGCCAGCACCGCGGGCGCGGCCAGCTGTTCCACCGCGTCCTCCACGGCGCGGTCCATCGCCTTCGGGTCCACGACCTCGTCGATCAGCAGTCCCGATTGCGGGTCGCCGGCCCAGATCTTGCGCCCGCCCAGGACGATCTGGCGGGCGACCCGGGCACCGGAACGGCTGAGGCGGAAGTTCGCGGCGCCGGGGACGATGCCTTCCTGGGCGGCCGGAAGGCTGAGGTAGGAGTCCGCGGCGGCGATCACCTTGTCCATGACCAGAAGGAGTTGGGTCCCGCCGCCGATGGCGAAGCCGTCCACCGCGGCGGCCCACGGCTTCTCGATGCCGTGCGCCGGGTACGCGTCCCCCCGCCCGCGGGTCGACAGGCCGCGGAGCATCTTGCTGATGTAGCCCAGTTCGCGCTGGAGCAGGAATCCGACGAAGGAGATCCTGCCGCGGTGCAGGTCGGAGAGGTTGATGCCGGCGCTGAACACCCGGCGCCCCTGGTAGCGGGGATGCGTCATCGGCGCACCGCGCAGGACGCCGACCTTGATCCCGTCGTCCAGCAGTACGAGGTCGACGGCGACCTCCAGCTGGGCGATCAGTTCGTTGTCCTCGGCGTTGAGGCAGGACTCGTTGTGGAACGTGACGTGCCCGCCCGCGTCACGGCGCTCCAGCGTGACCTTGCCGAGGTCGACGCGCCCCGTCGAACGGAAGCCGTCCAGCAACGCCAGCGCCTCGGGGGTGGGGTCGCGCAGGACGTCCACCAGGTGCCCCCCGGCTCCGGGCAGCCTCAGGATCTCCCGGAAGAAGATCCCCTGGTCGATCTCCCGGCCTTCCTTGTCCTCCTGGACGTGGCGCAGTTCCTCCGCGAGCTGCTCGACGGTGGGTACGAGGCCGGGAAAGGCCTGCGCCGCTGCCGCCGCGAGCTCCGCGAGGCCGAGCCGCAGGGTCCGTCCCGCGGTCAGGTGGTCGTACACGTCCTGCGCGTGAGCGCGCAGGAAGCCCGCCCGCCGGGACCGGCACGCCTCGTGGATCCGGGCGGCCTGTTCCTGCTGCTCGGCCGAGCGGCGGGTCCGGGGCGGCAGTGCGGCCAGCGGGGCCTCGCGTTCACGGACGTCGGCCGCGAGGGCCGCGGCGGCCTCGGCGAACGCTCCGTCCGGCAGCGGACCGGGGGAGGGAGTGGGACGGGGGGATCCGATGGTCAGCACGGGATTCCTCTGATGGTCACGGACGGGTGGACGGCATCGGCTGCTGCCGTCGCAGGCTTCGGTCGCAAGCGGCGAGGTGGGCGCCGAGCGCCTCTTCGTAGCTGAGGCCGGAGTCGAACAGCAGCCTGCGCCGGATCGACCACTCCTGGCCGGGCAGCGCGGCCAGTACGCCCGCGAGGGCGGCGGCGCGCTCCCGGATCTCCTGCGTGCTCCCGGCGGTCTCGTCCACCAGCTCGCCGGCCGCGGCCTCGGCAGCGCTCAGCCAGGGGCGCAGCAGGAGCAGGCGGCGTGCCCGGGCCGTACCGATCTGGTTGGCCAGCCGGTGCACGGCCGTTCCCGGCCATGCCCCGTCCTCGGCACCCGCGAGCCGCAGCCGCGCGTCGGGGGCGGCGAGCCGGTAGTCGGCGATGAGGAGCGCTTCGAGCGCGGGACCCGTGCAGTCGCCCTCGACCACGGCGAGGGTGGGGCGGCCGGTGTTCTCCAGCCGTCGCAGGACGCGCTCCCAGGTGTTGACGAGGTGGATGCCGGTGCCGGAGGACGGGAAGTCGGCCGGGTCCTGCGCGGTCGGCGCGGCGTCGCCGCCCAGGAGCAGCAGGACGACTCCGCCGTCGGCGCTCTCGGCCTGTGCGACCGCGGCAGCGACACGGGAGACGAGTTCGGGCGTGAGCCGCTCGTTCCCGCCGACCGTCAGGACGGCTGCTGCCTCGTCGGTGAGGCTCGGGGTGAGGGGAGTGGTGGGCACAGTCGTACTTCCTTCGGTCGGATTGGTTGTCACCACTGGACGAGCGCCGTCTCGATCGTGGAGCCGGGCCCCATCGTCATCAGCACGCCGTAGTCGCCCCGGCTCACTCGTCCTTCCTCCATCAGCCGCTCGTAGGAGAAGAGGAAGGAGCCGCTGGAGAGGTTTCCGTAGTCGCGGAGCACGCCGGTGGTGTGGCGCACCGCGTGCGGCGTCAGGCCGAGGTTGACCTTCACCGAGTCGACGACCTTCTTGCCGCCGGAGTGCACGAGCCAGTGGTCTATGTCGCCGCGCCGCAGGCCGGTGCCGTCGAGGAGGCGGTCGATGACGCCCTCGGCGTGCGCGCCGACGACGTACGGGACGTCGCGGTCGAGGTAGAAGCTGAACTTGCCCTGCTCGTCGTCCCAGTCGTACCGCATGGCGTCCACCGCGTCGGGAATGATGCGGCTGGCGAACTTCAGCACGGTGCCGGTCGGCAGGGGGTCGTCCCGGTCGTCCTCGGCGGAACCCTCCCGCGGCAGGCCGGTGACCATCGCGACGGCGGCGGCGCCGTCGCCGAAGAGGCTGTTCACGACCGCGGTGCGCATGGTCCCGTCGAAGACGTAGGCGGCCGAGCAGACCTCCGCGCACACCATGACGGCGAGCCGGCCCGGGTTGGCCGTCGACCAGCCCGCCACGGCGTTGAGCGCGTTGAGCCCGGCGTTGCAGCCCATGCCGACGACGTCGAGCCGGCTGGTGGAGGTGGGCAGTCCAAGTTCCTTGATCAGCAGGGCCGAGAAGCCGGGCGTCAGCAGGCCGGTGGTGGAGACGCAGCAGAGGTAGCCGATGTCGGACAGTGCGAGACCGGCCCGCTTGAGCGCGGTCTCCAGCGCCTGCGCGCCGATGCGTATCCCGTGCGCCTTGTGCTTGGCGAGGAGTTCGCCCTGCGTCTCCATCGCACGCGTTCCGTCGGCGAGCTCGGGCGGCAGGGTGAGGTAACGGCGTTCGATGGCGCTGTTGAGGAAGACCGACCGGACCTTGGGGTCCTCGATGTGGAAGAGGTCCAGCATCTCGCGCTGGCTGTAGGAGTTGGCGGGCGTGGCGGTGCCGAATCCGACGATCGCCGGCCTCGGGCCGGAGTTCGCCGTTGTCATCCGCTCCTGTCCGGTGACGGACAGGCCCCCCATGGCGGACATCGTCATGCCACGTTCCCCAGTTCGCTGGTGGCGAGCTCGATCTGCTCGGTGGTGTGGGCCGCGGAGACGGCCATCCGGATCAGGCCGCTGCCCTTCGCCACCGTCGGGAAGAACGCCGGGGTGACGATGACTCCGGCCTTGCGCAGCCGCGCGGCGGCGTCGAGCGCGTCCTCCTCCGCGGCGAAGAGCGCGCCGCGGATCGGGGACCGGGTACCGGCGTTGAACAGGGCGTTGCCGGTGAGGGAGTCGAAGTGTTCCGTGTTGCGCCACAGGTCTTCCTGGAGCCGCGCCACGGTGCCGTCCAGGTGGAGCTCGGCGGAGGCCCGGCAGGCGCTGATCACGGGCAGGGCGATCGGGCCACCGAAGATCAGCGGATTGCCGAACTTGCGCAGCTTGACCGTGTCCTCCTCGGTGTTCAGCACGACGAAGCCGCCGTTGCCGGCACCGAAGGCCTTCGCGAGGGAGCCGACCACGATGACGGACTCCGGCAGGTCGCCGTCGGCGCCGCCGAACTCCTCGTAGGCGAAACCGGCGCCGCGCGGGCCGGTGATCGACACACCGTGGGCGTCGTCCACGTAGAGGTATCCCTCGACGGCCGCGCACAGTTCGGACAGCCGGCGGACGTCGATCAGACCGCCCATGGAGCCGACTCCGTCCACGAGCACGATCGGCGTGCGTCCGGCGGCGCGCGCCCCGGCCATGGCCTCGGCGAGGCCGTCCGGGTCCTCGAAGTCGAACCGGGCCACGGTGCCTATCTGTTCGAGCACTCCGCGCAGTACCTGGATCGAGGCGTGCGCGGTGCGCTCCACGAAGAAGGCGACGCCGTCCCCGGAGACGGGGTAGCTGGGCAGGACGCCGGTGCCCAGCAGGGGCAGCACCCCGAGGTGGACGCTGCCCACGGAGGTGAAGCAGGTGACGTGACGGCCGCCGTAGACGGTGCCGAGCATGTCCTCCAGGGTTTCCAGGTCCTCGAACCGCATGCGGGTCCGGGAGGAGGAGAACTGGACGCCGACCTGACGCACGGTGGCGGCCGCGGCCTCCACCAGGGCGGGGTGGGTGTCCAGTCCGAGGTAGGAGCAGGAGATGAACTCCACGGCGCGGTCGCCGCCGCTCAGAGTCACCTCCTTGCCTTCCCTCGCGGTGAAGACGTGACCGGTCAGGTCATCCGCGATGGCTCGGGTCAATGCGTCCGACGTCTTGCTGACACGGGCAGCGACCCAGTTGGCGGGTTCTGTGGTACGAGGCATCGAAACATCTCCTGAATGCGGATGTGTAGGTGATGGAACCTGAGGTTCCGTCAGTCGATGTGATGTTCGTGGAAGAACGGGACCTTTCCGCGGTCCGTGTGGTGGAACCGCGAGCTGTCGACCCGCTCCACCGTCAGCCCCCGATAGGAGGGAGCCGTGAAGACCCGTTGCATGTGGTAGGCGCCCCGCAGGGCGGCCACGGCGTCGTCCGCCGTCAGCCCGGACGGGGTCCGGTCGGAGACGAGGAGCCGGATCGAGAAGCCCGTCTCGTGCGTCAGCACCTGGAACTGGCAGTCCGCCGGGTCGGTGATGCCCAGTCCGGCGAGCCGGTCCATCACCAGTTCCTGGGAAATGGTGGTGCTGTCCACGTTGACGGACTGGCGGACCCGGCCGATGAGGGTCAACTGGCGTGCGGCACTGCCGCACAGGCAGGCGCCGGTCTCGATGTACCCCTCGTCGCCCACCTGGTAGCGCAGGAGCGGCATCCCCGAGTCGGTCAGCGTGGTGACGACGACCTCGCCGACCCGGCCGTCGGGCTGGATGCGCTCGGCGGCCGTGTCGATGACCTCGACGACGAGGGCGTCCTCGTGCAGGTGGTGGGTCGAGCCGCTCTGGTACGCGCACTGGTAGCCGATGGGGCCGGTCTCACTGGTCGAGTAGGACAGCGACCGCACCCGCAGGTCGGGGCGGGCCTCGGCGAGCTGCCGCTCCCGGCTTTCCCCGAGGATCTCCCCGATGTAGAGGAAGTTGCGTACGGCCGCCAGCGCCCCGGCGGTGTCCTCGGTGAGCAGCTTGATGCCGGCGGACGGCGAGCAGACGACGGTGTCCACCGAGTGGTCGCGCAGGACCTCGGGCGTCTCCGCAGAGGCCAGGGCGCTACTGCCCATGGGGAAGGCCATGGCGTCGAGCAGCCGCGTCACGTCCTGGGCGAAGCCGAACGCGCCGTTGAGCTCCGCCGGGTAGAGGAAGTTGGCGATGCGGCGGGGGCTCGACCCCAGGGCGCTGAGCACGCCGCGGGCCCCGAGGAAGGCGACCCGCTCGGCGAATTCCCAGGAGTGGTAGAGGACCTTGCGCCGGCCGGACGTACCGCTGGAGCGGAGGGCCAGCCCGGAACCGCCGTCGCCCAGGACCAGGTCCTCCGTACCGGGCGGGCAGGTGCTCTGCAGGTCCGCCGGTGAGAAGAGCGGGAGCCTGGCCAGATCGCGGGCGACTCGGACATCGAGTGCTCCCGGCCACCTGGCGGCCGCCGCGGGGTCCTTCCCGAGGGCCTCGACGGTGCGCGCCAGATTGCTCTGCTGGATTTCTTCCAGTTGCTTTCTGGTCAGCACATCGAGATCGGCGGCCAGGTGAATTCGGGACGCTTCGCTGAGCACCTTTTCCCGAAGTTTTGAGAACGATTCGGCTTCCCGCAACAAGTCTCTTCCAGCTTTCATCAGTGTTCCGTGACGACGGATTCCATATCGCGATAACCGGGCCAGTTCGGCTGCCGCTTCTCGTTGAACGCTTCGACCCCTTCGACCCAGTCGGCGGAGAAAGCCACGGCATGCCAGGCCGCGTCCTCGACCTCCAGTCCGGTCGCGAGGTCACCGCCGTGTCCGAGCCTCAGTGCGCGCTTGGCCGCCCGCAGCGCCACCGGAGAGTTCGCGGCGTAGGTGCGGGCGATTTCCAGAGCCGCCGCGCGCACTTCACCCGCGGGGGAGAGCGTGTCCACGAGGCCCAGTTCGAGTGCGTCGACCGCCGGGACCCGGCGGCCGCTGAAGATCAGGTGGGCGGCACGCGCCGCGCCCACGCGACGCGGCAGCAGCTGGGTTCCCCCGCCGCCGGGGATGACGCCGACGGCGGTCTCGGGGAGCCCGATGACCGCGTCGGGATCGGCGACGATGACATCGCAGGAGAGCGCCAGCTCGTAGCCGCCGCCCAGTGCGTAGCCGTGCACCGCGGCGATCACGGGCATCGGCAGCGCCAGCACCCCGGCGTAGGCGGCCCGGCTGACCGGCCGGGCCCGGGCCCGGTCCGACTCGGTGTAGTTCCGGCGCTCCTTGAGGTCGGCGCCCACGCAGAAGGCACGCTCGGCAGTGGAGGTGATCACGGTGACGCCGACCGAAGGGTCACCGGCGAGGGCGGCGGTGGCGGCCGCCAGTGACGCGCCGAGCTCCATGGAGACCGCGTTCATCGCGTGCGGCCGGTCCAGCACCAGCTCCGCGATCCGCCCCCGCTCCAGCCTGCGAACGATGATCGAGTCACCGAACCTCCCTTCGATCACCGACCCCATCCCAGATCGAGCTCGGGCGCCCCGGTTGCGGCCGGCACGGCGTAGGAGACGTCCTTGTTTCCGTCGGCCAGGGTGGCGGTCGATTCGGCCGGGGCGGCGATGACGAGCAGCGCCGCGAAAAAAGCGAGTCCGGCCGCCGCAGATATTCTCGCGAAGGAATTCGACATCACATTTCCATTTCCTGGAAGGAGTTTCTCGGGCAGGACTTACTTTGCCATTGCGGGGCCCTCCGCCTCCAGGGCTCCGGTACGTCGCATCACCGCCAGGCGCAGATATGATGGTCGGTAAAACGGGCCGACCCGCCCACGCTTAATTTCCCAAAAGGACGCTAAATGGACATACCGGGCATCCCTGGTGACGCCTCACCGCTCCCTTTGAACGGCAGGGCCCTGCAGGCGTACGAGTACGCCTGTGAACGGGAAAAGGTCACCCCGGCGGAAGTCGCCTCCGCCATCGGTACGGACGTGAAGGAAGCGGAGGAGCTGATGAGATCGCTGTGTGATCTCCATCTCCTGTGGCCCACCCCCGGCGGCGGATATACCGCCAGCTCTCCGCGGATCTTCGGGGCCCAGCTCATCGCCCCGGCCGTAAGGGAGTTGGCGGAGAGGCAGCAGCACATCATGCACATGATGGAGCGGCTGGATTCCCTGGCCGAGATCTACGAGCAGAGTCCCGCCAAACGGCTGCGTCGTCCGGAAATCGAGGTCCTGCCGGAAGTCGATTCCGTGCGCAGCGCCCTGAACGGCCTTGCGGCACACGCCAGTCAGGAGATCCTGACCTCCCAGCCGGGTGGCGCGCGCCCGGCTGACGTGCTCGAAGAGGCTCTCAAACGCACCGAGTTAGTACTCAGGCGTAAGGTCACCATGCGGACCATCTACCAGCACACCGCGCAGTTCAACCCGGCCACCAGGGCCTACGTCAAGTACGTGACCCCTCTCGGTGCCCAAGTCCGCATGCTCAGTGACGCCTTCATGCGGCTGATCGTCTTCGACCGGGAGGTCGCGGTGCTGCCGCTGCACGGCAATCCGCTGGGCGCCGTGATCGTCAGCGACCAGAGCATCGTGGACTTCGTCGTCGAGGCCTTCGAGCGGGTCTGGCCCACGGCCAGCCCCTTCCCGGTCTCCTACGACCAGAACCAGGTGATGGGCGCCTCCGAGGAGATCAAGCTCGCCATATCCCAGCTGCTGGTGGAGGGGATGGAGGACAAGGTGATCGCCCGCCGGCTGGGCATGTCATTGCGGACCTGCCAGCGACACATCTCGGACGTCATGGCGCGGCTCGGAGCGCGCAACCGGCTGCACGCGGGCTACCTGCTCAGCAAGGTCGTCGACGCCCCCCGGTGAGCGGCCGTCCCGGCCCGGCCGAGCCGTCGGCCGAGGCGTCAGTTGCCGCGTACGAGTTCCGGGGAACCCGGCACCGGCTCGCCCAGATCCGTGCCGAGCGCGATCACCCGGTTCTGCCCGTCCACATGGACGACGCACGGTTCGAACGCCTTGGCGTCGGCCTCGGCCACCTGCGCGTAGCTGATGATGATCACGAGGTCGTCGGGGTGGACCAGATGGGCCGCGGCTCCGTTGATCCCGATCACTCCAGATCCGCGCTCCCCCTCGATGACGTAGGTCTCCAGGCGTGCGCCGTTGTCTATGTCGACGATCTGCACCTTCTCGCCGGGCAACAGGTCTGCCGCCTCCATGAGTTCCGCGTCGATCGTCAGCGAACCCACATAGTGCAGATCGGCCTGGGTCACTGTGGCACGGTGGATCTTGGACTTGAACATGGTGCGGTACATCGGTACGTCTCCTGGTTCAGTGTTGGGGGATGCCGGACGCACGGTCCGGGGTGATGGAGCGGGTGACGGCGACGCCGGCGACCAGGAGCACGAGGCCCACGAGCAGGCCGACGACCATCCCGGAGTGGGCGGGCGCGGGCAGCCAGGAGGCGGCGCCACCGGCGAGGATCCCCGCCGTCATGTTCCCGACGATCTCGCCGACCGCGGTCACCACGCTCACCAGGGCGAACACTTGGGTCAGCTGGGCCGGGGGCACGGTGTCCGCGGCCTCCACCTGGATCTTGGGAAAGGCCAGGCACTCCGCGATCGCGAAGAGGGTGAGTCCGGCGAGGATCACGACCAGACCGCTCGTGAACGACAGCACCAGCCCGACGCCGCCCGCGCCGGCCACGGTCATGTAGAGCGCGCCCCGGGGCAGCCGCGCGAAGAAGGGGAGCAAGGCCAGCTGGATGGCGATGATGGCCAGCGGCTGGTAGCTCAGGAACAGTGTGCGGTGCTCGGCCTGCGCCGGGTTGACGACCTCGTAGAGCAGGACCATCGCGTACAGGAAGCCCATCGCGAAGTAGATCGCGAAGGTGTAGACGAGCACGACGGCCGCGGCGCGGTTTTTCAGTACGGCAAGACTCGACCCGAAGCCGCGCGTGCCGCGTGCGGGTACGTCGAAGGCAAGCCCGCGGCCGAGCAGACCGACCGTCAGACCGACGCCGAGCTCGACCACCGTGAGGACGAGCAGCGCGGGGACCCCGGCCCGGCCCACCGGTCCGGCCGCGACCGGTGCCAGGACGTAGGCCACGTTCAGGAGGATGAAGAACACCTGGAACACCTGACTGCGACGGTCCTCACCCGCCGCACCCGTCAGGAGCGACCGCACCGCGGGGCGGGACACGCCCACCCCGAGACCGGCCAGCACCGCGAAGAGGAAGAGGGCGGGGTCCCGCGTACTGACCACGACGGCGGCGAAACCGGCCGCCTTCAGCGTGGACGCGATCGTCAGCGTCCACGCGGGGTGGAGCCGGCCGAGCACGAGCGGGGTGCACACCGCGCCCACCAGCGCCGCACCGACATGGACCGACAGCGCGAGCGAGAAGAGGGTCGGCTCGATCCGGCCGCCGTGCAGCACCGTCACGGGCAGCAGAGTGAGCACCATGGCCAGGCCGGCGTTCGACAGAAGGGTGAACCCCAGCCCCGCCGCGACGGCGGGCGGGTGCCCCGTCGTCGGCCGGGCGCTCGCCGCCGTCTTGCTGTCTGCCATGGTCAGCGGGTCTCGTCGGCCGCGGCGACAGCCTCGCCGTCGCAGAGCAGTCGGCCGACCCAGGCGAAGAACGCGTCGGCGAGCTGCGACCGGGCGGGCTCGGGCAGGCTGGAGAACTCGGCCATGGCCGTTCCCCATTCCCCGAGGACCGGACCGTCATCGGTGAGCAGCCAGTCCACGCAGAGGTAGTCGGCCTGAAGGCTCGCGACGATCCGCTCGACGTCGTGCATGACCGCCGCCACGTCCGGGTTGGCGCTGGCGCTGCCGCCCTGGGAGATGTTGGAGAGGTACGAACCCTCGGCCGGGCTGCGCAGCATGCTCGCGACGAACTTGCCCTCCACCATCGCGACGCGCAGGTCGCCACGGTTGGGCAGGTACTCCTGCACGATGTAGTTCTGGCCGGTCTGCGACACGATGTCGACGGCCGCGCGGAGCTGCTCGAAGCTGTCCAGCTTCAGCACTCCGAAGCCGATGCCCATCTCGCGCGCCTTGAGGATGTAGGGGCCTTCGCCCACCTCCTCGCGGACGACGTCCAGTCCCCTCCTCGCGTAGCGGCCGAAGGGCAGGGCCACCGTCTTCGGCGTCCTGACACCCAGTACGGACGCCCGCGCCAGGATGGCCAGCTTGTCGCGCTCCAGGCTCTCGGAGCCGACGAGGGAGCGGTTGAGCAGCACGGAATCGCTCGCGTCGATGGCCCGGTAGATGCCCCGCAGGAAGTGCGTGGCCTGCGGATCGCCGCTGACGTCGTCGACGATGTACGCCTGGCGCGTCTCCAGCAGGTCCACGCCGTCGTGCCACAGCCGGGGCCGGTCGCCGCAGGCGGGCACCAGCTCATTGGCGGAGATGAAGCGGAAGGAGAAGCCGTGCTTCGCGCACGGCTGCGCCCAGCGCTCCTCCATCTGCGCAGAGATCTTGTCCACGTACTCCGGGAGGAAGTCGTCCGGATGGCAGATCCAGGTCACCACGTGTTCAGTCGCCACGATCCCATTCCCCTACGAAAACCTTTGGTCAGGCCGGTCATCGACATGACGCCCGGTACGGGCGCGGCCTCGAACACCGCAACTCTTGCAGGGGACCGACAGGTTCCGCTCGTTCAGGCAGGCTCGGGTTCCTGCCTGGCGCCGATACGACAGGGGTCCCTCGGGCGGCCGCGGCCGCTCGTCAGGTCCACCCCGCACTCCTGCCGGTACCCCTGAAGACGCGCGGCCCGGTGCGCTGACCAGCCGGGGTCGGCTGCGCCGGGACCGTCGTGCCTTTTCCATTCGAGTTCGTCAGTTGGACGGTATTGCCGGGGAGCCGGTATTCATGTGATCCTCTCCTCAAAGGGGCCTGCCGATGTGGCAGGCCCCTTTTTGTGTGCACGTCCAACTGTCGAATCGGTTCGGTTGGACGGCTGTACGATCGCTCGCAGCGGCATTGCGTGGAAAGCCGCGCATTCATCGAGTCGGATCTGTTTCACCGGAGGGCGAACATGGCGAATCCATTCGACAACGAAGACGGGACCTTTTACGCGCTCGTCAACGAAGAAGGTCAGTACTCCCTCTGGCCGACCTTCGCGGATGTGCCGGCCGGCTGGGTCGTCGAGTTCGGTGAGAACACCCGCCAGGCATGCCTCGACTTCATCGAGGAGAACTGGACGGATATGCGCCCGAAGAGCCTGATCGAGGAAATGAAGCAGTACGAGCACGCCGAATAGCAGCCCCTTGGCGGCGCGCAGCCGTCATGGCGCAGGTGCATCCGATCACTCAAAGGACAAGGAGGTTTCGGAGTCATGATTGGAGGCCCCGGGCCGCAAATGGTGATATCGGGGTTCGGCTCGGATTCCGGGTTGACCCGCCAGAAAATAAAACCAGGCACGGTGCCTCGGATCCTGCCCTATCTCAAACCCTATCGGGGCGCCGTGGGGTTCCTCCTGCTCATCACCGTCCTCGAAGCGGTGATGACGGTGGCGAGCCCCATGCTGTTCAAGGTGCTCATCGACGACGGAATCCTGCCCCGGGACAACGGGATCGTGCTCGGCGTCGCCTTCGGAGTCGCCGGCCTCGCCCTGCTGGAGACCGCGGCGGCATTCACGCAGAGCCTGTACTCGGCCCGCATCAGCGAGGGCCTGATCTACGACCTGCGAACCGAGGTGTTCGAGCACGTGCAGCGGCAGCCGCTCGCGTTCTTCACCCGGGCACAGACCGGCGCGCTGGTCAGCAGGCTCAACACGGACGTGGTCGGGGCCCAGCAGGCGCTCACCACGCTGCTGTCGACCGTGGTGTCCGGCCTGCTGTCCCTGGTCCTGGTGCTCGGCGCGATGTTCTACCTCTCCTGGGTGATCACCGTCGTCGCCCTGGTGGTCCTGCCCTTCTTCGTCCTGCCCGGCAAGGTCATCGGCCGCAGGATGCAACGGCTCATGCGGGAGTCGATGGAGCAGAACGCCGAAATGGGCTCGATGATGCACGAGCGGTTCAACGTGGCGGGTGCGCTGCTGGCGAAGCTGTACGGCCGGCCGGACCAGGAGGCGAAGCAGTTCGGCACGCGGGCCGCACGGGTCCGCGACATCGGAGTGCTGAACTTCGTCTACGGCCGGATGCTCCTCGTCTCCGTCACCCTCCTCGCGACACTGTCCACCGCCGTGGTGTACGGGGTCGGTGGAACGCTCGCCGTCAACGGCGCGTTCGAGGTCGGCACCCTGGTGGCGCTCGCCGCACTGCTCACCCGGCTCTTCGGCCCGATCAACCAGCTGTCCAGCGTGCAGGCGAACGTGATGACCGCGCTCGTCAGCTTCGACAGGCTCTTCGAACTGCTCGACCTCAAGCCGCTGATCGCCGAGAAGCCGGACGCGCGGGCACTCCCGGCCACCGGCTCGGACGCCCCCGAGATCGAGTTCGACGGCGTGAGCTTCCGCTACCCCGCGGCCGCCGACGTCTCACTCGCCTCGCTGGAGTCGATCGCGCTCCCCTCACAGGTCCGCAAGGACAACGCCCTGACCCTGAAGGACCTGACCTTCAAGGTCCCCGCGGGCAAACTCACCGCACTGGTCGGACCGTCCGGCGCCGGCAAGACGACGCTCACCCATCTCGTGCCCCGGCTGTACGACCCCACCTCGGGCACCGTACGCATCGGCGGCGTCGACGCCCGCGACCTCACCACGGAATCCCTGCGGCAGACCGTCGGCATGGTCACCCAGGACGCGCACCTGTTCCACGACACCCTCCGCGCCAACCTGATGTACGCCCGGCCCGAGGCCGACGAGGACGAGCTGACCGAAGCGTGCAAGTCGGCGCAGATCTGGGAGCTGATCTCGTCCCTGCCCGACGGCCTCGACACGATCGTCGGTGATCGCGGCTACCGGCTGTCCGGTGGCGAGAAGCAGCGCATCGCACTGGCCCGGCTGCTCCTGAAGGCCCCCTCGGTCGTGGTCCTCGACGAGGCCACCGCGCACCTGGACTCGGAGTCGGAAGCCGCGGTCCAGCACGCGCTGAAGACCGCGCTCGCCGGCCGGACCTCCCTGGTGATCGCCCACCGGCTGTCCACCATCCGCGAGGCCGACCAGATCCTGGTCGTCGAGAACGGGGAGATCCGGGAACAGGGCCGCCACGAGGAACTGTTGCTGGCCGGCGGGCTCTACGCGGAGCTCTACCGGACCCAGTTCGCCTCACCCCCCGCCGGCCCCCGGGAATCCGTACCGGAATTCGCCGGCGGACCGGGACCGCAGCACTTCGCAGGTCCGCCGCCCGGCGGCATGGGCGGAATGATGCCGCCTCCCGGCGGCCCCGGCGGCCCTGGTGGCCCCGGTGGACCGCCTCCGCTGCAGATCCTGGGAGGAGGAGGCCCTCACGGCGGACCTCCTCCGCCCCTGCCCGGCGTCGCGGCACCGCCGAGGAGGTGACCGTGTCCGGTGACGCTTCGGCCGCGGCCGAACTGCGCGAACTGGCCGACGCCGGGCGCCTGATGAGCGAATACCCGAGAGCGGGCGAGCTGATGGCCCGGCTCTCGGGCACGGAACTCCTGAAGGCCGGGCGACTCCTCGCCCGGCTCGATCCGGAGGCGATCTCCCGAGCCCACCCCGGGACGCCGCTGGTCACCATCGGCGTCACCGGGCACGGAACCCTGGGGACCCTGGCCCCGGCCCTGACCGCCCAGCTCGCCCGGCACGGCCTGGTCGCACGCCCGGTACTGGCCGACTTCGACAACTACGTGCTCGAACTGCTCGACCCGGCCGGTGAACTGAACGCCGCCCGACCCGACCTCGTCCTGTGCGTACTCGACCCGATGATCGTGTTCGACGAGGTGCCGCTGCCCTGGCGACCCGAGGACGTGGAACGGGTCGCCGCGGACAAGATCGGTCTCATCGAACGGCTCGCCGCCCGGTTCGCCGAGAGGGCGGGCACTCTCGTACTGAACACGATGCCGTTGCTGCGCGCACACACCGGCCAGCTCGTCGACCACCGCTCCCGCGCCCGGCTGGGCGTGGTGTGGCGGGAGGCCAACGCCCGCCTGCTGCGGCTCGCCGAAGACAACCCCTCGGTCGTCGTGCTGGACCTCGAACCCCTCGTCGCGCAGGGCGTGCCGGTCGTCGAGGACCGGCTCAGCACCTATGCCAAGGCCCATCTGACCGACGACCTGCTCTTCGCCTACGCGGCCGAGATCGGCCACCTCGCCCGGCAGATGACCGGACGGACGAAGAAGTGCCTCGTGCTCGACCTCGACAACACCCTCTGGGGAGGCGTCCTCGGCGACGACGGGGTGGAGGGCATCGAGGTCGGCGACAGCTACCGGGGCGAGGCGTTCCTCGCGTTCCAGAAGGTCGTGCGGCAACTCGGATCGCAAGGCGTCCTCATCGCCGCCGTCAGCAAGAACGAACCCGAGTCGGTGGCACGGGCGCTGCGCGAGCACCCGCGCATGGCGCTGCGCGAGGAGGACTTCGTCCAGGTCATCGCGAACTGGCAGCCCAAGCACGACAACCTGAAACTCCTGGCCGACGCCCTCGGGCTGTCCGTCGACAGCTTCGTCTTCGTCGACGACAGCGCCTTCGAACGCGAACTCGTCCGACGGGAGCTGCCCGGCGTCACGATCGTCGAAGTCGACGGAGAACCGGCCTGGCACCGCAGGAACCTGCTGCGGGACGGCTGGTTCGACGTACGGGAGGTCACGGCCGAGGACCGGATCCGGACGGCCCGGTACCGGGACGACACCGCGCGCAAGAGCTTCCTCGACAGCTTCGATTCGACCGAGGACTACCTGCGCGAACTGGACGTCCGCCTCCGCATCGGGCCGGCCACACGAGCCGAGGCGCCCAGGATCTCCCAGCTCACGCTGCGCACCAACCAGTTCAACATGACCGCCGAGCGCCTCCAGCCCGGCGAGGTACTGGACCGGACGAGGGACCCGGCCGCGCTCGCCCTGGCCGTTCACGCGGGCGACAGGTTCGGGGATCACGGCCTGGTCGGCGCGATCCTGGCACGGCGCGACGGACACGTGCTGCACATCGACAACTTCCTGCTGAGCTGTCGGGTGTTCTCCCGCGCCATCGAAGAGGCATGCCTGTCCTGGGTACTGGGACACGCCCGCGCCACCGGCGCCACCTCCGTGATCGCCTCCTACCGCGAAACCGCGAAGAACCGGCGCGTCCGCGACTTCTATCCCCGGCACGGCTTCGTCCCGGCCGGCGACGACGGCGAGGACGACGGCCTCGACGACGGCGGCGGCGTACGGACCTTCCGGCACGCGCTGGAACGGATCGAACCGATGCCGACGCACATCCGCATCGACGAAACCCCCGAAGGCGACCTCCCGTGAACGACCTCGAAGACTTCATCGCCCTCGTCCGCGACGAACTCGCCCTGCCGGTCACCGTCGAGGACGCCGGACGCGGGCTGCACGAACTCGCCGGCTGGGATTCCTTCCACCTGCTGCGACTCGTCGTCGCCCTGGAGGAGAAGACCGGTCGGAGCATCGCCGTCGTCGACCTGCTCGAAGCGCCGAGCCTGGAATCCATCCACCGCCTGGTGACGACGGGCTGACGCCGCAGCCGTACGCCGACTTCAACGCACAGAACCCCGAGTGAGGGACTCGCATGTCTCAGGACGACCTTCGCCTGCCCCTGTCCGCGGCCCAGTACGACATCTGGCTCGCGCAGCGCATCGGCGCCCCCAGCCCGGTCTACAACTCCGGTGAGTTCGTGGTGATCGACGGGCCGTTGGACCGGCCGTTGTTCGAGACCGCGCTACGGCAGGCCGTGGCAGAGGCCGAAGGACTGAACGTCCGGATCGTCGAGGACGCCCACGGCCCCCACCAGGTCGTCACGCGGCCCGAGTGGTCCCTCACCGTCCTGGACCTGAGCGCGTCCTCGGATCCGGAGGCCGAAGCGCACGCCTGGATGCGGGAGGATCTGGACCGCCCCGCGGACCCGACGGCGAGCCCGCTGTTCGCGTACGCGCTCTTCCGTCTCTCCGCCGACCGCCACCTCTGGTACCAGCGGTACAACCACGTGGTCATGGACGCCTTCGGCTGGTCGCTGTTCGGACGGCGCACGGCGGCGATCTACACCTCGCTCGTCCGAGGGACCCCGTGTGCCGAGGCCAGGTTCGGAACGATCACGGACGTCCTCGACGAGCAGGAGGGGTACCGGGGTTCCGCCGGTCAGGAGGAGGACCGCGCCTACTGGACCGGTCGCTTCGCCGACCGGCCGAATCCGGTGGCCCTGGCCGTCGGCGGCGCGGCGGACGCCGAGTTCCGGCGCGAGACGACCCACCTCGCCCCTTCCACCGCGGAACGCGTGCGGCGGTCGGCGGCCACCGGCGGTGTGAACTGGTCGAACGTCGTCATCGCCGCGGCAGCCGCGCACTTCGGCCGGCTGACCGGCAGCTGCGACGTCGTGTTCAGCGTCGTCGTGACGGGCCGCGTCACCGCGCTCTCGGGACGCACCCCCGGCACGATGGCCAACATCGTGCCGATGCGGGTGCGGGTGGACCCGCGCGAAGACATCCTCACCCTCGCGCGACGGGTGAAGGACGAACTGCGCGACATCGCGCGGCACCAGCGGTACCGGGGCGAGGACCTGCGCCGCGAACTCGAATGGCCGGTCGCCGGCAAACGGCACTTCGGACCGCTCGTCAACGTCGTCACCTTCGACAACGACCTCGATTTCGCGGGTTCGAAGGGCACCACGCACGACGTCTCGATACCGCCCGCCGAGGATCTGATGATCACCGTTCGCGGCGGTTCCGCGGACGGCCGTATCCGGATCGACTTCGACGGAGACGTGTCGTCGCCGGGGAGCGACGATTTCGTGGCCCATCAGAACGCCTTCGTGGCCTTCCTCGAAGCGGCGTCCAAGGAACCGCGGATGCCGGTGGGGCAGCTGGACGCCCTCACGGACGCCGAGCGGGTCACGGTCGTGGAGGAGTGGAACGACACCGGCCGGCGGCTCCCCGCGACGACTCTGCCGGAGTTGTTCGCGGTTCAGGTGGGGCGGTCTCCGGATGCGGTGGCGGTGGTCGGTGACGGTGGGCCTTCGGTTTCGTATGCGGAGTTGGACGAGTGGTCGAACCGGGTGGCGCGGTGGTTGAGGGGGAGGGGGGTGGGTCCTGAGGGTCGGGTGGCCGTGTTGATGGAGCGGTCGGTCGATCTGGTGGCGGTTTTGTGGGGTGTGCTCAAGGCGGGGGCGGCGTACGTTCCGGTGGATCCGGAGTATCCGGCGGACCGGATCGGCTATGTGTTGGCCGATGCGGGTCCCACGGTGGTGGTGTGCACGCGTGCGACGGTGCGGGATGCCTCGTGGGTGGTGTGGGACGACGAGGCGACGACCGCAGAGATCGCGTCCTTCTCCGGCGATGCCTTGGCGTCCCGGGTCACGCCCGGAACGGCGGCGTACGTGATCTATACGTCGGGGTCGACGGGTCGTCCCAAGGGTGTGGTGGTTAGCCATGGGTCGATCGCGAACCGGTTGCTGTGGATGCAGGACACCTACGGGTTGGCGAGTGACGACCGGGTGTTGCAGAAGACGCCGACGGGGTTCGACGTGTCGGTGTGGGAGTTGTTCTGGCCGTTGGTGGTGGGTGCGGGTCTGGTGATGGCCAAGCCCGGTGGGCATCGGGATCCGGCGTACCTGGTGGACGTGGTGGCCCGGCAGTCGGTGACGGTGATGCACTTCGTGCCGTCCATGCTCAGCGCCTTCCTTCCCGAGGTGACTCGGGGTGCCTGCGCCGGCCTTCGCCGGGTGGTGTGCAGCGGTGAGGCGTTGTCCGCGGAGGTCGTGGCGGACTTCCGGGCCGTACTGGACGCGGAGCTGTCCAACCTCTACGGGCCGACCGAGGCCGCGGTGGACGTGACGTTCTGGGACTGCTCGGGCGGGGTGGGGCCGTCGGGTTCGGTGCCGATCGGTCGTCCGGTGTGGAACACGCAGACGTACGTGTTGGACGAGTTCCTGCGTCCGGTGCCTCCCGGTGTGACGGGGGAGTTGTATCTGGCGGGGGTGCAGTTGGCGCGTGGTTACGCGGGTCGGTCTGCTTTGACGGCGGAGCGGTTCGTGGCGTGCCCGTTCCCGGGTTCGGATCGGATGTACCGGACGGGTGACCTGGTGCGGTGGTCCTCGGACGGCGATTTGCTGTATCTGGGGCGTGCGGACGACCAGGTGAAGATCCGTGGTTTCCGGATCGAACTCGGTGAGATCGAGAGCGTGTTGGCCGGTCATGAGGGCGTGGGCCGGGTCGCGGTCGTGGTCCGTGAGGACCAGCCGGGCGTGAAGCGCCTGGTCGCCTACGTCGTACCGGCCGGACGCGAGGTCGACGGGGAGGCACTGCGGGGGTTCGCCGCACGGTCCTTGCCCGAGTACATGGTCCCGGCCGCGGTCGTGGCGCTGGAGTCGCTGCCGGTCACGGTGAACGGGAAGCTCGACCGGGCCGCTCTGCCCGCGCCCGAGTTCTCCGGTTCCGGTTCCGCCGGCCGTGGCCCCGCCACCGCCGTGGAAGAGGTGTTGTGCGGGCTGTTCGCCGAGGTGCTGGGCCTGGAGCGGGTCGGCGCCGAGGACTCGTTCTTCGAACTCGGCGGCGACTCCCTGCTGGCGACGCGTCTGATCGCCCGTGTCCGTTCCGTCCTCGACGTCGAGATCGGCATCCGGGACGTGTTCCGCGGACCCACCGTCGCGGAACTGGCGGACCGCGCCGACGGGTCGCGGACCACCGGAGTCCGCGTGCCCCTGGTCGCACGGCAGCGGCCCGAGGAGCTGCCGCTGTCGTTCGGCCAGCAGCGGATGTGGTTCCTCAACCAGCTCGAGGAAGCCGGAGCCGGCGCCGCCTACAACGTACCGCTGGTCCTGCGTCTGTCCGGCGCGCTCGACCGGGCGGCACTGGAAGCGGCGCTGAACGACGTCGCCGACCGGCACGAGAGCCTGCGCACCGTCTTCCCGGACATCGACGGAGTTCCCCGACAGGACCTCCTGGAAGGTCCGGCCGGCCGGCCGGAGCTCCGCCTGCGCACGGCCGGAGAAGCCGATCTGCCCCTCGCGCTGGCCACGGCACTGGCCCGGGGCTTCGACCTGGCCCGGGAGCTGCCCTGGCGGGTCGAGCTGCTGACGCTGTCTCCCTCGGATCACGTACTGATCGTCGTGGCGCATCACATCGCGGTCGACGGCTGGACGATGGGCATCCTGGCCCGGGACCTGCGCACCGCCTACCAGGCCCGGCTCACGGGCGGGACGGCCGGATGGCCGGCGCTGCCGGTCCAGTACGCTGACTACGCGCTCTGGCAGCGCGAGGCGCTCGGCGAGGTCACCGACCCCGACAGCCTCGTCAACACCCAACTCGCCCACTGGCGTGAGGTGCTGGCCGATCTGCCGGACCAGCTGACCCTTCCGGCCGACCGGACCCGGCCCGCGGTCTCGTCGTTCCGGGGCGGGTCGGTCCCGGTCGAGCTCGGCGCACAGGCGCACGCGGGGCTGGTGGAGGTGGCGAGGCAGGGTTCGGCGACCGTGTTCATGGTCGTGCAGGCGGCTCTCGCGATGCTGCTGGCCCGCCTGGGGGCGGGCACCGACCTGCCCATCGGAACCGCCGTGGCGGGCCGCGGGGACAGCGCCCTGGACGACCTGGCCGGCTTCTTCGTCAACACCCTCGTACTGCGGACGGACGCCGGCGGCGATCCCACGTTCGCCGAGCTGTTGGACCGCGTCCGGGAAACGGACCTGGCGGCCTACGCCCACCAGGACCTGCCGTTCGAGCGACTCGTGGAGGACCTCAACCCGGCCCGCTCCCTCGCCCGCCATCCGCTGTTCCAGGTCATGCTGGTCCTGCAGAACGTTCCGCCCGCGGACTGGGACCTGCCGGGCCTGACCGTCCAGGCACTGGAGGAGAGGGCCCTGCCCGACGCGGCCGTTCCCGCGCGCGTCGACCTGTCCGTCAGCCTCGCCGAGCACCGCGACGAACAGGGCGCGCCCGCGGGGATCAACGGCGACCTCCAGTACGCCGTCGACCTGTTCGACCGACCCACGGCCCAGGCCCTGGCCCGTCGGCTGGTGCGGGTACTGGAGCAGGTCGCGGCGGATCCGACGGTCCGGATCGGCGAGGTCGACGTGCTGATCGAGGGCGAGCGCTCCCGCGCCCTCGTCACATGGAACGACACCGCCCGCGACGTACCGGCCCAGACGCTGCCCGAACTGTTCGAGGCGCGGGTCGCCCGTGACCCGAACGCCGTCGCGGTGGTCGGCGACGACACCACGCTGACCTACGCGGAACTGGAGACGCGGGCCAACCGGGTGGCGCACGCGCTCATCGGCCGGGGCGTGGGCCCCGAGGACCTCGTCGGCGTACTGATGGACCGCTCGGCCGATCTCGTCGCCGTGCTGCTCGGCGTGCTGAAGTCGGGCGCCGCCTACGTGCCGATCGACCCCGGCTACCCGGCCGAGCGGGTCGCCTTCATGCTGGCCGACACCAGTCCGGCCCTGGTGGTGTGCACCCGCCGCACCGCGGCAGCCGCAGCCGGGTTCCCGCACCTCCTCCTGGACGACCCGTCGACCGTCGCCGCGATCGCGGCCGCTCCGGAGACCCCGCCGACCGACGCCGACCGGGTCGTACTGCTGCGCCCCACCCATCCCGCGTACGTGATCTACACGTCCGGGTCGACCGGGACGCCGAAGGGCGTGGCGGTCGTGCACGGGGGTCTGGCCAACTTCGTGTCCTGGCGGGTGGCGGAGTACGGATGGGGTCCGGGCGACCGGGTCCTGCAGTTCGCCTCCGTGTCCTTCGACGTGTCCGTCGCCGAGATCTTTCCCGCGCTGGCGGGCGGCGCGACCCTGTGCGTCGCGCGGCGCGACGGAGACGCCCTGCTGGAGATGGAGCGGCTCGCGGTCAACGCCGTCACGTTCACCCCGAGCGTCCTGGAGTCGCTCGTCGCAGACGGCGAGCCGGCCGCGACGGTCCTGGACACCATCGAGCACGTCGTCCTCGGCGGCGAGGAGTACGGCTCCGAGCTGGTGCGACGCTGGGCCGACGGGCGCTCGTTCCACAACGAGTACGGGCCGACGGAGGCCACCGTCACGGTCACCTCGTGGGCCGCTCCGGCCGAAGTACCGGACGCGGTGTCGATGGGCGGCCCCCTCGCCAACGTCAGGGTCTACGTACTGGACGAGTTCCTGCGCCCGGTCCCGCCCGGCGTGGCCGGCGACCTGTACGTCGCCGGGGCCGGGCTGGCACGCGGATACGTCCGCCGCGCGGGCCTGACGTCGGAGCGGTTCGTGGCCTCGCCCTTCTCCGGCTCGGGGGAGAGGATGTACCGGACCGGTGACCTGGCCCGCTGGACCTCCGACGGCGAGCTCCGCTTCGTCGGCCGGGTCGACGACCAGGTGAAGATCCGCGGTTTCCGGATCGAGTTGGGTGAGATCGAGGCCGTGCTGGCCCGACACGGCAGCGTCGGCCAGGTGGCGGTGATCGGCCGTGAGGACCATCCGGGCGTGAAGCGCCTGGTCGCCTATGTCGTACCCGCATCCGCCGACCAGGACATCGACGGTGGCACGCTGCGCGAGCACGCCGCGCGGGCGCTGCCCGACTACATGGTGCCCGCCGCCTTCGTCTCCATGGACTCCCTGCCGGTCACCGTCAACGGCAAGCTGGACCGAGCCGCGCTCCCGGCCCCGACCCCGGGCGACACGGTCGGCCGGGGCCCGGCGACGCCCCTGGAAGACCTCCTGTGCGGCCTGTTCCGCGACCTCCTGGGTCAGGAACGCGTCGGCGCCGACGACTCGTTCTTCGAACTCGGCGGCGACTCGCTGCTCGCCATGCGGTTGATCGTACGGATCCGGAAGGAACTCGGCGCCGAGATCAACATCCGGCAGCTGTTCGGCGCCCCCTCCGCCGCCGGCATCGCCGCACTCGTGGAGAACGACCGGCGCGCCGTGCGGACCGGAGTGGTCCCGCGACAGCGACCCGAGACGCTGCCGTTGTCCTTCGGCCAGCAGCGCATGTGGTTCCTGAACGGGCTGGAGGAGGCCGGAGCGGGCGCCGCGTACAACGTGCCCCTCGCCCTGCGCATGTCCGGTGAGCTCGACGTGGCCGCGATCGAGGCCGCCCTCGGCGACGTCGCCGACCGGCACGAGACGTTGCGCACCCGCTTCCCCGCCACGGGAGGCGTACCCCGCCAGGACATCCTGGACGGCCCTGACGGCCGCCCGGAGCTCCACGTCCGCGAAATCGCCGCCGACGAGCTGCCCGCCGCGCTCGCCGAGGCCGCCGACCGGAGGTTCGACCTGGCCCACGACCTGCCGTGGCGGACCGAACTGCTGGTACTGCCCGGCACCGAATACGTGCTCTCGCTGGTCGCCCACCACATCGCCGTGGACGGCTGGTCGATGGGCGTCCTCGCCCGGGACCTGCGCGCCGCCTACGAGGCCCGCCTGCACGGCGGCTGCGCCACCTGGTCGGTGCTGCCGGTCCAGTACGCCGACTACGCACTGTGGCAGCACGAGATGCTCGGCGACCCGGCGGACGAGGACAGCCTGATCGCCGCCCAGCTCGGCTACTGGCGGGGGGCGCTGGACGGACTCCCCGAGGAACTGACCCTCCCCACGGACCGTGTCCGGCCCGCCGTGCCCTCCTTCCGGAGCGGGTCGGTGCCGGTCGTGCTCGGCGCGCGGGCGCACGCGGGCCTGGTGGAGGTGGCGAGGCAGGGCTCGGCGACCGTGTTCATGGCCGTCCAGACGGCACTGGCGATGCTGCTGGCCCGGCTCGGTGCCGGCACCGACCTGCCCATGGGCACGGTCGTCGCGGGACGCGGCGACGCGGCCCTGGAGGATCTGGCGGGCTTCTTCGTCAACACGCTGGTGCTGCGGACCGACGCGAGCGGGGACCCCACGTTCGCCGAACTGCTCGACCGCGTCCGCGAGACCGACCTGGCGGCCTACGCCCACCAGGACGTGCCGTTCGAGCGGCTGGTGGAGGAACTCAACCCGGTCCGCTCCCTCGCCCGGCACCCGCTCTTCCAGGTCATGCTGCTGCTGCAGAACCTCCCGGACCCCGAATGGGAGCTGCCCGGACTGACCGTCAGCGCCCACGAGTCCGCGTCCCCGCCCGCCCGCTTCGACCTGTCCGTGACCCTCACCGAGCGCCGCGACGGGCAGGGCGCCCCGGACGGCATCGACGGAGACCTCTCCTACCCCACGGACCTGTTCGACGAGTCGACCGCCAGGGCGCTCGCCGACCGGCTCGTCCGGGTACTGGAGCAGGCGGCCGCCGACCCGCACGTGCGGGTCGGCGGGCTCCACGTCCTCGACGACGCCGAGCGGCACCTGGTCGTCGAGGAGTGGAACGACACCCTGCGGCCCTTCCCCGCCGCGACGTTGCCCGAGCTCTTCCGGGACCGGGCGGCCCGCACCCCGGAGGCCGTCGCGATCACCGGCTCCACCACGACCTGGACGTACGCCGAACTCGACGAGCGCTCCGACCGGGTCGCACACTGGCTGATCGGCCGAGGAATCCGCCCGGAGTGCCGGGTCGGTGTGGCGATGGACCGGTCACCCGAGCTGATCGCCGTCCTGCTGGGCGTCCTGAAGGCGGGAGCGGCCTACGTGCCGCTCGACGCGGGGCACCCCGTCGAGCGGCTGCGCGCGGTGGTGGCCGAGGCCGGGGTGTCACTGGTACTGGCCGACCGCGACCTCGACGGCCTCCCGACGGCCGCCACGGCCGAGGCGTTCGCGAGCGCACCGGTGGACCCCGGCCTCGCCCTGTCCCCGGACGGCCTGGCGTACGTGATGTACACGTCCGGGTCGACCGGCGTACCCAAAGGCGTCGCCGTCACCCATCGCAACGTCGTCAGCTTCGTCCTGGACCGCAGCTGGGACGGCGACCTCTCGGAGCGAGTCCTGCTCCAGGCCAACCACGCCTTCGACGCCTCGACGTACGAGGTCTGGATGCCCCTGGTGCGCGGCGGCGGTCTGGTCGTCGTACCGGCGGGCGAGGTGGACGCGGCGGAGCGCGGTCGGTTGATCGCCGAGCACGGTGTGACGAACGTGCACGCGACGGCCGGCCTGTTCCGGGTGTTGGCGGAGGAGTCGCCGGAGATCTTCGCGGGTGTGCGCGAGGTGTCGACCGGTGGTGACGTCGTGTCGGCGTCGGCGATCAGGGCGTTGCTGGCCGCGTATCCGGGGTTGACGGTTCGCTCGACGTACGGGCCGACGGAGACGACGGCGTTCACCACGCAGATCCCGTACGTCGCGGGGGACGAGGTCCCGGACGGTGTGCCGTTGGGGTACCCGATGGACAACAGCAGGTCCTACGTGCTGGACGAGTTCCTGCGTCCGGTGCCCCCCGGTGTCGTGGGTGAGTTGTACGTCGCGGGGTCGGGGCTGGCCCGTGGGTATGACGGTCGGGCGGCTCTGACGGCGGAGCGGTTCGTGGCCTGCCCGTTCGGCGGTCCGGTGGAGCGGATGTACCGGACGGGTGACCTGGCCCGGTGGTCCTCCGAGGGGCAGTTGCTGTTCGCCGGTCGTGCCGATGACCAGGTGAAGATCCGTGGTTTCCGGATCGAGCCGGCCGAGGTCGAGGCGGTGCTGGCGGCGCACGAGAGCGTCGGTCAGGTCGCGGTGGTCGTGCGGGAGGACCAGCCGGGGGCCAAGCGTCTTGTCGCGTACGTCGTACCGGCCGATCCGGCTGCGGGCGTGGACGTCGAGCTGCTCGGAGACCGCGTCGCCGGGAAGCTGCCGGACTATATGGTCCCGGCCGCGTTCGTGTTGTTGGAGACCCTGCCGGTCACCGTGAACGGGAAGCTCGACCGGGCCGCACTGCCGGCCCCCGACTTCGGTGGGGGTGAGGGTCGTGACCCACGGACCCCGTGGGAAGAGGTCCTGTGCGGCCTGTTCGCCGAGGTGTTGGGGCTGGAGCGGGTCGGGGCCGACGACTCGTTCTTCGCACTCGGCGGCGACTCCATCATGTCCATGCTGGTCGTCGCCCGGGCCCGGCGCGCCGGAGTGCTGATCACGGCCCGGCAGGTGTTCGAACACAACTCCCCGGCCGGGCTGGCACGAGTGGCCGGGACGGCCGGCGCGGAACCGGCGGAGCCCTCCGCGCAGAGCACCGGACCGGTGCCCCTGACCCCCGTGATGCTCGAACTCGCCGAACGGGCCGGGACGGTGGCACTGACGGGCACGCTGTCCCAGTCGACACTGCTCCAGGTCCCGCCCGGACTGGACCTTGGGCGGCTGCGCACGGCCGTCCGGTCACTGCTCGACCGGCACCCGATCCTTCGCTCACGGCTGGAGTGCGCCGAGGGAACGGGACGGCTCGTGATCCCGGACCAGGACACCGGGCCGACGGCCGCGGAACGTGTGGTCCGCGCCGTCGTGGACGATGTGGAGGCCGAGGCGGAGCGCGCCCTACGCCACATCGATCCGCAGGCCGGGGCGATGGTGGGGGCGGTGTGGTTCGACGCCGGACCGGACGCGCCGGGCCGATTGCTGCTCGTGGCCCATCACCTGGTGATCGATGTCGTGTCGTGGCGGACACTGGTACCCGAACTGGCCGCAGCGTACGAGTCGGCGGCAAACGACGGGCATCCGGCCCCCGACACCTCGTGCACTCCGTTCAGCCGGTGGGCCCTGGAGTTGGCCGCACAGGCCACCAGTACGGAGCGGGTGGCGGAACTGCCCGACTGGATCCGGCTGCTCGAAGGCACCTACGCGCCGATCGCCGACCGGCCCCTCGATCCGGCCGTCGACACCGAGGGCGCGGGGATGCGGCGGATCGAACTCCGGCTGCCGGTGTCCGTGACGTCGGAGCTGCTGACGCGCGTACCGGCCGCCTTCCACGCCGGAATCGACGACGTGCTGCTCGCCGGCCTCGTCGCAGCCCTGGAGGAGTGGCGACTCGACCTGGGCCGGGCCGCCGCCGGCCCGTTGCTCGTGGACGTGGAAGGCCACGGCCGCGTGCCCCTCTCCGACGGCATGGACCTGACGGGCACGATCGGCTGGTTCACCAGCTCCCACCCGCTGCGCCTGGACGCCGGTTCGGCGGACTTCGCACAGGTGCGCGCCGGTGGACCGGAGGCGGGCCGACTGCTCAAGCGGGTCAAGGAACAAGTGCGTGCCGTACCGGGCGACGGGCTCGGGTACGGAATGCTCCGCCACCTGAACCCCGAGACCGCCTCCGCGTTCCAAGGACTGTCCCGCGCGCAGATCGGCTTCAACTACCTCGGCCGCGTCACGCACGCCGCCGAGCCGGACGGCGGGAGCTGGCGGCCCGTCGGCGATCACGGCCTCGCGGGGAGAACGGACCCGCGCATGGCCGCCTCCCACGCCCTGGAGGCCGGCGGCCTCGTCACCGAACTGCCGGACGGCCCCGAGCTGACCGTGTCCATGGTCTGCCCGGTCGGCCTGTTCGACGAGGAGGCCCTGCGCCGGCTGACGTCCGGCTGGGTGGCGATGCTCACCGGACTGGCGGTGCACGCCGCCGCCCCGGACAGCGGCGGCCACACCCCGGCCGACTTCCCGCTGGTCGCCCTCGGCCAGGCCGAGGTGGAGGAACTCGAGGCGGACGTCCCCGGCCTCGTCGACGTATGGCCGCTTTCGCCGTTGCAGGAAGGGCTGCTGTTCCACGCCCGGTACGACGAGCGGGCGCGCGACGTCTACGTCGAGCAGACCTTCGTCGACCTGGACGGCGACCTGGACACCGGCTCCCTCCGGAAGTCCTGGCAGGCGCTGCTCGACCGGCACGCGAACCTGCGCACCGGCTTCCGGCAGCCCCCCGGGATGGAAAGACCCGTCCAGGTGGTCGTACCGGAGGTGGTGCTGCCCTGGCGTGAGGCGGACCTGTCCGGCTTGTCCGAGGCGGACGCCGAGGCCGAGGCCGGGCGGCTGGCGAGGGCGGAACAGGCCCGGTTCGATCTGGCGACCCCGCCGCTGCTGCGGGTGCTGCTGGTGAGGCTGGGCGCCGGGCGACACCGCCTCTTCGTGACGCTGCACCACATCGTGCTGGACGGCTGGTCACTGCCGGTCCTCTTCGGCGAACTGTCCGAGCTCTACGCGGCCCGGGGCGACGCCGGCGGGATGCCGCCGGTCACCTCGTACCGGGAGTATCTGGCATGGCTGGGCCGTCAGGACAAGGACACCGCGCGGAAGGCATGGCGGGCGGCCCTGGCCGGGACGTCCGAGCCCACCCTCGTCGGACCGATCGACCGGGCGGTGGAGCCGATGGCCCCCCGGACGATCAGCACGTCGGCCGATGCGCGGCTGAGTGGGGCGCTGCGCGACATGGCACGCACGAACGGGTTCACGCTGAACACGGTGGTCCAAGGCGTGTGGGGCGTGCTGGTCGGGATGCTCGCGGGCCGCACGGACGTGGTGTTCGGCGCCACGGTCGCCGGTCGCCCGGCCGAACTTCCCGGCGTCGAGCGGATGCTGGGACTGCTCATGAACACCGTCCCGGTACGGGTACGCCTCGACCCGGGCCGTTCGGTCACGGACCTCCTGGTGGAACTCCAGGCGTGGCAAGTGGACCTGATGACGCACCACCACCTGGGGCTGACCGAGATCCAGCGCGTCGCGGGCGCCGGCGCGACCTTCGACACCCTGCTGGCGTACGAGAACTATCCACGGCACCCGGAGGGCCCCCTGCGGCTCGACGGTGTCACGGTGGGCGCGCTCGACGGAGAGGACGCCGCCCATTACCCGCTGTTCCTCGGGGTCATCCCGGGCGACCGGCTGGAGCTACGACTCGACTACCGGCCCGACGTGCTGGACGAGGCGACCGTACGGGCCCTGTCGGGACGGCTGCTGCGGCTCCTGGAACAGGTGGCCGCCGACCCGGGCGTGCACGTGGGGCAGCTGGACCTCCTCGAACCGGCCGAGCGGGTCACGGTCGTGGAGGAGTGGAACGACACCGACGAGTCGTTGCAGGCGGTGACCTTGCCGGAGTTGTTCGCGGTTCAGGTGGGGCGGTCTCCGGATGCGGTGGCGGTGGTCGGTGACGGGGGGCCGTCGCTGTCGTATGCGGAGTTGGACGAGTGGTCGAATCGGGTGGCGCGGTGGTTGAGGGGGAGGGGGGTGGGTCCGGAGGGTCGGGTGGCCGTGTTGATGGAGCGGTCGGTCGATCTGGTGGCGGTTTTGTGGGGTGTGCTCAAGGCGGGGGCGGCGTACGTTCCGGTGGATCCGGAGTATCCGGCGGACCGGATCGGCTATGTGTTGGCCGATGCGGGTCCCACGGTGGTGGTGTGCACGCGTGCGACGGTGCGGGATGCCTCGTGGGTGGTGTGGGACGACGAGGCGACGACCGCAGAGATCGCGTCGTGTGCGGGGGATGCGCTCGGGTCGGATGCGGAGGTCGTGCCCGGTCTTCCGGCGTACGTGATCTATACGTCGGGGTCGACGGGCCGTCCCAAGGGCGTGGTGGTCAGCCATGGGTCGATCGCGAACCGGTTGCTGTGGATGCAGGACACCTACGGGTTGGCGAGTGACGACCGGGTGTTGCAGAAGACGCCGACGGGGTTCGACGTGTCGGTGTGGGAGTTGTTCTGGCCGTTGGTGGTGGGCGCGGGTCTGGTGATGGCCAAGCCCGGTGGGCATCGGGATCCGGCGTACCTGGTGGACGTGGTGGCCCGGCAGTCGGTGACGGTGATGCACTTCGTGCCGTCGATGTTGGGCGCATTCCTCCAAGAGGTCGGTGAGGGCGACCGCGCGGGTCTGCGGCAGGTCTTCTGCAGCGGCGAGGCGCTGACGGCGGACCTGGTGGATGAATTCGTCCGCCGGATCGGCGTGCGGCTCCACAACCTCTACGGGCCGACCGAGGCTGCCGTGGACGTGACGTTCTGGGACTGCTCGGGCGGGGTGGGGCCGTCGGGTTCGGTGCCGATCGGTCGTCCGGTGTGGAACACGCAGACGTACGTGTTGGACGAGTTCCTGCGTCCGGTGCCTCCCGGTGTGACGGGGGAGTTGTATCTGGCGGGGGTGCAGCTGGCGCGCGGTTACGCGGGTCGGTCTGCTTTGACGGCGGAGCGGTTCGTGGCGTGCCCGTTCCCGGGTTCGGATCGGATGTACCGGACGGGTGACCTGGTGCGGTGGTCCTCGGATGGTGAGTTGCTGTATCTGGGTCGTGCGGACGACCAGGTGAAGATCCGTGGTTTCCGGATCGAACTCGGTGAGATCGAGAGCGTGTTGGCCGGTCATGAGGGCGTGGGCCGGGTCGCGGTCGTGGTCCGTGAGGACCAGCCGGGCGTGAAGCGCCTGGTCGCCTACGTCGTACCGGCCGGCGAAAACGCGGACGTGGAGCGGCTGCGGGCGCATGCTGCCGAGAGGCTGCCGGAATACATGGTGCCGGCCGCGTTCGTGCGGCTGGAGTCGCTGCCGGTCACGGTGAACGGAAAGCTGGACCGGGCCGCGCTGCCGGCCCCCGAGTTCGGCGGCGCGGAAGGACGCGCCCCCCGGACTCCGTTGGAGGAGTTGTTCTGCGGGCTGTTCGCCGAGGTGTTGAGGCTGGAGCGGGTCGGGGCCGAGGACTCGTTCTTCGCCCTCGGCGGCGACTCGATCATGTCGATGCTGGTCGTCTCCCGCGCCCGCCGCGCCGGCGTGGTGATCAACGCCCGGCAGGTGTTCGAGCACCGCACCCCGGCCGCCCTCGCCGCGGTCGCCGTGACGGAGACGATCGGGGCCCCTGCGGCCGAGCGGGCGACCGGCACCGTGCCGTTGACCCCGCTGATGCGCGAGCTGGTGGAACGGGCGGGGCCGACGGCGCTCACCGGGGCGTTTTCCCAGTCGATGCTGCTCCGGGTGCCGGCCGGGCTGGAGCTGTCGCGTTTGGGGGCGGCACTTCAGCGGCTGGTGGATCACCATGACGTACTCCGTGCCCGCCTGGAACTCGCCGACGGCGCACCGAGTGCGCTCGTGATTCCGGAGGCGGATTCTGTCGTGCCCGTCGTGCGGCGGGTGGACGCGGCTGGAGTCGGCGACGCCGGACAGTGGACCGACGTCGTTCGGGTGTGTGCCGAGGATGAGGCGAAGCAGCTCGATCCGGTGGCCGGCGGGATGGTGCGGGCCGTCTGGTTCGACGCCGGACCCGACGAGCCCGGACGGCTGCTGCTGGTGGCGCACCACCTGGTGATCGACGGAGTGTCGTGGCGCGTACTCGTTCCGGATCTCGCGGCGGCGTACGACCGCCCCGACGTGGCCTTGGATCCCGTCGTGACCTCGTTCCGGGGTTGGGCGCGGGCCCTTGCCGCGGAGGCGGCGGCTCAGGAGCGGTCGGCGGAGCTGTCGTCGTGGATCGGGGTGCTTGAGGGGCCGGACCATCTGTTGGGCGGTCGTGGGCTGGACCGGTCGGTGGACACGGTCGCGGGTGGGACGCGTCGTGTGGAGCTCCGGGTGCCGGTGTCGGTGACGTCGGAACTGCTGACGCGGGTGCCGGAGGCTTTCCACGCGGGCATCGACGACGTGCTGCTGGCCGGGCTGGTCGCGGCCGTGGACGAGTGGCGAGCGATCCCGGGCGGGGTGCTGGTGAACGTGGAGGGGCACGGTCGTGTGCCGCTCTCCGACGCCATGGACCTGACGCGCACGGCCGGCTGGTTCACCAGCTCCTACCCGGTCCGACTCGACCCGGGAACGGTCGACCACGAGGGAATCCGGTCCGGTGGTCCGGAGGCGGGCCGTCTGTTGAAGCGGGTCAAGGAGCAGGCGCGGGCCGTTCCGGGGGATGGTCTGGGCTACGGGCTGCTGCGTCACCTGAATCCGGAGACTGCTTCCGCGTTCGAGGGGCTGCCTTCGGCGCGGATCGGCTTCAACTATCTCGG
>NZ_JBIAUK010000028.1:0-111248 GCF_042892775.1 Streptomyces sp. NPDC001717 | reverse complement strand
GCGCCGGCCAGCGGCTGCGACGCCGCGTACTCCCGCCGGATCGACATCAGACCGGGCATCTCGTGCTCGGCCAGGGTGATCTCCTTGCGGCCGAACGCGGCCAGGGAGATGTCGGCGACCTTGAAGTCGGTGAATTCGGCGGTGGCGGTGGTGTCGGTGGACTGGCTGGGCATGGACTACTCCGGAGTGTGGGCGGCAGCGTGCAGCGTCAGTTGACGTTCAGGTTCTGGTGGATCTCTCGGGTCGCCGTGGAGCGGTTGAGGGTGATGTAGTGCAGGCCGGGCGCGCCCTCGGCCAGCAGCCGCTCGGCCATGGCGGTCGCGTACTCCACCCCGATGGCGTGGCCGGCGGCAGCGTCACCCGCCACCGCCTCCAGGCGGCTCGCGAGGTGTTCGGGGAAGTGGGCGTCGCTCAGCTCGGAGAAGCGGCTGATCTGCCGTACGTCGGTGGCGGGCATGATCTCGGGGATCACCGGGGTGAGACAGCCGACGGCGGCCAGCCGGTCGCGCAGCCGCAGGTAGTCCTCCACCTGGAAGAACATCTGCGTGATCGCGTAGTCGGCGCCCGCCCGGCACTTGGCGGCGAAGTGCCGGATGTCCTCGGTCCAGCCCGGTGAGCGCGGGTGGCGCTCGGGGAAGGCGGCCACGCCCACCGTGAAGTCGCCGAGCCTGCGGATCAGGCTGACGAGTTCGTGCGCGTGCGTGAAACCGTCCGGGTGCGGGGTCCACACCCCCTTCGGGTCGCCGGGCGGGTCACCGCGCAGGGCGAGGACGTCCCGGATCCCGGCGTCCGCGTACTGGCCGATGATGTGGCGCAGTTCGGCGACCGAGTGACCGACCGCCGTCAGGTGGGCCACCGGGCGCAGCGTGGTCTCGGCCGCGATCCGCTTGGTGACCTCGACCGTACGGTCGCGGGAGGAGCCCCCCGCGCCGTACGTGACGGAGACGAAGGACGGCGAGAGCGCCTCGATGCGCCGGATCGCCTTCCAGAGCGTGCGCTCCCCGGCCTCCGTCTTCGGCGGGAAGAACTCGAAGGAGAACGAGCGCCGTCCACTGGCCAGCAGCTCGCGCACGTCGGGACGGGCCGCGGGTACGACCGCGTTTGTGGACTGGGTCGCGGGCGGGCTCGCGGGCGCGGTCGCGGTCGCCGGGGGCGAGAGCGCCGGGTGCTGGGTGAGGACGGCTCCCATGCTCGATCCTTTCCGTTCTGTACGGGTCAGCGCGCGTTGAAGTACGAGGCTTCGGGGTGGTGGATGACGATGGCGTCGGTGGACTGCTCGGGGTGGAGCTGGAACTCCTCCGAGAGGTGCACGCCGATCCGCTCCGGCCGGAGGAGGTCGGCGATCTTCGCGCGGTCCTCCAGGTCGGGGCAGGCGGGGTAGCCGAGGGAGTAGCGGCAGCCCTGGTACTCGGTGCGGAACATGCCTGCCATGGACGTCGGATCCGATCCTGCGATGCCCAGTTCGGTACGTACGCGGGCGTGCCAGTACTCGGCGAGGGCCTCGGCGAGCTGGACGGAGAGACCGTGCAGCTCCATGTACTCGCGGTAGGCGTCGGCGGCGAAGAGCCGGGCCGTCTCCTCGCCGATCCTCGAACCGACGGTGACGACCTGGAGGCCGACGACGTCGGTCTCGCCGGAGTCCTCCGGGCGGAAGAAGTCGGCCAGGCACAGCCGGCGGCCGCGGCCCTGGCGGGGGAAGGTGAAGCGGGTCCGCTCGGAGCCGTTGTCGTCGAGGATGATCAGGTCCTCGCCCTTGGAGACGCACGGGAAGTACCCGTGCACGACGGCCGCTTCGAGCAGTCCGTCGGTGTGCAGCCGGTCGAGCCAACCGCGCAGCCGGGGCCGGCCGTCGGAATCGATGGTGTCGGCGTCCTTCAGACCCCACTGGCCCTTGAACAGGGCGGTCTCGTCGAGCCAGGACGCGTACTCCTTGAGCGGGATGCCCTTGACCACACGCGTGCCCCAGAACGGCGGGGCGGGCACCGGGTTGTCCACGACCACATCGGACCGGCCTCCCGGATCGGGCTCCGCCACCTGGAGGGCGGCCGTGTCCCGCTTGGCGACGCGGCGCTGCTTCAGAGGCGGCAGCTCGACTCCGGGGACTCCGCGCTTGACGCCCATGAGCGCGTCCATCAGGCGCAGGCCTTCGAAGGCGTCGCGGGCGTAGCGGACTTCGCCCTCATAGATCTCGTGGAGGTCCTGCTCGACGTAGGCGCGGGTGAGCGCGGCGCCGCCGAGGATGACGGGGTAGTCGGCGGCCAGCTTGCGCTGGTTCAGCTCCTCCAGGTTCTCCTTCATGATCACGGTCGACTTCACGAGGAGACCCGACATGCCGATGACGTCGGCCTTGTGCTCCTGCGCGGCCTCCAGGATCGCGGAGACCGGCTGCTTGATGCCGATGTTGACGACGTTGTAGCCGTTGTTCGTCAGGATGATGTCGACGAGGTTCTTGCCGATGTCGTGGACATCGCCTCGGACGGTGGCCAGCACGATCGTGCCCTTGCCCTCCGCGTCCGACTTCTCCATGTGCGGCTCCAGGTAAGCCACCGCGGTCTTCATGACCTCGGCCGACTGGAGCACGAACGGCAGCTGCATCTGGCCCGAGCCGAAGAGCTCACCGACGACCTTCATGCCCTCCAGCAACGTGTCATTGACGATCTCCAGAGCCGGGCGCTCGACGAGTGCTTCATCGAGGTCGGCTTCGAGACCGTTCTTCTCGCCGTCGATGATGCGGCGCTGAAGGCGCTCGTCCAGCGGCAGGGCGAGGAGTTCCTCGGCGCGGCCGGCTTTCAGGGACTTGGTGTTGACGCCCTCGAAGAGGGCCATCAGCTTCTGCAGCGGGTCGTAACCCTCGGCGCGGCGGTCGTAGATCAGGTCGAGCGCGGTGTTGACCTGCTCCTCGTCGAAGCGGGCGATCGGCAGGATCTTCGAGGCGTGGACGATCGCCGAGTCCAGGCCGGCCTTCACGCACTCGTCGAGGAAGACCGAGTTCAGCAGCACACGGGCGGCCGGGTTCAGACCGAACGAGATGTTCGACAGACCCAGCGTGGTCTGGACGTCGGGGTGGCGGCGCTTGAGTTCGCGGATCGACTCGATCGTGGCGATGCCGTCGCCCCGGGACTCCTCCTGACCGGTGCAGATCGTGAACGTCAGGGTGTCGATGAGGATGTCCGACTCGCGGATCCCCCAGTTGGTGGTGAGGTCCTCGATGAGGCGCTCGGCGATCGCGACCTTGTGCTCGACCGTCCGGGCCTGACCCTGCTCGTCGATGGTCAACGCGATCAGCGCCGCACCGTGCTCCCGCGCGAGGCGGGTCACCTTCGCGAAGCGGGATTCGGGGCCGTCGCCGTCCTCGTAGTTGACCGAGTTGATGACCGCACGGCCACCCAGCTTCTCCAGACCCGCCTGGATCACCGGGACCTCGGTGGAGTCCAGGACGATCGGCAGCGTGGAGGCGGTCGCGAACCGGCCGGCCAGCTCCTGCATGTCCGCGACGCCGTCACGACCCACGTAGTCCACGCACAGGTCGAGCATGTGCGCGCCCTCGCGGATCTGGTCCCGCGCCATCTCCACGCAGTCGTCCCAACGCGCCTCCAGCATCGCCTCGCGGAACTTCTTCGACCCGTTCGCGTTCGTCCGCTCACCGATCGCCATGTACGAGGTGTCCTGCCGGAACGGCACCGTCTGGTACAGCGACGCCGCACCCGGCTCCGGCTGCGGGGTCCGTGCGGTGACCGCCGCCCCGCGCACCCGATCGACCACCTGGCGCAGGTGCTCCGGGGTGGTACCGCAACAGCCGCCGACCAGCGAGAGCCCGTACTCGCGCACGAAGCCCTCCTGGGCATCGGCCATCTCGGAGGCCGACAGGGGGTAGTGCGCCCCGTCCTTCGTCAGCACCGGCAGGCCCGCGTTCGGCATGCAGGAGATCGGCACGCGCGCGTTGCGGGCGAGGTAGCGCAGGTGCTCGCTCATCTCCGCCGGGCCCGTCGCGCAGTTCAGACCGATCATGTCGATGCCCAACGGCTCCAGCGCGGTCAGCGCCGCACCGATCTCCGAGCCCAGCAGCATCGTGCCGGTGGTCTCCACCGTGACCGAGCAGATCAGCGGCACGGACATTCCGAGGGCGGCCATGGCGCGGTGGGCGCCGATGATGGCCGACTTCGTCTGGAGCAGGTCCTGCGTGGTCTCCACGATCAGCGCGTCGGCTCCACCCGTGAGCAGGCCCTCCGCGTTGACCTGGTAGGCGTCGCGGATCTGGTCGTACGTGATGTGGCCCAGCGTCGGCAGTTTCGTCCCCGGCCCCATGGAGCCGAGCACCCAGCGCTGCTGACCGGTCGAGGCGGTGAACTCGTCGGCGACCTCGCGGGCGATCCGGGCGCCCGCCTCGGACAGCTCGAAGTTGCGCTCCGCGATGTCGTACTCGGCCAGCGCCGCGTAGTTCGCACCGAAGGTGTTCGTCTCCACGCAGTCGACGCCCACCGAGAAGTACGCCTCGTGGACCGTGCGCACGATGTCGGGCCGCGTCACGTTCAGGACCTCGTTGCAGCCTTCGAGCTGCTGGAAGTCCTCCATCGAGGGGTCCTGCGCCTGGAGCATCGTTCCCATGGCTCCGTCGGCGACGACCACGCGCGTGGCGAACGCCTCGCGCAGTGCGTCGACCCGGTTCATGAGGTGCCTCCCCGCGGGCCCAGTACGGCTTCCAGCTGCTGCTCGGCGTCGCGCCCGTACACCGTCCGCACCGTGCGCAGCAGTTCGGCGTGGTCGGCTTCGTACGACTGCGAGCCGACGGCCCGCAGCACCAGCGCGGCCATCGCGCAGCCGAGGCGGGCGGCCGCCTCCAGCGGCAGGTCCTTGGCCGTAGCGGCGAGGAAGCCGGAGCGGAAGGCGTCCCCGACGCCGGTCGGGTCCTCGGCGGGGACGTCGGGGATGGCGTCCACGACGACGGCCGGGACGCCCTGGCGTTCGATGCGCACGCCCTTCGAGCCGAGGGTGGTCACCCAGGTGTCGACGCGGGCGAGCACCTCCTCCGCCGTCCACCCGGCGCGTTCGCGCAGCAGCGCGGACTCGTACTCGTTCGTGAAGAGCCAGCGGGCGCCCTCGACCAGGCTGCGCACCTCGTCGCCGGAGAGCCGGGCGAGCTGCTGGGAGGGGTCGGCGGCGAAGGGGATGCCCAGGGCGCGGCACTCCTGCGTATGGCGGACCATCGCCGCCGGGTCGTTGGGGGACACCAGGACCAGGTCCAGGGGGCCGCCGTCGGCGACGAGCCGCCGCAGGTCGATGTCGGCGGCCTCGGCCATGGCGCCGGCGTAGAAGGAGGCGATCTGGTTGGAGTCCTGGTCGGTCATGCACATGAAGCGGGCGGTCTGGTGGTCGGCGGAGACGTGCACCCCGCCGGTGTCCACACCGTGTTCCTTGAGCCAGACCTCGTACTCGCCGAAGTCCGGGCCCACGGCGCCGACGAGCAGCGGGGCGAGCCCGAGCACTCCGAGGCCGTAGGAGATGTTGGCCGCCACCCCGCCCCGCCGGACCTCCAGGGAGTCGACGAGGAAAGACAGCGAGACGTGTTCCAGCTGGTCGGGAAGGAGCTGGTCGACGAACCGGCCCGGAAAGGCCATGAGGTGATCCGTCGCGATGGATCCTGTCACCGCAATACGCACGGGTTCTCCTGGGGCGTGTCGGGCCGGGCTCTCGCTGTCGGCGGGGTGGGGCGGCGGCGGAAGGGGAGAAAGGGTGGACCGTCAGCGGGCGGCGGCGGCCTTGAGGGCTTCGGCGCGGTCGGTGCGCTCCCAGGTGAAGTCCGGCAGCTCGCGGCCGAAGTGGCCGTAGGCGGCGGTCTGGGCGTAGATCGGGCGCAGCAGGTCGAGGTCGCGGATGATCGCGGCCGGACGCAGGTCGAAGACCTCGGAGATCGCGGCCTGGATCTTGGTGATCTCGGTCTTCTCCGTGCCGAAGGTCTCGACGAAGAGGCCGACGGGCTCGGCCTTGCCGATGGCGTACGCGACCTGGACCTCGCAGCGCGAGGCGAGGCCGGCGGCGACCACGTTCTTGGCGACCCAGCGCATCGCGTAGGCGGCGGAACGGTCGACCTTCGACGGGTCCTTGCCGGAGAAGGCACCGCCGCCGTGGCGGGCCATGCCGCCGTAGGTGTCGATGATGATCTTGCGGCCGGTCAGGCCCGCGTCACCCATCGGGCCGCCGATCTCGAACCGGCCGGTCGGGTTGACGAGCAGGCGGTAGCCCTCGGTCTGGAGCTTGATGCCGTCCTCGGCGAGCTGGGCGAGGACGTACTCGACCACGTGCTCCTGGACGTCGGGGGCCAGCAGCCCCTCCAGGTCGATGTCGGCGGCGTGCTGCGAGGAGACGACGACGGTGTCGAGGCGGACGGCCGTGTCGCCGTCGTACTCGATGGTGACCTGGGTCTTCCCGTCCGGGCGCAGGTAGGGCAGCGTGCCGTTCTTGCGGACCTCGGAGAGCCGGCGGGAGAGCCGGTGCGCGAGGTGGATGGGGAGCGGCATCAGCTCGGGGGTCTCGTCGGTGGCGTAGCCGAACATCAGGCCCTGGTCGCCGGCGCCCTGCTTGTCGAGCTCGTCCTCATCGCCCTCCACCCGGTTCTCGTAGGCGGTGTCGACGCCCTGCGCGATGTCCGGGGACTGCGCGCCGATGGAGACGGAGACGCCGCAGGAGGCGCCGTCGAAGCCCTTCTGCGAGGAGTCGTACCCGATCTCCAGGACCTTCTCGCGGACGAGCTTGGCGATGGGCGCGTACGCCTTCGTCGTCACCTCGCCCGCTATGTGCACGAGGCCGGTGGTGATGAGGGTCTCCACCGCGACGCGCGAGGTCGGGTCCTCGGCGAGGAGCGCGTCGAGGATCGTGTCGCTGATCTGGTCGGCGATCTTGTCGGGGTGGCCCTCGGTCACGGACTCCGAGGTGAACAGACGGCGGGACATGTCACTCCTGGTGGTTGGGAACGGAGGGGACTGAGGGAGCTGAGGGGTCTGAGGGGTCCGGGGGCCGCGTCTGCGGCACGGCAGCCGAGGCGGAGGCGGCGGACGTGAAGCGCGGACTGCGCACCACGGCCGCCAGCGCACGGGCCAGCGTCCGCAGCGGGCCCGGGCCGCCGTCGGCGGCCCCGGCGATCGCGACGGGCGGTGCGGGCCAGCCGTGTGCGGCGACGCGTTCGGCGGCCTGCCGGGCGGCGTCGCCGGCTCCGGAGAAGCCGCCGAGCAGCACCGGTTCGCCCCGGGCGAGCGCGGGCCGCAGGGCCCGCAGGCACCGGACCGCGTCCTGCCCGTCGGGCGCGCTGCCCAGGGTGGCCAGGGCCTGCGGGCCGTCGTAGAGCTCGGGGAGCCCGTCGTAGCAGCCGGGCGGTGCACCCGGCGGCGGCAGCAGGCAGATCGTGCCCGCCCCGGGGCGGGCGGCCGCCCGCAGGATCCGCGCCGGAGCGGCCGGTCGGGGCCGTGCCAGGGGTACGGGCACGCCGTCGAGCAGCTCCAGCGCCCCGGCCACGTCCTGGGCGGTCCGCCCGTCGGGCAGGGAGCCGATCAGCATGGCGGCCTGGGCGAGCAGGGCGGCCGCGGCGGCGTCCGGGAGGCCGTCGCGGTCGTGGATGCCGGTGAGGAGGAGCCCGCCCCCGGAGTCGTGGTGGGCGACGAGGGTGAAGGGCACGGCGGCGTGCCCTTCGATCACCTCGGGCGCGTCGACCCGTACGCCCTCGGCGGCGAGTTCGTGCGCGACGGCGTCGAAGGCGGCGTCGGTCCCGTACCCCGGTTCGAGGACGACGAGGGATTCGACGGGCGGCGTGGCCTCCGTGCCGTCGTGCCGGCCCGCCCATTCCTCGATCTGGCCCGCGGACACCCATTCGTACGCCGCCCGGTCCAGTGCCTGCCCGCCGAGCTCCTCCAGCAGCAGCGTCAGCGGCGTCGAGGCGCGCATGCGCACCGAGAGCGGGAGCGAACTGCGCAGCGTTCCGGAGAGCAGCTCGGCGCCGGCGAGGCCGATGCCCCGGCCCGAGACGGCCGCGGAGAACGCGACGGGCACCGGGTCCGGGTGCCCGCCGTCGACGGCGGCCCGGTACAGCAGCAGCGCCCACACCGCGTGCAGGGCCGTCGACTCGCTCGCCCCCCGGCCGGCCGCCCAGGCCCGCAGCCGCTCGGCCTCGGACCGGGTGAGCCGTTCCCGGCTCCACCCGTGGCCGGACCGGTCCGGCTCTCCCGCGAGCGCGGAGCGCAGCGCGGGCAGGGTCGCGGACCCGGGCGGCGGGGCGGCCCGGGACCAGAACTCCCGGGCGGTGGAGGTGTCCTGACGGGCAAGCCAGTCAGCGTGGTCGCGTACGTCGGGACGGCGCTCGCCGCCCAGCGGGCGGCCGTCGGCGAGGTAGGCGCGCAGGAAAGCCCGCAGCAGCCCGCGCACGCTGCGCCCGTCGAGGAAGGCGTGGTGGTAGGTGAACAGGATCCGCGTGGCCCCGGGCGGCGCGGTCCCCTCCAGCAGCAGGATGCGCAGCTGCCCCGGCCGGCGCAGGTCGAACTCCCTCAGCCGCTCCTCCTGGACGAGGGTGTGCCAGTCGGCGCCGTCCGGGTGCGCGTGCGTGATCCGGGGCTCGACCCGCGGATGGACGGCCATCGCGGGCAGCCCGCCGGCGGGGTCGGCGAGCGCGGTGCGCAGGGCGGCGTCCGAGTCGTGGAGCGCCTGCCAGGCCGCGGTGAAGCGGGCCGCGTCCAGGGGCCCGTACCAGCGCACCAGCAGCTGCCCGGTGTGGACGCCGGCGCCCGGGCGGACCAGCGTGTCGAGCAGCAGGTCCCGTTGGAGGGCCGAGGCGGGGACGGGCAGCGGGCGCGGGCCGGTGCCCGTGCGGAAGCTCTGGCGAGCCGCGCTCATCGCGTTCATTCCTCCTCTCCTGTCGGGATTCCTGCCGGTTTTCCTGTCGGCGCGTGGCGATCGCGGTCTCTGGGGGGTCTCGGGGGTCTCAGCCGGCTTCGAGTTCGGCCTCCACGGCTTGCATGAAGCCCTCGTCGAACATCGTGTCGACGGCCGTGTCGCCGGCGGGGTCCAGTCCCGCGTCGGAACAGGCCGTGCTGAGCAGGTACCGCCCCAGCACGTGGTGCGTGGCGAACCACCAGGAGGCCTCCCCCGCCGCCGGCCGGCCGTCCGGCCCGAGGAACGCGCCGTCGGACAGGCCGAAGCCGAACTCCGTGAACCCCAGCCTCAGTCCCTGTCCCAGGGCCTTGGTGTAGGCCTCCTTGAGGGTCCACAGCCGCAGCATCTCGGCGGCCTGCCGGTCCGGGGGCATCCGGCCGAGTTCGGCGGCCTCGGAGGGGATGCACACGCGGTCCCGCAGCAGCTCGAAGGACATCCGCCTGCCGGCCGGTTCGACGTCCACGCCGATCCGGCCGATCCGGCTGAGCCCCACCGCGATGATGTCCTCGGTGTGGCTGAGGCTGAGGTCGATCTGGCTCATGCCGCGGATGTACGGGCGTCCGCCGATCCGGTACGACAGGTCGAGCGCGGCCGGTTCGGTGCGCAGCGCCGCGGCCGCCGTGTACTTGACGACCATGCGCGAGGTGACGAAGCGGTAGCGGACCGCCGCGTCGGGGGTGCGCCGGTAGCGCTGCCAGTCGCGGCCGAGCAGCGGGCGCAGCGAGGTGTCGGCGAGGGCCGCCGTCAGCCACTCCCCCCACGTCGCGTACACGACGACGCTGCCGCGCGACTCCAGCCCGGCGGAGACCTCTTCCCAGGGGCCGCCGGGGCCGGTGACGTGGACGGGCGGCGCCGCCGCCAGGTTGACCGGTGCCGGACCGACGAACGCCGGATCGACGAATGCCTGATCGACGAGCGCCGGATCGACGAGCGCCGGATCGGCGGGTGCGGGGTTCATCGGACGAGCTCCGTCCCGTCCAGGTCGTAGCTGCGGCCCGCGAGGTGGCGGCGGATCAGCTCGTCGAGCACCTGGGCGAGGCAGCCCTCGGGCAGGTCGGGCACGGCGATGCCGAGGCGGCTGCCGATCCGAGTGAGCGCGAGCACCGCCCACGCCGGGTCGGCGAGGAAGGCGTCGGAGCCGTCCTGCGCCTCCCAGATCCCGAGGACCGAGGCGGCCGCCAGGACCAGCGCGTACCGGTCGGCGAGCACCGCCACTCCGGGGCCGGCCTGTGTGGCCCGGCCCGACGGCAGGGCCGCGCACCGGGTGCGCAGTTCGCGCAGCTCGGCCACGAACCCGTCGGCGAGTTCGGCGAGCGCGGCCATCTGGCCGCCGAACGGCCGGGCCCCGCCGAGCCGGTCGGCGGCGCCGACGAGGGTCGCCGCCAGGAAGTCGTCGCCGCCGGCGATGCCCAGCTGCCGGTAGTCCAGGGCGGGCAGCTGCGCCCCGCCGCCGAAGAGGCCGGGCGGCGGCTCGGGCATGCGGAACCAGGAGCGTTCGGCGAGGGTGCGCAGCTGGGGCACGATGACGGCCTGGCAGGCGGCGGTCCCGGCGTGGCCGAGGCCGGCCACCGGAAGGTCGCGCACCAGCTTGTCGAGGGCCCCGTACTGGGCGTCGCCGCGCACGTATCCGTGGCCGCCGAGGACGCCGGCCAGTTCCTCCAGGTCCTCCCGGATCATGTCGGGCACGACGTACTTGACGGCCGCGGCCAGTACGTTGACGTGCTCGGGCAGCAGGCTGAGGGCGCGCAGCGACACGCCGGCCATGCTGTCGGCGGCCAGCAGGTCGGCGAACACCCCGGCGAGCGGCTTGTGCCAGCGCCGGGCCAGGGGTGCGGTGCGGCCCTCGGTGACGGCCCGTACGGCGGAGTGCAGGACGGTGTCCGCCGCGGCGACCGCCAGGGAGGGGATCAGGCAGCGGTTGACCTGGAAGGTGCGCAGTGCCAGGGCCACGCCCTGGCCCTCGGCGCCGACCAGGGCGTGCCCGGGCAGCGGGAAGTCCTCGAACCGCAGCCCGGAGAAGAGGCCCCCGCGCATGCCGTTCATGGGGACGCGCGGCAGATGGGTGAGCCGGCCCGCCGCGCGGGCGTCCGCGATGGCGTCCGTGCCGAGCAGGAAGACGGAGTGGCTGCGCGGGCCGCGGGCCGGGGCGGTGCGCGCATAGACGACGTACGCGCCGGAGCGGGCCGCGTTGAGGATGACGTCCTTGCTGCCGCCGAGCCGGTAGCCGCCGGCGGGCTCCGGTTCGGCGGTGAACTCGTCGCGCAGGATGCCGTTGGCGTGGGCGAGCTCGTGGTGCACGATCGACGCCCGGCCCCCGCCCAGCAGCACCGCCGCGAGTTCCGCGCGCTGCTCGGCGCCGCCCTCGGCCCATACGGGGGCGGCGGCGAACAGCGAGGTGATGCCGTACCCGAAACCGAGGGCCACGTCGCGCCGGAACACGGGGCGCAGCACCTGTGCGAGCAGGTCGGCGCGCGTGAGCCGGCCGCCGTCGCCGGCGGGCACGAACTCGGCGCCGAGCCGCGCCCCGGCGAGCAGTTCCTCGGTGGCGGCCGGGGGCGTGCGCCGGGCGTCGGCCTCGGCGAGGGCCGCGATCCCGTGCGGGTTGGCCGGGTCGTGCGGATCACCGAGGAGCGTTTCGAGGCGGGCGGCGCGGGCGGCCGCCTCGGGGGCGCCGAGCTGCCCGGCGAGGGTGACGGGCGGGCGGGCGTGCGGGCCGGCGGGGGCCAGGGAGGTCGTCATGTGCGGAGCTCAACTCCCCGGTCAGAGGCTGCGGACGGCGGATTCCGCGTGCTGTGCGGCGACGGCCAGCGTGGCCGTGCTGTCGCGGCCGAGCGCCCGGCGGACGTACGCACGGGCGTCGGCGAGGTTCGCGCCGGGGCCGAAGACCGCCTCGACGGCTTCCTCGCGCAGCAGGACGCTGTGCCGGGAGACGGCGGTGACGCCGGTCTCGTCGGGGAACAGCGCCCACTCGCCGGTGTGCGCGGCGAACAGCGGGGTGGCCGGGGTCTCCTTGTAGACGAGCCGGTAGGCGGCCGGGAAGCAGATCCGCACGGATTCGGTGGTCTGCCGGACGCCGTCGGCGCCGATGGTGTCCGTGGTGAGGTGCTGGATGCCGGGGGCGTCCTCGGTGACCTCGGCTCGGGTGACGTGGGACAGGTGCGCGGGCCAGGCGTCGGCGCGGTACAGGAAGTCGTAGACGAGCTCCGGCGGCGCCTGCACCTTGATCTCGTCCTCGAAGGTGAGGACGAGGTCGTCGAGGCGCTCCCAGCGCTCGGCGGCCTCCTTGATCCGGTCCAGTTCGGCGCGGCTGTTGGTGTCGGTGGCGAGCCCCACCCAGGCGGCGTCGTCGGGCCGGTCCTCCGCCACGGTGAAGTCGTGGTCGAGGGTGAGCCTCGACCGGCCGGCCCCGAGCTCCTCCACGGTCCAGCGGCCGCCCAGGCTGAGCGCGGGCGCCGCGGGGGTCTCCTGGCGGAACTCGACGCGGCGGCCCACGGGGTCCATGGCCCGGCGGGAGAACCACGACTTGACCTCGCCGTTGGCGGTGACCCACATCTGGAACCGGTCCTCGGTCCCATCGAAGTCGAGCCGTTCGACGTGCACGCTCGGAGGCATGAGCAGGGGCCACTGGGTGGTGTCGGCGATCAGTCCGTACACCACGCCGGCGGGTGCGTCCATGTCCACCGTGTAAGCCCTGTGATGTGTCCGCTCGAGTGACATCGGTCCACCTCTCTCGCCCTGGGGTCACGAATGTGCCGGAGCGCGCCGGAAGGCGGCTGGAAGGCCGCTCGAGGACCGTTCGGTGAGGGGTCGACGGCTGTCCGGGCCGACCCGGCGGTCAGACGGAGGCCCGCGAAGCGGCCAGTGCCCGGTTGACCATGTCGAGGTAGCGGCGCGGGGTGTACGCCTCGTCGAGTTCCTCCTCGTCGAGTACGACGGCGTGGTCGCGCTCGACGCGGCCGGTGGTCTCCAGCATCGCCAGCGAGTCGTAGCCGAGGTCCCCGAACGACGTGTCGAGGATGTCGCCGTCGAGGTCGGCCCCCTCGGCCTCGCCCGCGCATTCGCGCAGCAGCCTGACCAGGTCCGCCAGTTCGAACTGCTCCTGTCCCATGGAACTGCCTCTCTTCCGTTGCGTGTGTCGTGTGTCAGGCGGCGCGGACGACGGCCGCCGCGTTGAAGCCGCCCCGGCCGCGGGCCAGCACCAGCGCGGTGCGCAGCGCCTTCCCGGTGCGCGGGGTGCCGGTGACCAGGTCCACGGGGCAGTCGGCGGCGGGCCGCACGGTGCCGGTGGTCGGCGGGATCACCTGGTCGCGCAGGGCGAGCAGGGCGGCCGCGAGGTCGAGGGCGGCGCCGCCCGAGGAGAGCCGTCCGGCCATGCTCTTGGGTGCGGTGACGGGCACCGCGTACGGGCCGAACACGGCGGCGATGGCCTCGGCTTCGGCGCGGTCGGCCGCCCGTTCGCCCGCGGCGTCCGCGAAGACCAGGTCGACGTGGGCGGGTCCGATCCCGGCGTCGGCGAGCGCGAGTCGTGCGGCGTCGGCGAGGCGCGGCTCGTGCGGGGAGGCGTCGAAGGTGGCCGCGTGCCCGGCGAGGCTGCCGTACACGCGGGCGCCGCGGGCGGCGGCGCTCGCGGCGTCCTCCATGACGAGCAGCGCACCGCCCTCGCCGACGACGTGGCCGGAGGCGTCCTCGTCGAAGGGCAGGTAGGCCCGGGCGGGGTCGGCGACGGTGCTCAGGGAGCCGCCGGCGAGGTGGGCGGCCCAGCCCCAGGGGCACAGGGCGGAGTCGAGGCCGCCGGTCACCACGAGGCGGGCTCCCTTGCGGAGCTGGCGGCGGGCGTGCGCCACCGCGTCGAGGCCGCCGGCCTGTTCGGAGACGACGACGCCGGAGGCGCCGCGCAGCCCGTGCTTGATGGAGATCTGGCCGCTGTTGACGGCGTAGAACCAGGCGAAGGACTGGTACGCGCTGACGTGCTGCGGGCCCTGGCTCCACAGGGCCTGGAGTTCGCGGTGGCCGAACTCGAAGCCGCCGGAGGAGTTCGCGGTGACCACGCCCGCCGCGTACGGGGGCAGGGCGGTGATCTCGGCGCCGGAGTCGTCGATGGCTTCCTGTGCGGCGGCCAGCGACAGCCTGGTCACCCGGTCGGTCTGGGGCAGGAGCCGGCTGGAGACGTGGTCCTCGTCGACGAAGCCGGGCACTTCCCCGGCGATGCGGACGGGGTACGGGGAGGCGTCGAAGCGGGTGACGGGCCCGATGCCGCTCTCGCCGCGCAGGACGGCGGCCCACCAGGCCCGGGTGCCGAGCCCTCCGGGGGCCGCGACTCCGATCCCGGTGAAGACGGCGGTGGTCGCGGGCGCTGCGAGGACGGCGTTCATACGGCTGCCTTCAGGCTCGGGCGGGTCAGGATCATGGCGCTCTGGAAGCCGCCGAAGCCGCTGCCGACCGTCAGGACGGTGTCCGTGCGCTGTTCGCGGGCGGTGAGCGGGGTGTAGTCGAGGTCGCAGGCCGGGTCGGGTTCGTGCAGGTTCGCGGTCGGCGGGACGACGCCGTGTTCGATGGTGAGGGCGCAGGCGGCCACTTCGAGGGCGCCGACCGCGCCGAGGGAGTGCCCGATCATCGACTTGATCGAGCTGACGGGTACCTGGTGGGCGCGTTCGCCGAGGCTGCGCTTGAAGGCGTCGGTCTCGTGCCGGTCGTTCTGCTTGGTGCCGGAGCCGTGGGCGTTGACGTAGTCGACGGCGCTCGGGTCCAGCCGTGCCTCGTCGAGGGCGAGACGGATCGCCTCGGCCATCTCCGTGCCCTCGGGGCGCAGCCCGGTCATGTGGTAGGCGTTGCTGCGGGAGGCGAAACCGGCGATCTCGGCGTAGACGTGCGCGCCGCGCCGCCGGGCGTGTTCCAGCTCCTCGATGACGAGGACGGCCGCGCCCTCGCCGAGGACGAATCCGTTGCGGGTGCGGTCGAAGGGCCGTGAGGCGCCGGCCGGGTCGTCGTTGCGGGGCGTGGTCGCCTTGATCGCGTCGAAGCAGGCCAGGCTGATGGGTGAGATCGGTGCCTCGGCGGCCCCGGTGACCACCACGTCGGCGCTGCCCTCGCGGACCAGGTCGACGGCGTGCCCGATGGCGTCCAGGCCGGAGGTGCAGCCGGTGGAGACGAGGGAGACCGGCCCCCGGGCGCCCGCGGCGCGGGCGACCTCGGCCGCCATCGACGAGGGCACGAAGTAGTCGTAGAGCTGCTCGGCGGCCCGGGCGTGGTCCACGAGCCACCGTCCGCCGCGGTCGCTGACGGTGGCGTACTCGCGTTCCAGACCGGTGGTGCAACCCAGTGCGCTGCCCAGGGTCACCCCGCACCGGGTGGGGTCGAGCGTCCCCGCCACCCCGCTGTCGGCCAGCGCCTCGCGTGCGCTGACCAGGGCGAACTGCACCGCCCGGTCGAGCCGATGGACATCCGACGGTCCGAAGCCGTGCTCCAGCGGGTCGAAGTCTGCCTCGGCGGCGACCTGAGAGCGGTAGGGGGCGGGGTCGAGGAGGGTGATGGTGCGGGTCGCGGTGCGCCCGGACGTCAGCAGGGACCAGAACTCCTTGGTGCCGGGCTTGCCCGGGGCGACGACCCCGATGCCGGTGATGACCACGCGTCTCATCGCTGCCCCCCGCGAGTTGGTTGCCCGTACCGGTCTTCGAGCGTCGACGACCGCACTGGAGGACGGCTGGAGCCGCCGCCGCCCTCCGGCAACAGACCCGCTAGCGGCCCTCTGCGTACCGCTTGGCGAAATTGAGCGTGGCGGTGCTGTTGCGGCCCAGTGCCGTACGGACGTAGGCGCGCGCCGAGCGCAGGTCGGCGTCCTCCCCGAGCACGGCGGTGATGGTGTCCTCGCGCAGGACGACGCTGTGCCGGGAGGTGGCGACGGTGCCGTGCGCGTCGCCGGTCACGGTCCAGGAGCCGGTGTGGGCCTCCATGAGGGCGGGGGTGCGGGTCTGCTTGTAGACGATGCGGCCGGCCTCGGGGAAGCAGACGCGCACCGAGTCGGTGGTGTGCGCGGAGCCGTCGGCGGTCAGCGTGTCCATCGACATCACCTGCACCGGGCCGTCCTGCGTCACGTCGAGCCGGGAGACGTGCGGGAGCAGCTCGGGCCAGTCGCCGACCTTCTCCAGGAAGGCGTAGACGTCCCGGGGGGGCGCCGCCACGTGGACGGTGTCCTCGAAGGACATGACGAGGGCGTCGAGCCGCCCCCAGCGCTCCCCGAGGCGGGCGATGTTGCCCAGCTCGGCGCGGCTGTTGGTGTCGGTGGCCCGGTTCACCCAGTCCACGTCCTCGGCCCGGTCGCCCGCCACGGAGAACTCGTGGAGCAGGGTCAGCCGGGAGCGTTCGGCGCCCAGCGCCTCCACGGCCCAGGTGCCGGTCATCGCCGACAGCGGGGCGGCGGGCACCTCCTGGCGGAACTCGATCCGGCGGGCGGCCGCGTCGAGGAGGCGGCGGGAGGTCCACGACGTGGTCCGGCCGTTGGCGGTGGCCCACACGGCGAGGTGCTCGTGCACCCCGTCGAAGGCGAGCCGCTCCACGTGGACGTTGGGCGGGAAGTACAGCGGCCACTTGGCGGCGTCCGCGATCAGGCCGTAGACCACGCCCGCCGGGGCGGCGACCTCGATCGCGTGCGAGGTGCGGTGCGGGCGCCCGGTCTCCGAGAGGGAGGTGGTCATCAGAAGTTCCCCAGCCCGCCGCAGACGTTGAGCGCCTGGGCCGTGATCGATGCCGCGAGCGGCGTGGTCAGGTAGCCGACGAGGGCGGCGACCTCCTCGGGGGTCGAGTAGCGGCCCAGCGGGATCTTCGCCTCGAACTCCTCCAGGACCTCCTCCTCGGTCTTGTCCCAGACGCCCGCGTACCCGGCGCGCACCCGGGCGGCCATCGGCGTCTCGACGTATCCCGGACAGACCGCGTTGACGGTGGTGCCGGTGGTGGCGAGCTCCTTGCCGAGGGACTTGGTGAAGCCGACGACGGCGTGCTTGGAGGCCGTGTACGGAGCGCCGAGCACCACGCCCTGCTTGCCCGCGGTGGAGGCGATGTTGATGATGCGGCCGTGGGCGCCGGTGCCGAGCCCGCCGCCGCGCAGCGCCTCCCGGGTCACCAGGAACACGCTGTTGAGGTTGGTGTCGATGATGTCGTACCAGAGCTCGTCGGCGAGTTCGGCGGTGCGGCCGCCGCCGCTGCGCCCGGCGTTGTTGACGAGGACGCTGATGGGGCCGAAGGTCTCGACGGCCGCCGCGACGAGCCGTACGACGTCCTCCTTCACGCGGACGTCGGCCGCCGTGCCCTCGACCTCCAGGCCCTCCGCGCGCAGGTCCTCGACGGTCTGCTTGACGGCCACCCGGTCGCGGGCGCACAGGAACACCCGGTGGCCGCGCCGGCCCAGGTCCCGGGCCACGGCCAGGCCGATCCCGCTGGTCGCACCGGTGACCAGGGCCACGGGGGTGGCGGGCACCGCGTCGTCAGTCGTCGCCGTCATCGTCGTCCCTCCAGGACTCGGGTGGTTGTCCTGACCGTGTCCCGATCCGCTGGGGAGGCGTTCGAGGAGCGGTGGAGGAGCGCTGGACCGAGCACCGCCAGGGCGTCCTCCAGCCGCCGCGCGGTGAGGCTGCGGCCGCTGGAGGCGACGTAGCCGTCGGGGCGGATCAGCACCCAGCCGCCGGAGGCGAGGCCCAGTGCGTCGCGCAGCCTGCCGTCGGGGTCGGGCAGCGGCCAGGGCGCGCTGCCGGCGGTGGCGCCGACGGCCCGGACCGAGAGCCAGTCCCGGGCGCCGGCGGCGGCGCCGTCGGCGGCGGCGCTCGCCTCGTCGCCGTCGGGCGCGTACAGCAGGGTCCAGCGGATGTCGCGGAGTTCGGCGTGCAGCGCGGTGGCCGCCGGGCCCGCGGGGAGGGCGGCGGCGACGGCGGCGGCACGCGATCCGGCGGGCACCCGCAGCCCGTCGTCGCCGGCCGCGTTCAGGGAGGAGTCGGGGTAGCCGAGGAGCAGCCCGGACATCCCGCCGAGGACCTTGCGCTGGATCTTGCGGCGCAGCGGCGGCGCGCCGCGCACGACGGAGAAGACGGCCGGGAGCATCACCCCGGCCAGGTTGTTCTTGAGTTGGACGAGGAAGGTCGCCTGCTTGGTGGAGCCGAGGAGCCTGCGCCCGACGGGCACCCGTTCCTCCGAGTACGTGTCGAGCAGGGCCCGCCCCGCGCGGCCGTGCGCGGTCATGGCGAGCTTCCAGGCGAGGTTGTAGGCCTCCTGGATGCCGGTGTTCATGCCCTGGCCGGAGGCGGGGCTGTGGACGTGCGCGGCGTCGCCGGCGACGAAGACGCGGCCTTCGTGCATGCGGGGCACCATGCGCTGCTGGAAGGTGAAGACGGAGGTCCATTCGGGCCGGCCGACGCGCACCTCGCGGCCGAGGCCCGCGCTGAGCCGGGCGGAGAAGCGTTCGGCGCTCGCGAGGTCGTGGGCGGCTCCGGTGGTGCCGGCGCGGGCGGTGGGCGCGGTGTCGAGCAGCCGCCAGTGGCCGTCGCGCAGGTAGGGCACCATCATCAGGGCCTGGCCGCCGGTGTGCACCCAGTAGATGGTGTCGGGCGGCAGGTCGAAGTCGACCTGTGCGTCGGCCAGTTCCCAGGTCTCGCTGGATTCGCCGATCAGCTCGAGCCCGATCTCCTTGCGGACGGTGCTGTGGCCGCCGTCGCAGCCGACGAGCCAACCGGTCGCGTACTCCTCGGTCCGGCCGTCCGCGTGCTCCAGGCGGGCCCGCACCCCGTGCTCGTCCTGGCGCAGGCCGGTCAACCGCACGCCCCATTCGGGGGTGACGCCGAGCCGTCCGCAGGCCTCGCGCAGCAGTTCCTCGGTGCGGGTCTGCTCGATGACGACGGTGAACGGGAAGCGGGTGGGCATCGAGGAGTAGTCGGCTTCGAGCCGCACCAGGCGTCGCCCGCCGGCGTACATGGTGAAGGCCTTGTTGTGGCGGCCGCTCTCCAGCACCGGCCCGGCGACGCCCATCTGGTCGAAGGTCTCCAGGGTGCGCGGGTGGACCGCGACCGCCCGGCTGGTCGCGGCCGGTCCGGGCGCCGCGTCGACGAGCCGTACGCGGATGCCCCTGCGGGCCAGTTCGTGGGCGGCGGTGAGGCCCACGGGCCCCGCTCCCACGACGAGCACCGAGGTCTGGTCGGACATCACCATGGCGGTCCCTCTCTCTCCGGGCGGTGCATGCGGCTCGAAAAGCGGTACGGCTCGTACGGCGTTCAGACGGCGGCTTCGAGGGCGGCCCGGCTGTGCAGGGCCTGCCGGAGCCGGCGCCGCTCCGGCTTGCCGACGGGTGTGCGGGGCACGGCGTCGACGACCTCGACGCGGCGGATCCGCTCGAAGCGGGCGAGGCGCCGGTTGGCGCCGTCGACGATCGAGTCGAGGGTGTCGAGGAGGCGCGGTGCGTAGGGTTCGCGCAGTACGATCCCGGCCCAGGTCACGGCGCCGTGTACGGGGTCGGGCCAGCCGGTGACCACGCAGTCGGCCACCCGCGGGTCCTCGGCGAGGACGCTCTCGACGGTGGTCGGCGAGACGAGTTCGTTGTCGTACTTGAAGACGTCCCCGATCCGGTCGACGAGGAACAGCTCGCCGTGCTCGTCGACGTATCCGATGTCCCCGGTGGACAGCCAGCCCTCGCCGTCGACACCCGAGTCCTCTTCCGGATCCAGGTATCCGGCCATCAGCTGGGGTCCGCGCACCTGGACCTCGCCGGTGGCGCACGCGCCCAGCGGCTGCCGGCCCTCCAGGTCCACGACGCGGCATTCGGTGCCGGGCACGGCCCGGCCGACGGAGCCGGCCGGGCCTCCGTCGGGGCTCTGGCTGTGCGAGAGCGGCGACAGTTCGGCCATCCCGTAGCCCTGGACGACGGGTACGCCGAGCCGCGCGGAGAGCGCCGCGGCCGTGGCGGGCGCGAGCGCGGTGCCTCCGGAGAGCACCGCCGTCAGCGCGGGCCCGGCGGGCACCCCCTCGGCCCACGGGCCGGCCTGCGCGAGCTGCCCGGCGAGCCGGTGCAGTCGGGCGGGCAGCCCGTAGTAGTGGGTGGCTCCCGTACGGGCGGCCAGCGCGAGGGAGGCCAGCGGGTCGGGGCTGGTGCACAGCACCTGGGTGGCGCCCGCGAACACGGCCGAGTTCAGGTGCATGGTGTGGAAGAGCGGCAGGTGGTTGAGGGTGACCGATCCGCCGTCCAGCCGGTGCGCGGCGGCGGTCTGCGCGGCGTTCACCACCAGGTTGCGGTGGCTGAGCCGGACCCCGCGGGGCCGTCCCGTCGTACCGGTGGTGAACTGCACGCAGGCGTCCGCGTCGAGATCGGCCACCGGGAACGGGGCCGTGGACGGCCCGCCGGGAAGCCCGTCTCCCTCCGGCCCGACCACGACCACCGCGCGCAGCGCCGGCAGCCGTTCGCGCAGGGCCCCGAGCAGCGCGGCGGTCGCGGGGGGCACGAAGGCGACCTCGACGGCGGCGGCCGCGAAGACGTGCAGCAGCCCCGCCTCCTTGATCAGCGGGTTGACCAGCACGGCCGTGCCGCCGCCGCGCACGGCGCCGTAGTAGGCGGCGGGGAACTCCGGCCCGAGGGTGTTCGCCACCCCGATCCGGGCTCCCGGCCGCCCGGTCAGATGGGCGACGCACGCCGCGAACCGGTCGGTGAGGGAGTCGAGTTCGGCGAACGTGAGCGCGCCCTCGGCGGTCCTGAGGGCGCAGCCGTCCGGATCGCGCTCGGCGGCCCGGCGCAGCAGCCCGTCGAGGGGGAGCCGCGGGTACGTGATGGAATTCGGCACGGCAGGGCCCTCCTCATCCTCCTCATCGGACGTGCCCCACCCTCGGCCGGGGCGCTTGAGAAGGATTCGAAGCGGGCTCGATGTCCGCTGCAGAAGCTGTGCACCATGACCCCGACCACGACGATCGACGCGATGGACAGATCCGCGCGGGAACAGGTGGAGTTCGGCGTCCTCTATGCCGGGATCCAGCAGTTCTACGCGCACCAGATGCAGCTCTTCGATGCGTTCCGGGCCGAGCAGTGGGCCGCGACGTTCACCGAGGAGGCCGTCTTCGACGTCCCGACCCTGCCGGAGCCGGTGCGCGGGCGGACCGCGCTGGCGGCGTGCGTGCGCCACAACGAGGACGTGGCGCGGCGCACGGGCGAGCGGCTGCGGCACTGGCTCGGCATGCTCGACGTGGAGCAGCGCCCGGACGGCACGGTCCGCACCCGCGCCTACGCCCTGGTGTACATGACCCCGCTGGACGGCGTCCCGAAGGTGCACCGGGTGTGCGTCATGGAGGACACCCTGGTCCGCTCCCGCGGCCGCTGGCGCACGGCGCACCGCCTGGTCTCCCGCGACGACCTGCCGTAGCCGGTCCCGGCCCCCGTCGCGACGCCGCGGCGATGCACGTCAGCCGGTGATCCGCCGCAGCGGAACGACCACGCGCCGACCGGTGGCCTTCGCGCCGAGACGGAAGAACTTCACCTGACCCACCTTGTGCGTGAACTCCACCCACCCCTCCGCCTCCAGCTCGCGCCGGCTCCGGGAGAAGTGCGAGGCGGGAATGCCGACGATTTCAGCCAGCTCTGCGGCCGTCATCTCCACGGAGTGGTCCATCCCGCCGAAGATCGCGTACGTCATCAGCAGGTTTTGCTTGAGGTGCGACAGTCCGCTTATCCGCAGACGCAGAGCTTCGAGCTCGGGGTACGGGCTTTGGCGTGACATGGTGTTCGTCCTTCGGTGCTGCGTCGGGTCTCCCCGGGAGAGTAGGAAGGTGGTAGGCGGCGGCTGCGTCCGACTGTTCTTCCCCACTGAGGCTGGACACGATGTGGGGGCTGGCCCGGTACTTGATCGTGCGACCCACGGTCTCGGCGACGAGGAAGATCCTGTTCTCCGCCAGCTTCTTCGCGATCCTCCTGGTCCCCTGCGGTGTCAGCCCAAGGTACGCGGCGGCCTCGCCGGCCGTGGCACCGCCCCGCTCGTACGTCTGGATCGCGCAGTAGAAGAACACCCGGAAGTCGTCACCGGTCAGACCGGAGTCCTTGCCCAGCATGGCCATGATCCGGGCGAAGGAGAACTGCCCGAACCGGCCGCCGAGGTTGTAGGAGCGGCGCGAAGGCTCGTCCTCCCACAGCTCGTGCAGTTCACCGGTCTGCCTGTTGACCAGCTCCCGGCGGGTGCTGCGCGGATTCCTCGGCAATTCCGACCCCCGACCTGTGCGATCCGACCCCTTCAACATTACCCCAGGCGTCATGTCGCCAGTGGTAACTGAACGAATCCTACGGTTCCTTCGCTTACCGCTGACGACATGACCACACACGCCATGTATCGGCATCCCAGGATGCCGATATAGGCATCCCAGGATGCCTATCCTCACCACGTTTTTGCAGGTCATAGCCATGCGGGGGCTGCGTCCTCTAGGGGCGTCATCAGGAACCGATAACCGCCGAGCAGCTGGGGCTGGGATGTGGGGGCCGGCCCCGCACCTCGGCCAGGGCCACGGCCCCGGCAGGCGGCTGCTCGCCCCATCGCTCCGCGAAGGCGCTCCCAGGTGGGTCCACCGCCCGTCGGCCACCGGTGCCCGCCGGGTCGGCGCGGGAGGAGGCGAATCAATTGGCGTGGCTGGTACCGGGGCTGGCTGATGCCCACATTGCTACCGGAGGTCGCATGACGGGCATCGTCGTGGCTCGCTTTCTGTGGTTGCTGTTCGACCCGGCGCAGGGGGTGCTTTCCCAAGCTGGACCGGGCACGGTCGTCGACTTCGTGCGCCGCGCGACCGACCTGGCGGAGCGTACGGGCCGAGGCCGTGGTCGAAGGGCCGTCAGACCCGGGTCACCAGCAGCGCGCTGTGCGTGCCGCCGAAGCCGCTGCCCACCGTGAGGGCCGCCCCGACGCGCTGCTCGCGGGCGGTGACCGGGGTGTAGTCGAGGTCGCAGACCGGGTCGGGTTCGTGCAGGTTCGCCGTCGGCGGGACCACCCCGTGCTGGACGGCCAGCAGGCAGGCGGCCACGGCGAGGGCGCCGAGCGCGCCCAGCGAGTAGCCGATCATCGAGGCGACCGCGCTGACCGGGACCCGGTGGGCGTGGGCTCCGAGGGCCCGCTTGAGGGCGACCGTCTCGTGCACGTCGCCGCTGCGGGTGCCCGAGCCGTGCGCGGCCACGTGGTCGACGGCGCCCGGGTCCAGGCGCGCCTCGTCGAGGGCGGCCCGGACGGCTTCCGCGAGGTCGGCGCCGCCGGTGCGCAGCGCGGTCATGTGGAAGGCGCTGCTGCGCGAGCCGAACCCGGCGATCTCGCCGTACACGCGGGCCCCGCGGCGCCGTGCGTGTTCGAGTTCCTCCACGACGAACAAGGCCGCGCCCTCGCCCAGTACGAACCCGTCTCGGGTGCGGTCGAAGGGCCGGGCGGCGCCCGCCGGGTCGTCGTTGCGGTGGTGCGAGGCGATGCGGACGGCGTCGAAGGAGGCCAGCGTCATCGGGGAGATCGGCGCCTCGCTCGCCCCGGCGACCACCACGTCGGCGGTGCCCTCGCGGATCAGGTCGAGGGCGTGCCCGAGGGCGTCCAGGCCGGAGGTGCAGCCGGTGGAGAGCAGGGACACCGGGCCCTGCGCGCCGACGGCGCGGGCCACTTCGGCGGCCATCGAGGAGGGCACGAAGTAGTCGTAGAGCCGCTCCGCCGCGCGCGCGTGCCCGAAGGTCGTACCGGCGGCCGTCGCGGCGGTGGCGAACTCCCGGTCCAGGGAGCTCGCGCAGCCGAGGGCGCTGCCCAGCGAGACCGCGCGGCGCATCGGATCCGCGGCTCCGGCCGGCCCGCCGCCGACGAGGCCACTGCCGGCCAGTCCGCTGTCGATCAGCGCCTCCCGTGCGCCCGCCACCGCGAACTGCGCCACGCGGTCGAGCCGCAGCGCCTCCGTCAGGCTCAGCCCGCGGCCCAGTTCGTCGAACTCGGCCTCCGCGGCGACCCGGGAGCGGAACCCGGACGGGTCGAAGCGGGTCAGCGCCCCCGTGGCGGTGCGCCCGGCGGTGAGCAGGTCCCAGTAGCCCCGCACCCCGGTCCCGCCCGGGGCCACGACGCCCAGGCCGGTGACGACGGCCCGCCTCACCGGCCCCTCACCACGGCGGACGCGGGCCCCGTGACCCGCTCCACGACCCGCGCGGCCCGTCCGATCAGCCCCGGCAGGACCCGGTCGCGTACGAAGAAGTGCCCGCCGGGCACCGTGCGGTGGACGAACGGGCCCGTGGTCCAGCGGGCCCAGCCCGCCACCACCTCGGGGGTGACCAGCGGATCCTCGCGTCCCGAGACCGCGAGGACCGGCACCGGGAGCGGATCCCCGGCTTCCCTGGCGGCGGTGCGCAGCGCTCCCGCGAGCCGGAGGTCGTCGCGCAGGACGGGGAAGACCATGCGGTGCCAGATGTCTCCGGGTCCGGTGCCGTCGGGCACCGCGTCGAAGGTGTCGAGCAGCGCGAGCAGGGCCGCGTCGGGCAGGTCCGCGGAGGCCGCGAGCGCGGCGGGTCCGTCGGGCGGCGGCACGGCGCCGAGGGCCAGCAGGGCCGGCAGCGGCAGTCCGCGCTCGTGCAGGTGCCGGGTGAGGGTGTGGGCGACGATCCCGCCGAGGCTGTGCCCGTACAGCACGTACGGTTCCTCCGCCCGCGCGAGCGAGGCGACGAGCGGCTGGAGGTCCTCCAGGAGCGCGGCCCGGTCGGTGACGCGTGCCTCGCGGCGGCGCCGGTCCCGCCCGGGCAGCGGCCACGCGTCGGGCTCCACGCCCGGCCCGAGCAGCCTCGGCCAGTGGTGGAAGGCCGAGACCCCGGCCCCCGCGTGCGCGAAGCACCACACACGTACGCCCATCGTCGTGCCCCTCCCGTGCCGGATCGGGCCGCTCAGGCCGCGTACAGGTTGAAGGTCGATCCTCCCCGCGGTCCGGCGACCACGTCGAGCGCCGGGTCGACGGCGAGCATCGCGTGGTGCAGCCGCTGGAGCTGCGGCGAGGGCTCCACCCCGAGGTCTTCTATCAGCCGGGCCCGCATTCTGCGGTAGATGTCGAGTCCGGTCGCCTGGCGGCCCGAGCGGTAGAAGGCCACCATCGCCTGCGAGTGCAGCCCCTCGTGCTGCGGGTGGCGTGCGATCAACTCCTTGAGTTCGGCGAGGAGTTCGGTGTGCCGGCCCAGGCGCAGGTCGGCGTCGATGCGCCGCTCGGTGGTGACGAGCCGGCTCTCCTCCAGGCGCATGACCTCGATCTCCAGGATCGGCCCGACGCGCACGTCGACGAGCGCGTTGCCGTTCCACAGGCCGAGGGCCTGGCGCAGCAGGGTGGCCGCGGTCTCGTCGTCCCCCTGTTCGAAGGCGCTCTGGCCGCGCGTCACGAGCTGCTCGTACTCGTGGACGTCGACGGACTCGGGCGCGATCTGCAGGAGGTATCCGCCGTGGCGGGTGGCGAGCACCTCCTTGGCGTTGCCCGGGGCCCCCGGCCCCATGGCGGTGCCGAGGCGCCGGCGCAGCTGGAGTATGTAGGTCTGGAGGGTGGTGAGGGCGCTGTGCGGCAGCTGCGTCCCCCATATCTCCTCCATGAGCGTCGGTACGGGCATGACCCGGCCGGGGTACAGCGCGAGCAGTGCGAGGATCTGGCGCGGCTTGCGGGCGGTCGGAACAATCGAGCCCCCGTTGACCTCGGCGCTCAAGGGACCCAGAACCTGAATCTGCATGGTCTCCTCCGTCACTTTCGTCGAGTTCCCCTCGATTTCCAGCCTTGACCCGTGCACGGTAGCGGGACTCCGCGAATAACCTCCGGAAGCTTGAGCAGCCGTCGAGCGCGCTTCCAATTTCCCTGTCGGACAAGGGAGTTGATGCTGGCGAAGGCCGTTTACGCAAGGGCTCGCACCCCGATTCCGCATTGCCACGAGCCGTTCGAACGACGCTTGAACGCCCCTGGAACGAGGGACTGTTTCAAGTCACGCGAGCGGTGCAGGTCAGGTCAGGCGCAGCACCCGGGACGCGGGACGCGCCCACGGGAAGCCCTGCCTCAGGTGCACGGGCGGCGGGCCGCCCGCGGGCCGTTCGATGCGCACGGCGACCGCGGCGAGCGTCTCCGGCACGGGCTCGAACTCCAGGAAGCACCAGCGGTCCTTCCCGCTCTCCCCGAGCCCGTCGCCGTCCACGGTGAAGGCGAAGGCGCCGCCCTCGTCGGCGCGCGCGAAGGTGTACGTCGACGGGGACGCGGTCGGGTCCGGTGCGGCGCCGCCTTCCGCGCACGCCTTCGCGTACGCCTGCCGCAGCGTCCACAACCGCATGGCGCGGCGGGTGCGCGCGCGGCCCCGGGGCGCCGCGCCGATCCAGTCGCGCTCCGCCCGCGGGAAGCCCTCGACGATGCCGTCCAGGGCCGCCGTGCCCCGACCGAGGTGCTCCACGTCCACGCCGATGCGGTGGCCGCGGGCCACGCCGACGAGGGTGTGGCCGGGCGTACGGGCGAGGTTGAAGTCCAGAGCTGCGCCGCCGCGCGGGAGTCCGCCCGGCGGCGGCATGAGGTGGGGCCTGCCGTAGGGGGAGCGCCGCAGGACGGCCTCCGCCTCGGGGATCCCGGTCTCCATGGCCAGCACCCGGCGCAGCAGGGTGTGCGCCACGAGGTACTGGCGCCGGTCCCGTTCGAAGAGGAAGCGGGAGGCGGTCTCCCTTTCCTGCTCGTCGAGCCAGTGCGCGGCGAGGGTCGCCGAGACCGCCGGGGCGAGGTCGGCGTCGGGGCAGAACCAGAGGCTGATGCTCACCGGCCGACGCTCACCGCGCCGGCAGCCACAGCGCGGTGCGCAGCAGGGCGGACGGCGGGATCGGGACCGATACGGCAGCGGCGCCCGACGCCGCCTCCAGCGCGGCCCAGTCCACGTCCACCCCGGTCAGCCACAGGTCGCGCAGTTGCCCGAGCCGACCGCCGCGCCACAGGGCGGCGAGGTAGTCGGCGCTCTCGGGGGCCTCGCCGAGGCGCATCGGGTCCCGGCGCCCGCCGCGCAGGTCCGCGCACGGCGCTTCCGCCTCCTCCAGGAGGCGCCCGAGTTCCTCCACGCCGTGGACGACGAAGGCGATGCGGCAGTCCATGGCCGCGCGCCCGGTCCGCAGTCCGCGCGCCACCGCCGCGAGGCCGGGCACCTCACCGCCTCCCGGCACCTCACCGCCCGCCGGCACTTCGTGGCCCGGCGCCCCGTGGCCCGGCGCCCCGTGGCCCGCCCGCAGCCACTCCCCGAGCCGCCGAGCCGTGGCCCGCGCGTGCTCCGGGGTGGGTCCGGAGACCAGTACGAGTTCCGCACGGCCGGCCGGGAGCGTCCGCACCGCCGGCACCGGGGCCGCGTACTCCTCCAGCACCACCTGGGCGTCCACCCCGCCCGCGCCGCGCAGGCCCGCGACCACCCGCCGGGGTACCGCGGGGTCCGTCGGGTCGGGGCGGCCCCAGGGTTCGGCGGCCTCGCGACCCGGCCCGGGGAGCAGGACGCCGTGGCGCAGCTGGAGGACGGCCCGGGTCAGCAGTGCCAGTCCGGTGGCCGGGCCGCCCTCCCCGACGGAGGGACGCGCGCACGGCGCGGTCTCCCGCAGGCCCGGTTCCTGCTCGGCGAGCCCGGCCCGTTCCAGGGCCGCCGCGAGGGCCGCCCCGCCCCGGGCGTGGACCGCCGCGCTGCCCCGGACGACGGCGTGCACGGTGTCGCCGTCGGCGAGGGCCCGGTCCAGCGGCTTCAGCAGCAGTGCCCCCACCGCCTCGCCGGCGCCCGGCCGTCGGCTCCAGGGGTGCAGGAGCAGGTGGACGCCTCCGACGAGGGCGGCCGTGCACTCCCCGCGTTCCAGGGCGGTGAGCGCGAGGTGCAGCGCCGTCGGCACGGAGGCCTCGGCGGTGTCCACGCACTGGCTGGGGCCGGTCAGGCCGAGCACCCGGGACACCCCGTTGGCGATGTCCCACTGGCCGCCCCGCGAGTCCGCCCCCGCCTCGGCGGCGAGCAGCGGCCAGTCGCCCGCCCCCGCGCCGACGAACACCCCGACGTTGCGGGGCGTACCGTCCGGGGCGCGCAGCGCGTCGAGCCGGCTGCCGGTGCATCCGCCGTCCTCGAAGGCCTCCCAGGCGGTCTCCAGCAGCAGCCGCTCCCGGGGGTCGGTCAGCGCGGCCTCCTTCGGGTCGAGCCCGAAGAACTCCGCGTCGAACTCCCCGACCCGCTCCAGGTAGTGCCCCGGTTCACCGCCGGGCCGGCCCGGCGGCGGCGGCGCGACCGTGTCCCGACCGTCGCGCAGCACGCGCCAGAACGCCGTCAGGTCGGGGGCCCCGGGGTAGCGGCCGGCCATCCCCACGACGGCCACGGGGGCCGCCCGCAGGGGCAGTTCGCGCACCGAGGGTCCGTACGGCGCCGAAGGCTCGACCGTCACGACCATCCCGTCGGCACCGCCGAAGGCGTCGATGGCATCGACACCGTTAACGCCGTTGACGCCGTTGACGGTCCCGAGCGTGCCGACGGGGCCGACCGGGCCGACGGCCGGCGCCAGCAGGGCGACCGCCTGTCTCCGGTCCAGGGTCCCGTCCTTGAACCGGGTGAGAATCTCCCGCTCGTCCATCCCGGCCCGTCTCCCCGTCAGACCTGGGCTCGGCGCGGCAGCAGCAGGAGCGCCTCGGCGACGCTGAGCCGCCCGTCCTGCAGGGCGTCCAGCAGGAGTTCGAGCTCACGGACGGCCGGCGGGGCCGTCCGGACCCCGGTCTGCCGGGCCACGTACGCGGCGAGCGCGTCCAGCGTCTGGTACTCGTGCAGCACCACGGCCCGCTCGCTCAGCCCGAAGACGCGGTTGACGACGGAGACGAACTCCGCGCCGAGGAGCGAGTCCACCCCCAGCCTCGGGAACGGTGTGTCCGCGTCCACGTCCCAGCTGTCGCAGCACAGGATCGCGGTGAGCTGCTCGCGCAGTACGTCGACGATCTCCATGCCCGGAACCGGCGGAACCGGCGCAGCCTGCGTGACCGCCGGAATGAGGTGACCGGCCGGAACCACCTGCAGCGCCACCGGCTCGGCCGCCCGCACCACCTCCCGGGCGAAGGCCGCCGGAGTGGGGTGGTCGTAGAGGTCGCTCGGGCACAGGGAGGTCCCGTACCGGGCGTTGACCACGGCCACGAACTCCGCGATCAGCAGCGAGCCGAGGCCGAGGAACTGGAAGGTCTGCTCGGGGTCGATCTTCTGCGGGTCCACCTTCAGCACGTCGCCGAGCACCCCGATGATGTCGGGCAGCACGTCGGCGGAGCGTGGTGGAGCGGAAGAACGGTCGTTCGTCATCGGTGACTCCTCCAAACCGGCACCGCTGCGGGTCAGCCGGCGCTGCCCGAGAATCCGTGTGCGTACGCGGCCCTCGGCGCCGCCGTACGGAAGCCGCCCGCCGCGCCCTCGGGTACGAGGCCGGGCAGCAGCAGCGTCCACAGAGCGGCCACCCTGCGCTGGAGCTCCGCGCCGGGCATTCCGGTGCCCGCCATCACCTCGATCCCGCACACGGTCGCGGCGACGAGCGATTCGGCGCTCTCCCAGGAGCAGCCCTCGCGCAGTTCGCCCGCGTCCCGGGCCCGGCGCAGCAGCCCGCAGGCCGCCGAGACCCAGACGCGGTGGAAGTCGGTGAGGCTCGGCAGGGTGTCCGCGCACTCCTTGGTGAGCCGGAAACTGGCGGGCACGGCCGGCTCGTCGTGCAGGGCCCGGGCCAGCCAGTGCGTCGCGTCGACCAGCGACTGGAGCGGGGAGAGCCCGGAGGCCTCCAGGGCCCGCAGGGATTCGTCGAGCAGGGCGCGGCCCCGCTCCTGGACGGCCACGGCGAGTTCGTCCTTGGAGGCGAAGTGGAAGTACAGGGCCCCCTTGGTCACTCCGGCCGAGCCGGCGATCCCGCCGAGCGTCGCATTGGCGTAGCCGTGGCGGTGGAACCACTCCGCTCCGGCGTGCACGAGCTTGCGGCGGGTCCGCTCCGACCGCTCCTGCACGACGCTGCCCTCCCGGCCCGCGCTCCGGCCCCGAGGCCGTGCCGCGACGCGTACCGCGGTCCGGGCCGTCGTACGGGTCGTGGTCTGGGAGATCGTACGGGCTGCCGTCCGGTCGGCGGTGCGGTCCGTCGCGCGGTCCGCAGTCTGAGGTGTCGCCCTCACGCGCGCGGCCATGTCAGCCCACGCGTACCAGTCGTCCGCCACCCGCCTCCGGCACCTCTGCCAGGCCGTCGGGGCTGGCCATGAGGATGGAGCGCTGGAGCCGGCGCAGCGAGGTGGAAGGTTCGAGGCCCAGTTCCCGTACGAGCGTCGCGCGCAGCCGCTGGTAGACGTCGAGGGCCTCGCCCCGGCGGCCGGAGCGGTGCAGGGCCAGCATGAACTGGCCGTGCAGGTTCTCGTGCGTGCGGTACTGGCTGACGAGCACGGTCAGTTCGGCGAGCAGCTCGCGGTGGCGGCCGAGTCTGAGGTCCGCCTCGATGCGCTGGTCGAGGGCGCAGAGCCGGGTCTCCTCCAGCCGCCGGGTCTCCATGTCCAGCTGGATCCCGCCCTGCACGTCGGCGAAGGCGGGGCCGGACCACAGTGCCAGGGCCTCGCGCAGCTTGCGGGCCGCGCCGGGGAAGTCGCCGGCGTCCATGGCCCGGTAGCCCATTCCGGAGAGCCGTTCGAACTCGCGTATGTCACTGAGGCCGCCGCCGCTGTCGAGCAGGTAGCCGCCGGGCAGGGTGACGAGCACGTCCTTGGCCGTGCGCCGCCGGCCCCCGTCCTCGGCCTCGCCCTCGACGGGCGGGCCCTGCTCCAGGGCCGTCGCGATGAGCGTCCTCAACTGCAGTACGTAGGTCTGGAGCGTGGTCCGGGCGCTGCGCGGCGGGGTGCCCGCCCACAGCTCCTCGATGAGTGCCGACACCGGGACCACCTGGTCGGCATGGAGCGCCAGTATCGCCAGTACCTGTCGCGGCTTGGGGGCGGTCGGCGTGACGGAGATCCCCTGTTCCCGCACGGCCAGTGTGCCCAGTACTTCGATGTCCACGCCGTACTCCCCTGTCCTTGGATGAGCCGATCCCAGTTAAAAACAGGACCCACGGTTTGTCAATAGAAAACCGACCGTGCTGTTTTCAGTTCATCACCTACCTGGCGATCCCGCAAACATCCCTCTGACCTGCATATATGCCATTCATGCACCCATCGACGGCCGCCACAGAGAGACTCCAGGGGTGCTCCAGAACGGACCGATACGCTCAAAAACAAACCGGATGAGCTGTACTGACTACGCGGTTCGGGTCCCTCCGGCCACCAGCTCCCCGAGCAGCTCCGGCGCGACGAGCGTCGGCAGCAGCAGCCGCCAGAACCCGGTGACCGTGGAGCCCGAGAGCCATTCCGCGTCCCGCGCCCCGAGCACCTCGAACCCCACGGTCGCGGCCACCACGGCACCACCCGCGTCACCGGCCGCCACCTCCGGACGCAACTCGCCTCCGGTGGCGGCCCGTTCCAGCATTTCCTCGACCCAGTGCCGCCACCACCCGCGCAGGTCGACCTGGGGCGCGCGGGACACCTCACCGCTGAGCTCGAAGCCGGCCCGCAGCACGGCGTCCGCGCGCAGCGCCGCGGCCAGTCCGTGGGTGACGTCGATCAGGAGCTGCATCCCACTCACCCCGGACGGGGGCTCGACGTCGGCGACGGCCATCAGCCGGGTCAGCGCCGCCGTCTCGACCGCGTCGGCCAGTGCCGCCTTGTTCGCGAAGTGGAAATGCAGCGCTCCGTTGCTCACCCCGGCCAGCGAACTGATCGCGGTGAGCGACGCGACCGGGAAGCCCTCCCGATCGAAGATCTCGGCCGCCGACCGGATCAGGGCTTCGCGCGTACGTGCCGCGCGTTCCTGCTTGACCATGGACTGCTCCGTCACTGCGAGAGAGTGCCGCGCCCGCCGGGAGGTGGGCATGGCGTAGATGCCGCGGCGCCGCGCGGGAGTGCGGTCCCGCTCAACAGTCCAGCCTAACAAACCGCTTGTGCGGTTTTTAAGACGGGGGAGATCACTCCGTTTGGCCGGCCAGGCAGATCGACCCGCCCGGGGCGCTCGGCAGCCTCGGTGCCGACGCTCGAGGACGACTCGCACCCCGCTCGACGGGCCCGTCGGCGGAACGAAGCCCGGAGCAGGTCGGATCAAACCGGGGTGGAACGCAGGAAGGCTCTTCCGACCAGGGTCGATGGGTGAACCGAAGAAGATCGCTCCACTTCACCCGATAACGGAGGGTCGAGAACCGCTAGAAATTAAACCGGCTGGTCTGTATCTTCCCGGCTCAGAGACACCGCAGCCCTTCTAGCCACCGAAGCCCAGGGGGAGCAATGTCCACGAGCACCTTCCGCGTCGAGCGCAGCACGATGAACCACACCCGAGCCGGAAGCTCCGCGGCTCCCATGCCCCGGCCTTACGACTTCCCGTCCCTGACCGTCACCGTTCCCAAGGAACTCGTCCACCGGGCTTCCGTCGCCGAGGTCCTCCTCACCGACTGGCAGCGCATGGACGAGGACCGCTTCCTCGTGACCGCGCAGTGGCCCCGCGCCCACAGCTTCTTCACCCCGGTCGCGGGCGGCTACCACGACCCCCTCATCACGTGCGAGACGGTCCGCCAGTTCAGCATCCTCCTCGGCCACGCCGAGTTCGGGATCCCGCTCGGCCACCACTTCCTCATGCGGGAAGGCGGAGTGTCGGTACGGCCCGAGTTCCTGCACGTCGGCTGGTCGCCGGCCACGCTGCACATCGAGATCACCTGCACGGAGGTCGAGCGCCGCGGCAAGAACGTGTCGAAGCTCGGCTTCGAGTCCGTCTTCTGGCGCGACGGGGACGTCGTCGCCACCGGATGGGGCTCCTTCTCCTGCCTGGCGCCGGGGGTGTACAGACGCCTGCGCGGCGACCACACCCTCGACGGCGACTGGAACCCGCTCCCGCTGATCAGCCCGGCGGCGCCGCAGGGCGTCGGCCGCATGTCCCCCATGGACGTCGTCCTCTCCCCCACCGCCCAGCCGGACCGCTGGCAGCTGCGGGTGGACACCCGGCACCCCGTACTCTTCGATCACCCGGTGGACCACGTCCCGGGCATGGTGTTCATGGAGGCCGCCCGGCAGGCCACGGCCGCCGTGCTGGGGCGCTCCTCCTACCTCCCGCTCAGCATCTCCAGCCGGTTCAGGCGGTACGGCGAGCTGGACGCGCCCTGCATGGTCCAGGCCCGCCGCGTCGCCGGGGGCCCCGACGACGGGGGCGCGGTCCTGGTGACCGCACATCAGGACGGCGCCCTCATCTTCGACTCCGTGGTGACCGCGGGGTCACACGGCTCCTGACCCGGTGTCCGCGTCCACCGTGCCCGGATCGGACACGAACGCGCCCAGGTGATCCGCCGCCCAGTTCCGGAAGGAACCGGCCGGACGCCCCAGCAGAGCGGGAACCGTCTCCCCCACCTGGCCCTTGGCCGCCTCGCACTGACGGCTCGCCCTGTACAGCAACGCCTCCACCACCGCCTCGGGATGGCGCCGCCCCATCTCGACGCGCGCCTGCTCGGGCCCCAGTTCCTCGCAGCGCAGAGAACGCCCCAGCAACTCGGCCAGTTGAGCCGTCTGCTGAACCGCCGTCATCGGCTCCGGTCCCGTCAGGGTGTAGGTCATGCCCGCGTGCCCGTCCTCGGTGAGGGCCCGCACCGCCACTTCCGCCACGTCCCGCGGATCGACGCACGAACTCGCCGCCGAGGGGTACACGGCCCTGACCACTCCGTGCTGCCGGATGGACGACCGCCAGGAAAGGGTGTTCGACATGAACGCGCGAGGGCGCAGCAGGGTCCAGGCCATACCGGATCCCCGCACCAGTTCCTCCTGTGCGCGCTGGGCCCTGGTGACCAGATCGTCGGCTCCGCGGTCGGTGACCGCGGCGGCGGACAGCTTCACCACGTGGCGCACCCCGGCCGTCCGCGCGGCATCGATGAGGCGGGCGTCGTCCTGTCCTAACCGGTTGGTCAGGAGGAAGAAGGCCCGCACCCCGTTCAGGGCCCGCTCCAGCGACCTCGGGTCCTCGTAGTCGCCGTACACGATCCGGGCCCGCCCCGACGCCCCCGTGACGCACTCCGGACGTCTGGCCATGATGCGTACCGCCGCGCCGGCGGGGAGCCGACGGACGATTTCCCGCCCGATCGTCCCGGTGGCTCCAGTGACAAGGATCATCCGACTTCCCTTCTGCACCACATTTCCACCGGCGCCCTCGGCCGACGGCCATTACTCGCTGTAAGATACGAACTCGGCGGTTTTTTTACCGACCCCCAGTACTCGTCGACCCTGAGGAGGGAGGAAGCGGAATGGCTGAACAGGTCCGTGCCGTACGCACGCGCAAGGCGATCCTGTCCGCGGCGGCCAAAGTGTTCGAGGACCAGGGCTACCAAGCCGCCACGATCTCGCAGATCCTCACCGAGGCCGGGGTGACCAAGGGGGCCCTGTACTTCCACTTCCAGTCGAAGGAGGACCTGGCCCAGGGGGTGCTCGCCGAGCAGGACCACCGCCTCGTCCCCCCGCCCCGGGCCTCCAAGATCCAGCAGATCCTCGACGGGGTCATGATGCACGCGTACCGCCTGCAGACCGATCCCATGGTGCGGGCGGGCGTCCGGCTGTCGATGGACCAGCAGGCGCACGGCCTGGACCGCAGTGGCCCCTTCCTGCGATGGAGCGAGGTCACCGTGCCCTTCTTCCAGGAGGCACGGGAACAGGGCGAGCTGCTGCCGCACGTCGTGATCACCGAGACCGTCGACGTCATCGTGGGATCGTTCGCCGGCATCCAGGCCATGTCCCAGGCCATCTGCGACTACGGCGACCTGGCGATCAGGGTCTCCGCCCTGATGCGCCATCTGCTGCCCAGCGTGGTGGTGCCGTCCGTCCTCGCGTCGCTCGACCTCTCCGAGGGCAGGGGGGCCATGGTCTACGCCGAGGCCCTCAAGGCGGCCGACGAACTGGAGTTGGCGGGCCGGCCGGGCTGAACGGCCGTACGCGCCCCGCTCGCCGCGCCGGCGCCGTCGACGACGTACCCGGACAGGGCGGCCGACAGGCCCGTCGCACCCGGTGTCCAGGCGATGTAGCCGTCCGGCCTGACCAGGAGGGCGTCGTAGGGCACGTCGGACGCGCGCCGCGCGCGCACCACGTACAGGGTCTGCCCCCACGAGCGCGCCTCGTCCTCGAAGGCGGCACCCCGCTCGCCCAGCAGCAGCAACAACGGGCGGCCGTCCCGCAGGAGCCCGATCACATCGGTGTCGCCCGACTCGGTGTGGAGCGCCACATTGCGCAGGAACGTTCCGGCTCCGGGCGACGGCCGGCCGGCGCCCGCCGGGAGGACCGTGTCCTGCGCGCTGATCATGCCTCCGAGTAGCCTGCGGCCGCCGTCCGCGGCCAGCACCTCGGTGAACACCGAGCGCAGGGCGTCCGATTCGGGGCCCGGCCGCATCAGTGCGAGCTGGGCCCGGGTGTTCTCGACGACGCGCCCGGCGGCCGGCCGGCGCTCCGCGTCGTAGGTGTCGAGCAGCTCCGGGGCCGCCGTGCCGCGCACCGCGAGCGCCAGCTTCCAGGACAGGTTGAGGGCGTCCAGCACTCCGGTGCTGAGGCCCTGGCCGCCGATCGGGAAGTGCACGTGCGCCGCGTCCCCCGCCAGGAAGACCCGCCCCTGCCGGAAGGTGCGGGCCAGCCGGGAGACATCGCTGAACCTGCTCAGCCAGCGCCCGTCCTCCATCGCCACGTCGTGTCCGACGATCCGGGACACCTCGCGCCGCACCTCCTCCAGAGTGGGCGGCAGCTGCCGGTCGGCGTGGGCGCCGGCGCAGTCGAGCGTGCGGATGTGCATCCGGCCCTCCGCGTCCCGCTTGGCCGCGATCCAGCCCCGCTCCGTGCGCAGCCAGCCCTGCGCCAGCGAGTCCGGGTCCGTGACCGTGACCGTGCCCATCAGCGAGGCCACCGTGGCCGGCTGGGTGTCGCAGGCGATGCCGGTCCGCTCGCGGACGGTGCTGCGCGCGCCGTCCGCCCCCACCGCGTACGCGGCGGTGCAGGCGATCGTCCCCCGCGGCCCGTCGGCCGTGACCCGCACCCCGTCCGCGTCCTGGACGACCTCCGTCACCCGGTGCTCGCGCAGGATCCGCGCCCCGGCCGCCCGGGCCCGCTCCTCGAACCGCCGCTCCAGCTCCGCCTGGGGGCATTTGAGGATCGGCTGGGGCTCGGTCTCCGGAGCCTCGATGAGCAGGCCGGGCATCCCCGCGAAGTGGAAGGCGCCGCTGCCGGCCGCACCGGCGGGTGCGACCGCCGCCGTCGGCAGGTGGCCGCGCCTGGCCAGGCTCTGCACGGCCCTTGCGTGGAGCGTGGTCGCCTTGGGCCAATCGGCGACCCGGGCCTCTGGTTCGAACAGGACGACTTCGACCCCGTACGCGGCCAGCTCTGCGGCCACCAGCATGCCGACCGGCCCCCCGCCGACCACGACCACGTGCGCCTGCGTGTGATGTAACCCCTGCACAGCGGTGCCCTCCCCATCGACAACCCGTGCCCGTGTCCATCCGGAGCCGAAAATATACCGGCGGGCCCGTTTGTTTTCCAAGTGCCCAGGCCCATGCGATCCGGCGAACTCCCCTCTCTTCGACCGGAGTTCGTACACGACCGCTCAAGACGCACTGGAGGGCTGCTCGAATCCTCCGCGCCCCATGGGACCTACCCCCGTATAGTCGCCGTGCCTTGACTATTTGATGACCCGTTCCCGAAGAACCGATGACCCAGGGGGAGACCGTATGGAGACCGCACGCCTGGCCTCGCTCATCGCCGCGACCGTCACCATGGGCCTGGTCAGCGGCTTGTTCTACGGCTTTTCCGTCTCCGTGATGCCCGGTCTGAAGCGCTCCGACGACCGGACCGTCATCGAGGTCATGCAGCACATCAACAAGGCCATCCTCAACGGCTGGTTCGTCCTCGGCTACATCGGCGCGTTCCTCTTCACCGCCCTGGCCCTGGCCCTGCACGTCCCGTCCGACGGCCGTGACGTACTGCCGCCGCTGATCGCCGCCCTGGTCTGCTACATCGTCTCGATGGGCGTCACCAACAAGGTGAACATCCCGCTGAACAACGCCTTGGAGAAGGCCGGCCCGGTCGCCCGGATCGCCGACCCGGCCGCCGTCCGGCGCGCCTTCGAGGGCCCCTGGGTCCGCGCCAACGTCTGGCGCACCCTGCTGTGCACCGCCGCCGTCGGCTTCCTGGCCTGGGCCCTGTACCTGAACGGCCAGACGGTCTGAGCCGGCCGGCCCGGCCCGACCGGACGACGCCCGAACGCACGAAGTCCCCCGGTCGGGTGGGCCGGGGGACTTCGTTTCGCAGCGTGGGGGGATCAGGACCGGCGGGGTCGGTGGATCAGCGGGTGGCCCTGCCGAAGAGGATCAGGGCGCGGGCCATGGCGGTCAGGCCCAACGTGCACAGCAGGGTGCGCAGGATGTTGGTGGAGACCCAGGTGGTCTTGAACTTCTCGACGATCGAGAAGTCCGTCAGCTTCGCCGCGTCGCCGACGTCGGCGAGTTCGTTGTTGAGCGGGATGTTCACGGAGAAGGTGATCATCAGTACGACGAAGTAGGCCAGAGCCGCGGCCCCGACCCAGATCGCCACGTTGCGCCGGCCCTTGCGGAACTCGATGATCGCGGAAGCCGCGGACGCGAGCAGGGCGACGATGAACGCCATGCCGAAGAGTCCGTTGCCGTCGATCTTCGAGTTGAAGTTCTGCATGGCGGTGACGTACGTGTGCTCGTCGCCCGCGGCCAGGCCCGGCATGACCGAGACGTCGAAGGCGAAGAACAGGCCCGCCATCAGGCCGATGAGGACCGTCGAGACGATCAGCAGGGAGGTGGCGAGCCCGGAACGCTCGGCGGACGCCGGCGCGGGCTGCTGGGGCGGGGCGTAGTAGCCGCTGCCGGCCGGATTGGAGTTCATGGGACATCCTCATCTGGGGTGGTGGGAGTAGTGCTCGCCCTCGGCACGGACATCCGATCGTGGCACTCCCCGCCAATGCCCTGCCATGGGTTTCCACCAGTGCTTGAGCGGGGCTCAAGCGGCCGTACTCGTACACGTGGACTCATGCGGAGATCCGTGGGGGACACGGCCGGACATGGTCTGTTGCACAGATTCTCGCGACGCTCCCTCGGCTCGCCCTTGAGCGTTCGTCGAGCGGGGCGACGGCCCGGCCGCGCGCCCCGCCGGACGGCGGCCGCGCGGGCTCAGCGCACCCGGAAGTTCGCCATCATCCCCATCGCCGAGTGGTCCAGCAGGTGGCAGTGGTAGACGTACGTCCCCTTGTAGGTGTCGAAGGTGGCGTGGAGCTTCACCGTCTCGCCGGGGAACAGCCGGACGGTGTCCTTCAGCCCCGCCTCGGCCGGGGCCACCGGGGCGCCGTTGCGCTCCAGCACCCGGAATTGGATCAGGTGCATGTGGAAGTTGTGCGGGATGATCTTGTTCGCGTTGGTGACGGTCCAGATCTCCGACGTGCCGTGCGCGATCGTCTGGTCGATGCGCTGGTAGTCCCACTCCTGGCCGTCCATCAGGCCCCTCGGCTCCGCGCGGCCGTCCTCGTCCATGCTGAGGACGATGTTGCGCTGGACCGTGGCCGTCCGCATGGCCGGCAGGGTGCGCAGCTGGTCGGGCACCCTGCTCGGGTCGGCTGCCGTCCGCACGACGTCGAAGCGCAGCACCTTGCCCACCTGGTCGGGCGTCCCCGGGCCCAGGGTGTTCTCCAGGACGATCTTCGTGCCGACCGGGTAGCGGGAGAAGTCGATGACCACGTCGGCGCGCTCCGCCGGGGACAGCCCGACGGTGTCCGTGGTGAAGGGGCGCTCCAGCAGTCCGCCGTCCGTGCCGATCTGGATGATCTGGCCGCCGTCCGACAGGCGCAGCTGGAAGAAGCGCATGTTGGAGGAGTTGAGCAGCCGGAAGCGGTACTTGCGAGCGGCGACCTCGACATAGGGGGACGGGCGGCCGTTGGCGAGGATCGTGGTCCGGCCGAAGACGTCGTCCATCTGGTAGACGAGCTGTCCGGCCTCGTCGAAGCGGGCGTCGCGCAGCGCGATCGGGACCTCGTACTGCCCGGCCGGCAACGGCAGCGCGCGCTCGGTCTCGTCCGAGAGCAGGTACATGCCGGACAGGCCGCGGAAGACGTGCTCCGACTCCATGTGGTGCGCGTGGTCGTGGAACCAGAGCGCGGCGCCCGGCTGCTGGTTGGGGTAGCTGTAGGTGCGCGAGGTGCCCGGCCCGAAGGTGTCCATCGGGCCGCCGTCGTTCTCCGGTGAGACGCTGCCGCCGTGCAGGTGCACCGAGACCGGCATGGTCAGGTTGTTGCGGTGCCGGATGGACACCTTCCGCCCGCTGCGGGCCCGCAGCACCGGCCCCGGGAAGTGGCCGTCGTACGTGAGGACCTTCGTCTGCACCCCGGGGATGATCTCGCGCGCCACCTCCTTCATGGTGACGGCGTACGTGTCCTGGCCGCCCAGCACGGACGTCGGCGAGAGCACCGGCAGCGTGGGCATCCGCACGGTGAACGGCGCCGGGACGGCGACCGCCTCCGTGGCCTGTGCGGACCCGGCGTTGAGCAGCGGCGCCAGCCCGCCGGTGGTGAGCAGGCCGGCACCGGCCGCGCCTATGGCGCCGCCGAGCACGCTGCGTCTGGTGACCATGGGTTTCCTCCTGGGACGGGTGGGGACCGCGCGGGTGTCGCGCCGCGAGTGGAACAGAGCCGCCTCGCAGGTCGCTCGAGCCCGGATGGGGTCAGGTTGCGCGGGCCTTGCGGGGGCCGGGCAACCCTTACTCGTGCGTACGTACGACCGCGTACGCACGACTTGTGCCGCCCTGCCCGGCGGCCGCTGGGGGAGGCTCCCGTGGACCTGAACGACCTGCACGACTTACGCGGCTGGCTGCCGCGCGCCCTCGGGGTGGCCGAACGCTGGGGCGGCCAGTTCGGTCCGTACGAGACCCACGACGCCCACCGGACCGACCCCGACGCGTTCACCGAGGCGTTCGACCGCCTCGCGAAGCGGATGGACCACAACTATCCGTTCTTCCACCCGCGTTACGCCGGACAGATGGTCAAGCCCCCGCATCCGGCGGCCGTCACCGGCTACCTCACCGCGATGCTCTTCAACCCGAACAACCACGCCGCGGAGGGCGGCCCCGCGACCACCGAGATGGAACGCGAGGCGGTCGCCGAACTGGCCGCCATGTTCGGCCTCCCCGCGCACGTCGGGCACCTCACCACCAGCGGCACGATGGCCAACCTGGAGGCCCTGTACGTCGCCAGGCAGCTGCACCCGGACCGCGGCATCGCGTACAGCAGCGAGTGCCACTACACGCACGAGCGGATGTGCCACGTCCTCGGCATGGAGGGCCACCGCATCCCCGTCGACGCCCACGGCCGCATCGACCTCGACGCCCTGGAGGACGCCCTGCGCGGCGGGCGGATCGGCACGGTCGTCGTCACCACCGGCACCACCGGCCTGGGCGCGGTCGACCCGGTCCACGAAGTACTGCCCCTGGCCCGGCGCTACGGCGCCCGCGTCCACGTCGACGCGGCGTACGGCGGCTTCTACGCCATCCTGGGCCGCTCCGCCACCGGCGACATCGACCCGGCCCCCTGGCGGGCGATAGCCGAATGCGACTCGGTGGTCGTGGACCCGCACAAGCAGGGCCTGCAGCCCTACGGCTGCGGAGCGGTCCTCTTCCCGGACCCCCGGGCCGGCCGGCACTTCGCGCACGACTCCCCGTACACGTACTTCACCGACTCGGACCTGCACCTGGGCGAGATCAGCCTGGAGTGCTCACGCGCGGGCGCCGCGGCGGCGGCCCTCTGGCTGACCCTGCAACTCCTCCCCCTCACCCCGGACGGCTTCGGCCGCATCCTCGCCGCGAACCGCCGCGCCGCCCTCCAGTGGTCCGACCTCCTCGCCACCAGCGCCGACCTGACCCTCTACCAGCACCCGGACCTGGACATCGTCACCTACTTCCCGACGACCGCCGACGGTTCCCTCTCCTCCATCGACGCCGCCTCGGACCGGCTGCTGCGCGACGGCATGACCGCCGAGGCCGATCCGGTGTTCCTCAGCGTGCTGCGCGCGGACGCCGACGCGTTCGTACGACGCCACCCGCGCGTGGTGCGCGACGCGGACGCGGCCCGGGTGATCCGCAGCGTCCTGATCAAGCCGGAGCACGAGCACTACCTGCCGGTGCTCCACACCCGTGTGGCGGAACTGGCCGCGCACGGCCGTGCCTGACCGAACACGCCCTCCCATCCCATCCCACAGGAGGCCCACCTTGTCCCCGACCACCGCACTCACCCCGAACCGGCTGAGCCGGTCCCGGATCACCCACCTCTCCGCCCTCCTCGCGGACGCCTTCCACGAGGACGCGTTGACCCGCTGGATGATCCCCGACGAGCGGCTTCGAGCCGAGCTGCTGCCCGGGTTCTTCCGCGTGTTCGTCGAGCTCTCCGCCTCGTACGACGCGGTGCTCACCACCCCGGACGGCGACGCGGTGCTGCTCTTCCTGCCGCCCGGCGCCGAGCCGGACGAGGAGGCGCTGGACGCGGCGTTCGCCGAGGCCCTGGGCGAGCACGCGGACGCCCTGCGCACGATCGCCCGCCTCCAGGCCGAACGCCATCCGCACGGCCCGCCGCACTACTACGTCTCCTTCGGCGCGGTCCGCGCCGGCCGCCAGCAGGGCGGCCTGATCACCCGACTCCTGGGTGAAGTCCTGGCCCGCGCGGACGCCGAAGGCGTACCCGTCTACTCGGAAGCCAGCTCGCAGGGCGGCGAGGCCGCCTGCCGCCGCGTCGGCTTCGAGCGCGTGGGCGAGGACATCGCCCTCCCCGCGGACGGCCCACTCCTTCGACCGATGTGGAGGGACCCCCGATGAGGGGCGACGACCTGATCCAGTCGTGGACCGCGGGCGAGATCGCGCGCGGCGAGGTGCCGGCCGACGCGATCGGCCCGCTCCTGCAAGTCCTCATGTGGAGCCGGGACTTCCTGGTCTCCAGCCACCCCGAGCTGGGCCGCTCCGGCCCGGTGTGCCCGTACACGCAGCCCTCGTTGCGCAAGGAGCTGTTCCACCTGGCCCTCCCCTCGGCCGACTGCGAGGACCTCAGTCAGGCGGTGGACTCCCTCCGCACCCGCCACGCGACCCTCTCCGAGCCCCTCTCCCCGGACGACCGCGAGCTCCTCACGATCCTCCTGGTCCTCCCGGGCTTCGACCCGACGGACTCGGTGGAACTGGACGAACTCCAGCGTAAGGCCAAGGACGAGTTCGTGGCGGAGGGCCTGATGATCGGCCAGTTCCACCCGGTGTGCGAGGAGCCGGGTCTCTACAACGAGTCCTTCCGTCCCCTGCGCGCCCCGCTCCCCCTCCTGGCGGTCCGCAAGCTCCTGGTCTTCGACCTCCCCTTCCTGGTGGGCGACGACTCCCACATGGACCACTACCTCCAGCGCTTCGCCCCGGAGATCCCCTCCCGCATCCGCGACCAACTGGTGAGCCGAGTGGTCGCCGCCTGACCCCTGCCAGGACGCGACGCCTGCCACGACACGACGCCGGCCCCGGGGTGAAACACCACCGGGGCCGGGATCGTGCCCGGGGATTCCCCGAATACCGGAATGCCGGAATGCCACGAAACCCTTACACGCCCATAAGGAATCTCTCCGCGCCGTATATCGCTGTTGGCAAGAGCAATGTCCATGTTTTGATCCGGAGATCGTTGAACGTGGACCTACCGGCGGGTAACTGATCATATGGGCAGGGCGCACGGGGGACGCGTCACGGCGGCAAGCTCAGGGGGTCGCAGCCATGCGAGAGGTCTTGTTCAGTCTGTTGGGGCCACTCGACGCTCAAATCGACGGGGTGTCGGTCCACCTCGGCGGAGCCCGCCAGCGGACGGTGCTGACCATGCTGTTGCTGGCACCCGGCCGGATCGTCTCCGTGGACAGCCTGATCGACACCGTCTGGCCGTCCGGCGCTCCCACCACCGCCCGCAACCAGATAGCCATCTGCGTCGCGGGTCTGCGCAAAGTGTTCAAGGGCGCCTCGGACTCCATGCCCCTGATCACGACGTCCCACCCCGGCTACGTCCTCAATCCGCTGGAACACCGCATCGACGTGGTCGCCTTTGACGACGCCGTCCGTCAGGCCCGGGAATTGGCCCGCAGCGGAAAGAACACGGAAGCCTGCGACGCGTACGCCGAGGCACTCTCCCTCTGGCGCGGCCGCGCCCTGGAGGGGGTGACCGGCCCCCGTGTCGAACAGGAGGCCACCCGGCTGGAAGAACTGCGCCTGGACGTCCACGAGGAGTACGCCGGGCTGCGACTGCAACTCGGCCGCCACCGTGCCCTCGTTCCGGAACTCTCCGCGCTGGTCGCCGAGAACCCGCTGCGCGAACAGGCCCGCGCCCACCTGATGCTCGCCCACTACCGCTCCGGGCGCCGCGCCGAAGCACTCGCCCTCTTCCGCGAAGGCCGCCGGCTCCTCGTCGACGAACTGGGCATCGAGCCCGGCCCCATCCTCCAGGGCATGCACGACCTCGTCCTGAGCGACTCGCCCGAACTCACCCAGCCACCCGTCGACCCGGCCCCGGCCCCCGCGGCCCACGTCCCCGCCCAGATGCCGGCCGCCTCCGCCTCCTTCACCGGGCGCGCCAAAGAACTCAGCGCCCTCGACCGGATGCTCGACGAACGTCTGGGCCAGTCACCGCTGACCATGGCCGCCATCAGCGGTATCGCGGGGGTGGGCAAGACGGCCCTGGCCATCCAGTGGGCCGGCCAGATCGCCGGCCGTTTTCCCGACGGCCAGCTGTTCGCCGACCTCCGCGGCTACGACGAGACGTACGCGCCCGTCCCGCCCGCGACCACCCTCGACCGCTTCCTGCGCGACCTCGGCGTGCCCGCCCCGCAGATCCCCGCCGACCCCGGCGACCGCGCCGCCCTCTACCGCAGTGTGCTGGGCGGCAAGCGCGTCCTGATCGTCCTCGACAACGCCCGCTCCTTCCGGCAGATCCAGCCCCTCCTGCCCGGCAACGGCCGATGTTGCGTGATCATCACCGGCCGCGACCTCATGGACGACCTGATCGGCGACTACGCCGTCCTGCGCATCGGCCTGAACGTGATGTCGGCGCAGGAGGCCACCGCGCTGCTCTCCGAGGTCGCCGGGCCGGAGCAGATCGCCGCGGACCCCAGCGCCACCGAACGCCTCGGCGAGCTGTGCGACCGGCTGCCGCTCGCCCTGCGCATCGCGGGCGCCCGCCTCGCCGCCAAACCGCACTGGGGCGTGCGGAGCCTGGTCACCCGGCTGGAGAACCAGCGGCGCAGGCTGGACGAACTCAGCCCCGGCGAGGGCGGCGTGCGCGCCGGATTCAGGCTGAGCTACCGCGATCTGACACCGGCCACCAGGCAGCTCTACCGCCGGCTCGGTCTGCTCAGCGTGCCCGACTTCGCCGCCTGGGTCGGCGCGGCCCTCATCGACGCCGAACCGATCGACGCCGAAGACCTCATCGAAGAGCTCGTGGACAACCAACTCCTCGAAGTCGCCCCCTCCGCGGGGCCGGTCACCCGCTACCGCTTCCAGGATCTACTGCGGCTCTTCGCCTGGGAGTGCGCCCAGACCGAGGAGAGCGAGGAGGACCGGACGGCCGCCTTGGAGCGGGCGTACGGCGCCTGGCTCCACCTCGCCGACGCGGCGCGTGAGCGGACGTACGGAGGCAGGCACGCCGTGGCGTACGGCCGGGTGGCTCCCTACCCGCTGCCCTCCGAGCTCATCGACGAACTCCTCGCCAGCCCCCTGGAATGGTTCGAGTCCGAACGCGTCGCCCTCGGCGACATCATCAGCCAGTGCGCCGCCAGCGAGCACTTCGCCGCCTACGCCTGGGGGCTGACCCTCAACAGCACCACCCTCTTCGAGGCCCACAACTACCTGGAGGACTGGCGCACCGCCGCCGACCACGCCGTGGCCTCCGCCGCCCGCACGGGCGACACGCTCGGCGAGGCCACGATGCTGCGCTCCCTGGCCACCCTGGCGATATACCAGCACCACTACCACGACGCCCAGCCGCTGCTGGGACGTGCCCTGGCCCTCTTCGACGCGTGCGGCGACCTGCACGGCCGCGCCGTCACCCTGCGCAACCTGGCCCTGTGCGCCCGGTTCTCCGGCGACCTGGACGGGGCGACGCGAGACGCCCGCGAGGCCCTGACCGGTTTCCGGACGGTCGGCGACACCGCGGGCGAGTCCCACGCCCTGGGCCTGCTCGCGCAGCTCGAACTCGAACGCGGCCACCTCTCCGAGGGCATAAGGCTGTGCACGCAGGCCATCGCCAAGAGCCGGGAGGCCGGCAGCGTGCGCGGCGAGACCCAGAACACCTACCGACTGGCCGAGGCCCTGCTGCGACACGGCAACCCGGCCGGAGCGGAGACCGCCTGCCTGACGGTCCTGGCCCTGACCCGCGAGGACGGGGACCGGCTCGGCGAGGCCCACGCGCTGCGCGGGATCGGCGAGGCCCGCTGGCGCCAGGGCCGGCACGACCACTCCGAAAGCGTGCTCCTCCAAGCCCTGGAGGTGGCCGAGGAGGTGTCCGACCGCTTCCTCCAGGCCCGCATCGAAGCCGACCTCGGGTGCACGCTCGCCGTGCGCGGCGCGCCCGACGCGCTGCGCCGGCTGGAGTCCGCCCGGGCGGTGTTCGAGGAACTGAACGCCCCCGTATGGCGGGACCGGGTGGAGCGGGTGCTGCTCGCCGTGACGGCCGCCTGCGGCGGCCCCGTACCTCAACAGGACCTGGTCCGCGTACTGGAGAGCTGAGGAACGCCGGAGGTCCGGGCCCCGCGGAAGGCGGTGCCCGGACCTCCGGGCCCTTGCCGGGACGCTCAGACCGAGTGCGCCTCGACCCCGTCGAGCACGATCGCGGCGATCTCGCCCAGCCCGGTGATCACGGTCCCGATCGGACCGGTCCAGGGCACCTCCGGGTTCGGCACGGTCCACGGCACCTCGTCCTGGAGTCCGGTCAGGACCGCGGTGGCGGCGGGCGGCTCGCTCGCCGATGCCTGCCCCGCCGACCCCACCGCGAGAGCCACGGAGGCGGCCACGGAACAGAAGATGCCGGTCAGAGCGGTGCGGGTGCTGCGCATTCGGGGTCCCCTCGTCAAGTCCACTTCGCCGCCCCCGACCCGGGGCGACGAGGAAGAAACTACGCAGTGTCTCTGTCGGGATGATGTTGCTCCTATTTCGCCGCCGGGGCATGCCGTCGTCGATGCGCGAAATCGATCCGACATCGGCAGGACAGAGCCGGCGGCCATGGTGGTACGCGGAGAGCCTGCACCGCCCGTCGTCGACAGGAAACCATGGACCTCAAGCTGCTCGGCCCGGTCGAGGCCACCCGCGAGGGCGTGCGGATCGCGCTCTCGGGGACCAAGATGCCCACCGTTCTCGCAGCCCTGCTGCTCGCCCGGGGCCGGGTCGTTCCCGATTCCCGGCTGAGCGCTCTGCTGTGGGGAACCGACCCGCCGGCGACGATGAACGCGCAGATCCACACGTACGTCTCCAGGCTGCGGGGACTCCTGGGCCCGGAGGTCACTCTGGAGCGCCGCTCTCCCGGCTATGCCCTCAGGACCGGCGACAGCCGCGTGGACATCGTCGAATACGAGCGGCTCGACCGGCTCGGCCGGCAGGCACTCCAGGAGCACCGCCACCAGGAGGCGGAGGCGCTGCTGCGCGGTGCCCTGGAACTCTGGCAGGGCCCCCTGCTGGTGAACGTCACCGAGTTCCTCGCGGACCAAGAGGTCCCGCAGTGGGAGGAATGGCGGGCCGCCACGCTGGAGAACCGGATCGAGGCCGATCTCGCCCTCGGCCGGCACCAGCAGACCGTCGCCGAACTGACCCGGCTGGTGGCCGAGTTCCCGCTCCGCGAGCGGATGCGCGCCCAGCTCATGACGGCGCTGTACCGGTGCGGGCGACAGGCGGATGCGCTCCGCGTCTTCCAGGAGGGCCGTTCGGTGCTCGCCGACGAGCTGGGTGTGGAACCGGGCAGCGGGCTGAGGGCCGCCCATCAGGCCCTGCTGTGCGCCACGTTGGACCTCGAACCGCAGTGCGCGGAGCCCTCGCCCACATCCCTGACGGCGGTGGCACCGGCCCGCACGTACGTCGACGTCGACGTCACCGCTCCCGTCCCCGTCCCCGTACACGTCCCCGTACACGTGCCCCGTACGCGTGTCCGCCCAGGCCCGGGGGCCGGGGCGCGGCTCCCGGCAGCGGCGGCCCCCGCCCCCGGCGGATCCTCGGTCGTGCCCGCCGACGGGTCGCCCTTCATGCTGCCGCCCCCTACCGGCGCCTTCACGGGCCGCACCCGCGAACTGGCCGCCCTGCGCCGCCTGCTCGCCCCCTCGGACCGGGACTCGCGCGGCGAACCGCGCACGTGCCTGATCACCGGCATGGCGGGGATCGGCAAGACGGCCCTGGCCGTGCACGCCGCGCACGCCGCCCACCGGGAGTTCCCCGACGGCCGGCTCTACGCCGACCTGGCCGGACCGGACGGCAGCGCCAAGGACCCGCGCGGGGTACTGGTCCGGTTCCTGCGCGCGCTCGGCGAGGAACCCTCCGCATCGGCCGTACACGACACCGAGGAACTGGTGCGGGCCTACCGCACCCGCACGGCGGGCCGCCGGGTCCTGGTCCTGCTGGACAACGCGGCCGACAGCGCGGTGCTCGCCGCGCTCCTGCCGGCCGGACCGCACAGCGCGACGCTGATCACCGGGCACGTACACCTCTCCGCGGCGACCGGTCCGCACACGCTCGCCCTGAGCCCGATGAACCGCGCCGAGTCGCTCGAACTGCTCACCAGGGCGGTCGGCACGGCCCGTACCACCGCCGAACCGGCGGCCGCGGAGCGGCTCGTGGACTCCTGCGCCGGCGTACCGCTCGCCCTGCGCATCGTGGGGGCCCGGCTGGCCTCCCGCCCGCACTGGTCCGTCGGGCGGCTGGCCGAGCGGCTGGCGGACGAGCGGTCCCGGCTGGAGGAACTCTCCTTCGGCGAGCTGGACATGGCCCGATCGCTGGCGGCCTGGCTGGCGCGGACCGACACCGAGAGCCTCGAACTGCTGGTCCGTCTCTCCGTGCTCGGGAGGCGGTCGTTCTCCGCGGCCTCCGCCGCGACCGTCCTGGGCGTGCAGGTCCGGCGGGCCGAGGACCTGGTGGAGTGCCTGGCGGACGGCGCGCTCCTGGAGCCGGCCCATGCCGCGGGAGCGCTGGGCGTCCTGACGGGGGACCGTTTCCGCTTCCATCCCCTGGTGCTGCTCCACCTCCAGTCCCTGCCGGTCGAGCGCCCCGTCCGGGCCACCGGTCCGCTTTCCGTGGCGAGTCCCGCGACCCGCTTCCTCGCCGGCTGACCGCCGCCGGTCAGGATCCGTGCAGATGGAGCAGGCACTCGTAGGCCGTCGGCAGCGTGTCCAGGAGGATGCGCTGCTGGCGTTTGACCGAGGTGAACACCTCGTCCGCGGCGGCGGCCTCCTTCACGTGGTGGGCGAGCGCGGGCAGCGGGCGGGCCGGCTCGGTCCCCAGGCCCGTCAGGATGCTGTAGTAGTGGCCGTCGGTCCAGATGTTCCGGAGCTCCGCCTCGGGCCTGCCGGTCGATCCGTAGTAGGCGGCCTCGTCCGTGGCCGTCGGATTGACCGGGAGACCCGCACGGTAGAGGGCGGCCTTGCGCCGCAGCCCCTCGGGCAGTTCCCGTTCCCCGACGGCGCGCCAGAACGGTGTGTCGGCGCGCGGCGCGAAGGCCAGATGGGCCTGTACGAAGTCCCGGGACTGCGCGAACACCGCCTCGGTCTCCCGGTTGTAGCTGTCGGCCAGCGCCGGATCGAAGTCCCGGTCGGGGAAGTGCCTGACGAGCCGGTGCAGCGCGGCCACCAGGAAGTGGCTGTCGGTCGGCTGCAGGGGCCCCAGCGAGCCGGCGGCCCCGCCCAGGGAGACGACGTTGCCCACCCAGGCGCGCCGGATCCGCCCCACCCGCAGGGTCACGAGGTCGAACCGGGTCCGCGCCCGGTCCGCGCCCCACAGTGCGCACAGCTCGGCCACCGCCTCTTCCGGAGTGGTCAGCGACGTGTGGTGCGCGTGGCCGGTGAGGAACCCGGAGCGCAGCGGCACCTTCCAGACCCAGCCCGACGGCACGGCCACCGCGGAGGTGTACGGCTCGACGGTCTCGGCCCGGTCCTCGTGCGGGATCCGGGCGACCACGGCCCGGTCGCACAGCAGCTCGCCGGACAGGTCCAGGAACGGCTCGCCCAGCACCCCTCCCACGAGCGAACCGGCGGGGCCCGAACAGTCGATGAACAGGTCGGCGTCCAGGCTCATCCCGTCCGTGGTCCGTACCGCGGTGACGAAGCCGCGCTCGTCCCGGTCGGCGCCCGCGAAGCCGCTGCCGACTGCACGCACGCCGTCCCCCGCCAGCATGAGGCGGCGCAGGTATCCGGTGAGCAGGCCGCTGTCGAGGTGCCAGGCGTACCGGGTGGCGGCCCGGCCGTCGAGCCAGCGGGGCGCCAGCTTGGCGTCCATCAGCGGGGGCTCGCGGAAACACGCGTAGTCGAAGGGCTCGACGGTGCGGCCCTCCCGCGTGCGCAGCACCCAGTACGAGGACAGCGGTAGCCCCTCGCAGTCCGGGAGCAGCCCCGTGGAGTGGTAGAAGTGGTCCGGCCCGCCTCCCGGCAGCTCCCGGGGTTCCGCCGAACTTGGGCCTTCCGTACGCCAGTTGACGAACCGCGCCGCCGTCTTGAAGGTGGCACCGCACGCGCGCATCCACTCGTCCTCGTTGACGCCGAGGAGGCCGAAGAAGAACCGGTGGAAGTGCGGCAGGGTCCCGAACCCGGCGGCGCCGGGCACCGGGGCGTCACCCGGCGCCTCCAGCACGGTGATGTCGACGGTGCCGCCCAGCGCCTTCCCGAGATGGGCGGCGGTCATCCAGCCGTCGGCGCCGCCACCGAGGATGACGACCTTGCGGATGCGTCGGCTGCTCATACGGTGACACTCCTCGCGGACGGGCGGGGCTCGGAACCCAGATGCTCGCCGCTGCCCCTATGCCGCTCCTCTATCCCCTGCCCACGGCGATATGGAAAAGGGCAAGGACCGGCATGGATCCGGCATCGGGCCGGTGGAGGCTCCCGCCCGACCCTGGGGGCTGCCCGAGGGAGGGCCGAATGAAGCGCCAGTTCCGTACGAAGCCCACCGTCCGCGCATCGCCCCCGTCGGCTGCCGGCCGGCCGGAGGGGGGAGGAGACGTCTGATGACGACATACGCCCCGGCACCGCCGGCGTCGGTCGAGACCTTCGCCGACGAGCTCTTCGCCGACCTGCCCCGTGCCGACCAGCGCCGTTGGGCACGCGTCTACATGCGGGGCCTGTTGGCGGCGCCGGGGAAGAAGTCCCTGCGGCGCATCGCGTCGGCCGTCGCCGCCTCGCCGACCGCTTCGCAGTGCATGCACCAGTTCATCAACGTGAGCCCCTGGGACTGGGAGCCCGTGCGCGACGAACTCGCGCGCTGGATCTCGCGCCGGCTGGCGCCGGAGGCCCAGGTGATCGACTTCGCCTACATCCCCAAACGCGGAGACCACAGTTGCGGCGTGCACACGCGCTTCGTCCCGCACATGGGCCGGTCCGCGAGCTGCCAGGTCGGTCTCGGCGTGTTCCTCGCCGACGGGCGGGAGGCCCTGCCCACGCACTGGCGCCTGCACCTGCCCGAACGCTGGCTGACCGAGACCGAGCGGCAGCGCACGAGGATCCCGGCTTCGGACCGCGCCCAGAGCCTGGAGGAGCAGGCGACGTCCCTCGTCGCGAGCGGGGACCAGCGCCTGGCCGGCCGCCCCCTGCCGGTCGTCGCCGACGTGACCTCCCACACCGACAGCCTCCATCTGGTGCGGGCGCTGTCCCGGCTCGGGCGGCACTTCGCGGTCCGGGTACCACCCCACATGCGCCTCGTGGCGGCCGACGGTGCGGCGGGCGAGGTGCGCTTCCTGGCCGACGGCCCGGAGCGCTCGGTGTCCTTCGCCGCCGGTGACGCCGTTCGGCACGCCGTCCTGTCGTCCCCCGTGTGGGTACCGGGAGGTGCCTCGGCGGGCGGTCTCCGGCGCTGCCGGATCCTGGCCACCGACGGCGACGAGCGGGCCCGCCGCTGGTGGCTGACCAGCCTGACCGACGAGCGCATCGACAACCTGGTCGCCCTGACCGGGTCGATGGACCGTTCCGCCCGCGCTGTTTCCGAGATGCACGGAAGCCTCGGTCTGGCCGATTTCGAAGGACGGTCCTTCCCCGGCTGGCACCACCACATGACCATCATCTCCGCCGCTTACGCCTGGCACCGCCTCCAGCGCGGAGCGCCCTTCTGCTGAGCTCGCGCGCGCGTCACCATCCGACCAGCGTCACCCTTTCAGGAGAACCTCATGCCGCGTCCGCCCGCCCTCCCGTCCGAGGAAAAAGTTCGCATCGTGTTGGCCGTTCTCGCCGGAGAGATCACCGCGGCCGAGGCCGCTCGCGAGGCCGGTGTCACGGACCAGGCCATATACAACTGGAAGAGGCGCTTCGTCATGGCGGGCTGCAACGGCCTGCAGACGGGCCTCGACCAGGCCAGCCAGCGTGAGCAGAAGCTGATCGGAGAACTCAACGAGCTCAAGCAGGCACTGGGTGACTCCTACCTGCAATTGCAGGCGATCCGCGCGACCATGCGCTCACGCGCCCCCATGGTCGCCGCCGGGCGCGCACCGGCGCTCGTGCGCAGACGTGGTGCCTGAGCCCCGAAGGTGCCGGCGTCCCGCCGCTCCTCTTCCCCCCACCGTCGCGTGTGCGGCCCCGCATGAGCGGGGCCGCACACGCTTCTTCATGTCCTCTGCCGCCCGTCCACGAGGAGGGCCGGGGCGGCAGCCGGCTTTCCCGGCGCCGCGGCCCCGCGGTCCAGGAGGCGCAACAGGGGCCCGGTCATCGCGGTGGTCACCAGTGCCATGACCACGAGTGCCAGGGCGAGCGGGGCGGTGAGGACTCCGGCTGACAGGCCCACTTGCAGGATGATGAGTTCGGTCAGTCCGCGGGTGTTCATCAGCACGGCGACCTGGCGGGACCGGTGTACCGGCTCCCCGCCCGCCCGTGCCCCCAGGTAGCCGCCGAGGGTCTTGCCGGTGACGCCGAGGACCAGGGCCAGGGCGAACAGTTGCCAGGAGGCGGAGGAGAAGCCCTTGGTGAACACGTTGATGCCGGTCACGACGAAGAAGACCGGTACCACGGCCTTCCCGACCCGGGACACCGAGGCCACGGCGGGGGCCCAGGGGCTGTCCGTACCGGCCGGGATGGACGCGCCGACCGCGGCGGCGCCGACGATCGCGGTCATCCCGAGGTGCTCCACGGCCAGTGCGGCGGCGACCGCCGCGAGGCCCAGAGCCGCGGCGGCCGCGCGCGGTGAGCGTTCACACAGGCGACGGGCGGGCGCCCCGGCCATGACCACCCTGATCACCAGCCCGCAGAGGCCGGCGAAGGCGAGCGCGACCAGGGAGCGTACGAATCCGTCGACGCTGCCCGCCGAGAGGCACACCGACAGGGTCAGCAGGAGCCAGCCCAGCCCGTCGATCAGAACGGCGGAGGTGAGCGTCAGGCCGCTCACCCGGGAGTTCTGCATCCCGCGTGCGCTGATGATCCGCGCCATCACCGGCACGGCGCTGATGCTCAGGGAAACCGCCAGCATGAGGACGAACGAGGCGGTGGGCGCGTCGCCCCGTACCTCTGCCCCTCCCTGGGTGATGACCCAGACGGCCAGCAGCACCCCGCACAGCAGTGGGAGCAGCAGGGAGCCCGTCGTCACCCATGTCACCGCGCGGCGGCCCGGGTGATCGGATCCGGTCCGCAGGTGATGCGCGAGCCCGACGAGGAAGAGGATCAGACCGGCCTGGCCGAGCACTTTCAAGTCGCCCAGCACGGGCTGCGGCAGTACCGCGTCGAAGCCCGTCCGGCCCATGAGGGCGAGTGCGGCCGGTCCGGCGAGCAGACCGGCGGTCATCTCGCCGATCACTTCGGGCTGATGCAGCCACCGCGCCGCCACCCGTCCCGCGCGGGCGGCGAGGAGAACGGCTGCGAGGATGGCCGACAGGTGGACCACCTGCATCATGAGGGGAACCTTTCTCGAGGAGAGGCCATGCCCCGGCGCCGCGCGGCTCACCTGCTGCCGGCGGGGAGGGCAGGGAAGGCGGACGGGTCAGGCGGCGAGTGCCTGGCGCCAGCGCACGGTGGCACCGATCTTCAGGATGGAAGCGCGGTAGATCCGGGACGCCAGCCACATGCAGCCGCTGACGGCGAGCAGCATCACCGCCGCGGCGAGGATCTGCTCGACCACCGAGATGTTGCCGACGCCGGCCTGCAAGGGCACGAGGACTCCGGAGAACGGCGGCACGTACTGGAGGACGCCGACCCACGGCGCGCTCAGGTCGTTGGCGGCGACGGCCGCGACACCCACCGGGAGCAGGGCCGTCATCATGACCGGCATCAGGACCGACTGCAGGTCCTCCGGTCGCGAGACCAGGGATCCGGCCGCCGCGAACAGGCCCGCGAACAGCGCGAACGACAGCAGGAACCACACGAGGAGGGAGACCACGGCACCGGCGGCGGGCACCGCCGTGCTCTGGCCGCCCCCTGCCGCTCGCGCTCCGACCAGGGCCCCGACGAGCACGAGGATCTGGAGCACGGCGGCCGTGCCGATCCCCGCCACCTTTCCGACCATCAGGCGCAGCGGGGTCAGGGTGGAGAGGAGCACTTCGACGATGCGCGTCGATTTCTCTTCCACGACGCCCTGGGCGATGAGCGAGCCCTGCCCGACGATCTGCATGAACAAGACGATCACCAGGCTGACGGCGGCGCCGAGCTGCTTGCCGTCCGGGCCGTCGCCGATGGTCACGACCTGGGGCGCGGCAGTGGACAGGCTCTGCGCGAGAGCGGCCCGGTCGACGTTCTGCTCCCGGTAGGCGTTGTTCAAGGCCCAGTTGCGGCCCATGACGGCGGCCGCGTCACGGGCGCGCTGGTCACTGTCGCCGCGGACCAGCAACGACACCCGTCCCTGGTCGACGACGACGGCGGCGTCGGCGTCCTCGTCCGCGGTGGCCTCGCGCGCCTGGTCCATGCCGGAGCAGCTCCGCACCTGGACGCCCTCGGGCGCGGCACCGAACTCGCCGGCCTCGGCACCGCACACGGCGACGTGGAGGGTCTTGGGTTCGCCCATGTAGGAGAGGCCCATCACGATGGCGACCACGACCACCGCCATGAGCAGCATGCCGGCGAAGTAGCCCTTGGAGGACAGCCGTGCGGTGACTTCGCGACGGTAGACGAGCCCGATGTCCCGGAGTGCTCCGGACCGGGGGCGTGCTGCGGGCGTGTTCATCGGAGGTCGCCTTCCGCGGGGTCGATCAGGTTGCGGAACATGTCGTTGAGGGTGGGCCGCTGCCAGGTCAGGCGGCGCACCACACCGTGCTCCATGGCAGCCCTCAGGACGTCGTTCTCGTCATGTCCGGCGGCGAGTTCGACCAGCACCCCGTCGTCGTGCCGCTCGAAGCCCGCGACGGCGGCGCACCGTTGCGGCCAGTCGTCCGGAGCTCCCTCGACCTGCAGGAAGATACGGGCCGGGCCGGTCGAGCGCAGGCCGTCGAGGCTGCCACAGGCGGCGAGCCGCCCCTGGCGGATGACGGCGACGCGGTCGCACAGTTGTTCCACCAGGTCGAGTTGATGACTCGAGAAGAGGACGGGTGCGCCCTGCGCGGCCTTCTCCTTGATGACCTGGGCCATGTCCTGGACCGCGACGGGGTCGAGGCCGGAGAACGGCTCGTCGAGGATGAGCACATCGGGGTCGTGGACGAGAGCGGCGGCCAACTGGACACGCTGGCGGTTGCCCAGGCTGAGCGCGTCGATGGTCGAATCGCGGCGCTCCGCGAGGTGCAGGCGCTCGGTCCAGGTCGTCATCGCCTCGCGAGCGCCCTTGGCACTCAGGCCGTGTAACTGCGCCAGATAGACGAGGTGCTTGGCGACGGTCATCTTCGGGTACAGACCGCGTTCCTCCGGCATGTACCCGAAGCGGGTGCTGGAGTGGACGTTCACGGGTTCGCCGCCGTAGCGGACCTCGCCCTCGTCGGCCTGCAGGACGCCGACGGCGATCCGCATCGTGGTCGTCTTACCGGCTCCGTTGCTGCCGACGAATCCGAAGATCTCGCCGGGGGGCACGGTGAAGGAGAGCGCATCGAGGGCGAGTCGTTCTCCGTAGCGCTTGGTCAGCGCGTTGATCTCCAGGGGTTTCACGTCCGGTCTCACTTCCTGGCCGTGGGGCGGGCCCCTCGTGCTGTTTCCAGGAAGCTACCACTTGAAAATCAGGAAAGTACATGCGAACCTGGCAAACATGGATGCAGATAACGCCCGCCGCGATCTCGAGCAAGCCCGCCAGTCCTACGACGCCTCCGTCAAGCCCCGCCTGCCCGGATGGGCTCCCCCCGTCTGCGCCCTCCTGGTCGGTGCCGCCATCGCACTCGCCGGCACGAGCCCCACCCCCGGGTGGCTCAAGCTCGTCACGGTCACCGCGGGAATCCTGTGCGCCCTGGCCGCGGCCCAGTTGGTCCTCCGGATCCGGAGCCGGCAGGGCATCTCCGGACTGCGCGGACCCGCCCGCGAGAAGTGGCGGAGCGTGGTCATGAGCTGCGTCGTCGTCGTGCTCTGCGGCCTGGCCTCGTCCCCGGACACCCGCCTGATCTACATCGGCCTGGGCGTCGCCGTGGGCATCTACACCTGGGTCGCCCTGCAGAAGCAGGTTCGCGCATGAGAGAGGAAGACGACCTGGACGACGCCTTCCGGACGGCCAACCGCCTTCGGATGTCGGCCTTCCTGTCGGGCTGCGACGAGGCGGAGTTCCGGGCCGTGCAGGACTACTGCGGCCTCTCGCCCTCGAACCTGTCGAAGAACGTCGCCGCTCTGGAAGAACTGGGCTACTTGTCGGTCCGCAAGGGCCACGTGGGCAAGACCCCCCGCACCTGGCTGTCCCTCACCGACCGGGGCCGCAAGGCCCTGGCAGGACACCTGGGCGCCCTCCGGCACATCGCCGACACCGCCGCGCGCCACGCCTGAGGCCGCCGCGCGCGACCGGGGCGCCATGCCCACCGTTGCCGGTGGGTGACGGCGCCCCGTGCGCATCCGCACTGATCAGCAGGCGATGTCGTACGTCTTGGCCGAGGCTACGAACGACGCCACGGTCAGGGAGACGATCTCGATCGTCGCCGGTGCGCCGTCCAGGGCGTCGGAGGAGAACTCCTCCGCGTCCGTGTAAGCCGCGTACCCGGCGATGAGCTTCTCGCTCATGTCAATCCCTCCTCTCCTCGATCGGGGAAGGGCCGGAACTCCTTGAACTCCCGGCACTTCGGCTTTCTCGACCTACGGGCGGCCCCGCGGCCGCGCCGCCTCAGCAGCGGATGTCGTAGGTCTCCGCCGAGGCGACGAAGGAAGCGACGGTGAGGGAGACGATCTCGATCGTGGCCGGCGCGCTGTCGAGGGCGTTGGCGGCGAGCTCCTCGGCGTCGGTGTAGGCGGCGTAACCGGCGATGAGCTTCTCGTTCATGGGAGTGACCTTTCGTTCGACTGAGGTGGGGAGTCGAGAACTTTTTCGACTCCCTGTCCGACGAGGAAGAATCTGGCACGCACGGTCCGGGGTGTCGACGTTCCGACAGCGGCCCCGTTTAGTGAGGAACCCGTCCCATCTGCGGGAATCCGCGGCGATCGGCAAGCTGGCCCGTTGTTTTGGAAACGGCCGCGGCGGGCCGGCGGGCCCCGAAACGCAGGGCGGGCGGTCGCGAAAACGCCACGGTGCGGTTCCCCGACAGAGGGGGAACCGCACCGTGTGGTGAGCATCAGCAGGCGACGGGAGGAGGCGGGGGACCTGTCTCCTTCGGCCGCCCGAGCCGGCGTGTTACCGGTTTCAGCAGCCGTGGTCGAAGGTGGCCGCGACGCTCACGCCGACGGAGGCGGCGGTGACCGCCCAGCTCACGGTCTCGATGGTGGCCGGCGCGTCGCCCAGCGTGGTCGAGCCGAACTCGTCGGCGTCGGTGTAGGCGGCGTAACCGGCGATGAGCTTCTCGTTCATGAGAATTCCCTCTCTTGTGATCCGAAAGCGAAGGCCGAAGGCTCTCCGGTGTCATTTCTTCTGACAGGGATAAATCTGTCACACGCCCACTGGGCTGTCGACGCCTCCGGGTTTCATCTGTTTAGCCAGAACATCGATTGAGCTGGGAGAATCGATCGAGAACACAAAATTCGGCCTACGTTGGCACCTCTGCGAGCCCTCTCCGAAGCCCGGAAAACACCCGCCGGAAACACGACGGTGCGGCTCCCGGTAAATTCCGGGGAACCGCACCGCGTGAAATACCGTCAGCGGAAATGGGAAGGCGCACGGAAAGCGGGCCGGCCCCTGCTGCCGGGCCGGCCCGCGGAAGACGCTCCGGGTCTCAGAGCGTTGCGGCCGCCTCCGCTTCGGCCCGGGCCTTCGCCTGCTCCGTGCGCTCCATGATGACTTCCCGCAGACCGTCCATGCCCATGGGGTCGAAGTCGACCAGGTCGGCCACCGCTCCGATGCCGGAGATCAGCGCGATGAAGCCGACCCGGGAGGACTGGGTGTACATCTGGGTGATTTCCTGGGCGCGTTCCATGTACTCCTCCCGCAGCCGGGTGGGGTCCATGAAGAAGCGCACGTAGGTGAGGATGTCCTTGAAGAGCTGCCGGTAGACGCTGTCGAACTGCTTCAGCGCCGCCTGCTCGTCCGACGGGTTCCTCAGCGCCGTGTCGAGGCTTCGCGCCGCCAGCCAGGCGCCGGAACTGCCCAGCCAGACCCCGGAGGAGAACAACGGGTCGACGAACGCCGCGGCGTCACCGACCGCCACCCACCCGGGGCCGTAGAACGTCTCGCTGAGGTGCGACCAGTCCCGCGCCGTCTTCATTTCCGCCTGGGTGTCCGCGGGGTCGACCATGGTCTTGGCGATATTGCTGGCCGCCAGGCCCTGCAGGAACAACTCCCGCTGGCTCAGCCCCTCCCGGAGTGCCTTCGCCATCCGCTCCGCCGACAGGACGTAGCCCATGCTCAGCTTGTCCTTGCCCAGCGGAATGCCCCACATCCATCCCCCGCCTTCGATGGCCTCGCACAGGATGTCGTCCCCGTTCTCTATCGGGGTGTAGGTGTCGAAGTAGCCCCAGACCGCGACGTTGCGCAGGTCCTCCTGCCACTGGGTCTCGGTCGTCTTGCGGGCGACCACGCGCGCCTGGCCCGAGGCGTCGACCACGAAGCGGCTGGTGACCCGGTGCTGCCGGCCCTCGTGGGTGTAGACCAGCCCGGTCACCGTGCCCGTGTCGGCGCCGATCACTTCGGTGACGTGCGCTTCCTCCAGGACCGTCGCGCCCATGGAACGGGCGTTGTCGAGCATGAGCTGGTCGAACTCGCTGCGGGTCACGTGCCACGCGTGGCTGTAGATGCTGCCCGTCGAGGAGAAGTCGCTGCGCCACGGCTGCGGATCCGACCCCCACTTCAGGGATATGCCGCTCTTGTGCTGGAAACGCCGGTCCAGTTCCTCGACCAGGCCGAGTTCCTCCATGAGCGGGGTCATGCCGGTGACCAGGGACTCACCGATGTGGTAGCGGGGAAACCGCTCGCGTTCGAGGATCAGGACGCGGTGACCGGCCTTGGCGAGGAGTCCGCCGGCCGTCGAACCGGCCGGCCCACCGCCGACGACGACGACGTCGTAGTTCTGGATGTCAGACATGCGCGAGTTCCCTTCGAAGGTGGACTTCAAGACGGCCGAACAACATCGGTGACGGGGGAGGAGAGGTTGCGGGCGGGCTCGGCGGGGTCGATCCCGGCGTCGATGAACGCCGTGGCGATGGTGTCGGCGAGCGGCTCGCCGTCGTCGACGGCCTGGGTGGCGTGCCGGACCAGGGCTTCCGCGAAGACCTGCGCCCGGTGCTGACCGAAGCTCAGGTCCTGCCGGGCCCGGCGCGGGTCGTCCGGCTCGAAGGCGCAGCCGACCGAGGCGGTGACGGCCCGGGTGAACGGGGAGGTCCCCTCCGTGAGGAGGCCGGTCTCCTCCAGCATGACCGCGCAGTCGCGGGCGATCCGCCACGACGGCCGCGGGAGGTACACGACCAGGGCGTCGTTGCGGGGGTACACCACCGGGGACGACGCGATCTTCGCCTGCCAGGGGACGCCCGCGTCCTCCAGGAAGTCGACGAGTACGCGCCACACGTCCGGCGCGGCCTCCGGCGAGTCGAGGTGCCCGTACAACCGCAGCAGCGGTCCCTTCCTCGGGGGAGCGGACAGGCTGGAGTTGGCGAGGAAGAAGCCCGACGAGAGACCCGGCCTGGCGCAGGGCAGCTCGACCGTGACCTCGTCGCCGGAACGTCCGGCCACCCGGTCGCGGGGCACCCGGACCCGCAGTCCGTCCAGGACCACGATGGTGTCGTCCTCCAGATCCGCGACGAAGCGTCCCGCCATCGTGGTGTGCCGTCGCCCGGTGGCCTCGTCGAGAGCCGCGTCCAGCTCGGGGTGGCGCAGCGAACGCGGCTTGACGTCCAGCGGCTTGGCGCGGCCGGAGTGCAGGGTGTCGTAGAGGACGCCGCCCAGCCGGCGGGCCAGGGCCTGCGGGTTGTCCGCCTCGTAGACCTCGCCGGCCGTCTCCGCCTTGAGTCCTCCGGCGGTGACGGTGACCCGTCCGGTCAGCGCGGCGATCCGGTCGGCCAGACCGAGATTTCCTTGCGGCATGTCAGGCCTCCAGACCCAGGGACGAGGTGAATTCGGCCGGGGACAGCAGGACCGTGCGCCCGATGCCCGCCGCGGCCTTGGACACGGGCGACAGCCGGGTCGAGGAGCTCGCCGTGGCGAGCATGCGGTCCATCATGTGCCAGCCGGCGTACGCGGCCGCCCTGGCGGCGAGCTCCTTGTCGTCCCGGACCGGTCCGGGAGCCCGGTCCAGGTAGGCGCCGTAGAAGCGGCGGACGAGCGGGCTGCGCTGCTCGATCTCGCCGACACCGGTGGCGATGATCTCCTCATGGGTGGGCGTGTGCCCGATGGGGGACGATTCGGCGAGGGTCACGGGGATCCGCATGGCCGCCTGGAAGAGCCACTCGCCCGCGAACGCGCCGAGGTCCCGGGCCGGGTCGCCGACGCGGGCCTCTTCGAAGTCCGTCAGGTACAGCCGCCCGTCGCTGAGGAGGAACTGGTCCAGCCGCACGTCACCGTGGATGGGGCCCCAGGACGGAACGGACTCGTCGTCCGCCTCGCGCAGCCGCCTCAGCGCATCGGCCAGGGGCGGGTCCCCGTGCATCAGCCGCCATGTCGCCAGTTCGGCGGCGGTCGCCCGGGTGTAGAAGGAGTACGGCACGGCCTCAAGGTGGCCCGTGGGCGGCAGCGGATGCGGCGTGGTGTCGAACCCCGCCGGCCCCAGTGCGTGCACGGCCGCGAGGGCCGACCCGGCCTGCTCGCACAGCGCCTCGGTGAAGGCGTCGTCCGCGACCAGTTCGGTGCCGCTCCGACTGTCGGAGAGGCGGTCGAAGACCAGCAGTCCGTGCTCCCTGTCGGACCCGAGCAGCCGAGGCGTCGTCACCCGGTTCCCGGCCGCCGCGCAGAACGCGATCGTCCGCGCCATCCGGGCGTCGCGGTCGGGCCCGCTGATCCGCTTGACGAATACCTCGGTACCGTCGGCGCCGGTTCCGCTCCAATTGTCATTGCGTCCCAGGGACGTACTCACCACGGTCCGGTCGAGAATTCCGATACCGAGCCGACCGAGCAGTTCGTCGACCTCCGGAACATTGTCGAGATCGACCGGCGTCAACTGGGGAGTTCCGCCCCGCACACGGTTTCCTGTCTCCATGCCAGGGACACTAAGGAGGGATCCGGGCGAGCGGCAACATCCAATTTTCCCGGTAAGTTGAAGGTCCGGCAGACCTGATGACCGCCCCACTGGGGGATTTCCCCCGGGCGGTCAATTAACGCTTGATGCGGTGCTGCCGGCGTGGTTGTAATCCTCCGTATGTCGGACGCCATCCATCACGAGACACTCGCCAACGGACTACGCATCGTGGCCCAGCGAGTCCAGGGAGCATCCGGTGTCGGAGTCTCCGTGAACTACCGGGTCGGCTTCCGGACCGAGAAGCCCACGCGCTCGGGATTCGCCCACCTCTTCGAGCACATGATGTTCCAGGGTTCGCGGAACGTCGCCGCCGGAGAGCACTTCGCCTCCGTCCAGGCCTGCGGCGGAATCGTCAACGGCAACACGTTCCCCGACTCGACCGACTACTACCAGGTCGTTCCCGGGTCCGCGCTGCGCATGGTCCTGGAACTCGAAGCCGACCGCATGGGACACCTCACGATCTCCCCCGGTCTCCTCGACACCCAGCGCAACGTCGTCAAGGAAGAGATAGGGCTGCAAGTCACCGGCAAGCCCTACGGCGGTTTCCCGTGGACCGTCCTGCCCGAGGTGATGTTCGAGCGGTGGGAGAACACGCACAACGGCTTCGGGGAAATGGCCGACCTCGACGCGGCGACCGCCGAGGACTGCGCCGAGTTCTTCCGCACCCACTACGCACCCGGAAACGCCGTCCTCGCCATGTGCGGCGACCTCGACCCGGAGCAGGCGGTCGCCGAGGCCCGCACCGCGTTCGCCGCCGTACCCGCCCGGCCCGTACCCACGCCACCCGACCTCCACGAGCCGGCCCCGGCGGGGGAACGCCGTGCGACCCGCCACGACGCCCTCGCTCCCCAGCCCGCCCTGGCCCTCGGCGCCCGTCTCCCCGACGCACGGCACGACGTACGCGGGTACGCCGCCCACGTCGCCCTGTCGCACCTGCTGACGACCGGCAACCACGCCAGGCTGCGCACCGCCCTGATCCCGTTCGGCGCGAAGATCGACTCGGCCACGGGCTACTTCGGGGCGATGACCGTCACCCATCCCGACACCTTCGTCATCGTCGCCCACCACCGCCCCGGCCAGGGCGACCGTACCGAGGAGGTCATCAAGGCCCAGCTCGCCGAGGTCGCCGGCGGTGCGGCCCGGGGCGCGGAGACGGCCCGGGCCGTGGCCGGCGCCCGTACGCGCTTCTACCGGGACTTCGACTCCCTCGCCTACCGCGTGCGGTTCCTCGCACGCGGCGCCCTCCTCTTCGGCAGGGCCGACATCGGCGAGGAACTCGCCCGGCACATCGGAGACCTCACCGACGCCGACGTCACGGCCGCGGCGGCCAACGTCTCCTCGCCCGCGGGGCGCGCACTGCTCAACCTGCTGCCCGAGGAGACGGCCCGATGACCCTTTCCACCGCACCCGCCCCGCACCTGGTCACCGAACGGGCTCCCAACGGCCTGGCGCTGACCGCGACCTCCCTCGACACCGTGCCGCTCCTGCAGGCGCGCCTCGCGGTGCGCCTGCCGCTCGGCACACCCGCCGACCTCGCCGCCTCGGACGTCGTCGCCGCCTGCTGGTCACAGCACTCCGCGACCGCCCGTCTCGAACAGGCCGGGGGCATCGCCAGCGTCAACCGCCGACGCGACTGGCTGCTGCTCGGGCTCCACGCGACGGCCGACCTCCAGCCCCTGCTCGCCGACACCCTCGCCGAGCTCGTCCACGCCGACTTCACCACCGCCACCGTCGACCGCGCCGTCGCGGTGGTCACCCAGCAGGCGACCGTGGCCGCCTCCCAGCCCGCGGTCCACGCCACCCGCCGGATGTGGTCCGAGTACTACGGGCAGCTCCCGCCCGCGGTCGACCCCGCACCCGATCCCGAACTGACCGGGCACACCACCCCGAGCGATGTCACGGCGGCGTTCGCCCGGTTCGTCACCCCGCACCGGGCCCACCTCGCGATCGTCGGCGCGGCGGACACCACGCAGGCCCTCACCCGGTTCACGACCGCCCTGTCCGGCTGGCGGGCCGGCGTCCCCGACGACCGTCCGGCGCTCCCGGCGCCACTGCCGTCACCCCGGATCGACACCAGCCACCGCCCCGGCCAGGAGCAGACGCAGATACGCCTCGTCGCACCCGCCCCACCCCGCGAGGACATCACGGACTTCGCCGCTCACCAGGTGGCCGCCACCGTCCTCGGCGGCAGCTTCGCCTCCCGTATCAACACCGTCCTGCGGGAGCGGCACGGCCTCGCGTACCGGTGCCGCGCCGCCACCGACTACGTCGACGCGGACGTCGTGGTCATCGAGGTCGACGTGCACACCCGCCACGCCGCCCGGGCCATGGGCCTCCTCATGGAACTCACCGACGAGTTCTCCACCGCCGGCCCGAACGAGGAGGAGGTCCGGGCGGCCGCCGGGTTCATCACCGGCGCCTACACCATCAACTCCGGCTCCCAGAGCGGCCGTGCGTCCCTGCTCACCGCGGCCGCCACCCAGGACCTTCCGCCCAGCGCGCTCATCGACGTCCCCCGCGCCATCGCCGCACTCACCGTCGCCGACGTCGCGGCCGCCGCCGCGTACTACCGGCCGGACCGCTTCGGCGGTGTCGTCTGCGGAGACGCCACCGGCTTCCCCGGCCGGTGGCACCCGCGGCCCGGCCACCCCGCACCCAGCAGCGAAGGATGAACGAGATGTCCACGATCAGCGTCATGTATCCGGCGATGCCGGCCGACATCGGCGACGTGCTCCCCTACGCCCGCGCCGCCGAGACCGCGTCCGGCCGGAGGTTGTGGCTCGGCCAGTCGTTCACCATAGAGAGCCACGCGGTCTTCGCCGCTCTGACCGGCATGGGACTCGACATAGGTTTCGGGACCGCCGTCACACTGATGCCGCTGCGCCACCCCATCACCGCCGCCGTCAACGCACGCTCCATCGCGGCGCTGTCCGGCCACGGCTACATCAGCGGCGTCGGCCCCGGAGGCAGGGAACTCCAGCGCCGGATCAACGGCCGCGCCTACGACAAGCCCGTGACGGCCGCCCGCCACTACGTCCGGATGATGCGCACCCTCCTCGACGGCGGCCTCGCCACGGACGACCACCTGTGGCCCACGGAGGGCCTCGAAATCGCCAAGATGGACACGCCCCCCGTCGAGATAGGCGTCGGCGTCCTGCGTCCGCCGATGGCCCGGCTGGCCGGAGAGGCCGCCGACTGGGCCATCACGTGGCTGACGCCCCTCAACTACCTCGGCGACCGGCTCATGCCCGCGATGGACGAGGCGGCCCGGAGCGCCGGCCGTCCCCGGCCGAAGGTGGCCGCCATCGTCCACTGTGCCGTGACCCGCCCCGGCCGCGACCTTCGCCAACTGGCCCTCAAAGCCGTCGGGCCACACCTGTCGTCGCCCCACTACAGCGACATGCTCAACCAGGCCGGCATCCCGGTCGACCGCGCCGACCCGGCGACCGCGGCGCAGCTGATCGTCGACCGGAACCTCTTCGCCACGGGTACCGCCGACGACATCGCCGCCACTTTGGCCTCCTACCACGAGGCCGGCGTCGACGACGTCGTCGTCAACGTCTGCGGCCTGCAGATGCACGAGGGAACCGGCTCCGCGATCCGCGACCTCACGGCCATCATCGCGGCCTTCGCCCGGCGAGGCACCCGATGACCCTGCCCTTGCCCTCCCCGCCCGCCGCCCCCGCCGCACCCGCCTTCCACGCCGAACGGCTCCTCTACATCACCACCGGTGGGATCCAGGCCATGCTCCTGCCGACCTGGATGAGCTGGCTGCGCACCCACTACCCGCAGACCGAGGTCCACAGCGTGCTCACGACGTCCGCCCGGCGCTTCGTGGGGACCACGGCCGTCGCCGCCGCCGGGGGCCGGGGACTGCCCACCGTCGACGTGTGGCCCGACGAACCCGACCGGGCCCTGCACGTCCATCTCGCCGCCTGGCCCGACGCCGTACTCGTCCACCCGGCCACCATGCACTTCATCGCACGCCTCTCGCTGGGCCTCGCGGACACCCCCGCGCTCCTGGCCCTCCAGAGCACCCGCGCGCCCATCGTGATCTGTCCCTCGCTGCCCCCGAACGGGCACCTGAACCCCGCCTACCAGCGGCACATCGTCGAACTGTCCCAACGGGACAACGTCACCGTCCTGCCGCCGGTGAGAGGGGTGAGCGTGTCCACCGGAGAGGAGGGCGTCGGCAGCGCCGCGTACCTGCCGCACGCCCTCACCGCCCTGGAGGACATGCGCGCATGGTCCGAGAGCGGTGCCGCATGACCGCACTCGACGAAGAGCAGCAGATCTCCACGTACGGCACCGGACTGCAGACGACCCGCATCACCCGGCGCCCCGACGGCACCATCCGCTGGCACCACAGCCGCGGCCACAACCACACCGTCCCCTACCCTCCGGTCCCCGACGACTTCGTCGCGCGCGCACGCGACGCGTCCGACGAACGTCTGCGCTTCGCCACACCCACCGAAGCGGACGCGAGCCGCAGCACGTGGGACACCGCCGGCCGGCGCAGCGCCGCCCGGTTCCTGCTCACCGACGACGACCCCGACCACCACCTGCACGGCATCCTCGGCCACCTCGGCGCCCGGCTCGCGGTCCTGCACGCGGCCCGTCCCGCCCCGCCGCGGGCCGCCTACCCGCCGGCCGCCGGTCCGGCCAGGCTGCGCACCTGGCTCGACCAGGGCCGCGGCACCCGGGCCGGCCCCGGCTTCCACTACCAACTGCGCAGCCGAATCGGCCCCGCGCGCTTCGCCAAGCTGCGCGCCTACACCGAGGCCCTCCTGGAGCCCACGGAGCACGACACCGTCCTGCACGGCTGGCTGACCCTCGGCAGCATCGTCCCGCCCGACCAGCCCGGATCCGACCGGCCCACCGTGGTGCTCTCCGGCGTCGAAGCCGCCTTCGGACGCCCCGAAGCGGACCTGTCCTCGATCGTCGGCGAGATCGAAGAGTTCCGCCGCACGGCGGAGCTGTCGGGCACTGCGAGGCCCTTCCTCCGAAGGCTGACGACCACGTTCCTGGACCGGTACGGACCGGGCTACGACCGGAGCCTCGTGGCCGCCGGCGCCGTGGTCCGCGTCGCCACGCACGCCCACGACTTCGCCAACTACGTCGGCTGGCACGCCAGCCTCCACACGTACGTCCCGATGCTGGCCGACCTCCTGGACCGCGACGGGAACACCGCCCTTCCCGACACGTGAGCGGCAGGTGTCCCGCCGCCTCCGCCGAGAACCGAAGAACGCAGCACACAAGGGGGATGCCGTGTCGCCGCAACCCGTCATACCGCCCCAGGAAAAGGTGCGTCTCGTGCTGGACCTGCTGTCCAAACGCATCACCCTTTCCCAGGCCGCGCAGCAGGCGGGCGTCTCACCACAGGCCGTCGCCAACTGGCGGCGCCAGTTCATCACCGCCGGTCACGACGGCCTGCAGCCGCCGGTCCGCCGCTCGGAAGAGGCCGACCGCCAACGCAAACTGCTCAACGAGATCACCGTGCTGAAGGCCGCGCTCGGAGAGGCCCACCTCGCCCTGCGCCAGCACCGCGGACGGAGAACCGGCCCGCCCGGCAGCTCCCGCCCCGGCCCGCCGGGCGGTTCCCGGTTCTGACCCGCTTCCCGTACGTCCGCAGCCACCGACGCCGACCACCGTGAAAGGCACCCGTCATGAGGCAACCGACCTCACCGCCGCCACAGCCCGCCGCGGGGCGGTCCATCCGGCTGATGCGAGAACTCGGCACCAAGCCCTGGCCCCTCGTCGCCGCCATCGTGCTGGCCCTGACCGCGACCGGAGCATCCCTGTCCCTGCCGCTCCTGGCCAAGGACGTCATCACCAGCTTCGCCGAGGACGAGTCGCTGGTCACTCCCGTCGTGTGGATGTGCGTCGCAGCCGTCGGAGGCGCGGCGGCCATGGCGGCCGGCGGTTTCCTCATAGCCCGCGCCGGCGAGCAGATGGTCTACCGGGTCCGCAACCGCGTCATGGGCCACACCCTGCGCCTGCCGCTGCTCACCGTCCGCACCCAGGGCACGGGAAACCTCACCGCGAGGATCACCTCGGACGCCCTGCAACTGCGTCAGGTCGTGGACGTCGGCGCCCAGTTCCCCCTCGCGATCCTCACCGTGCTGGCCACCCTCGCGGTCATGACCTGGATCGACTGGGTGCTCACCCTGGTGACGGTGGCCTCCCTGCTCCTCGTCACCGGCGCCCTCACCCTCACCTTCCGGCGCCTCAAGGCGAGCATCACCGGTCAGCAGATCGCCATCGGCAAGATCGCCCAGCGGTTCACCTCCTACCTGGAGGCGCTCACCGCCGTCAAGGCGAACCGCGCCGAGCCGCTCGTGTCCGAGGTCCTGGCCGGCGACGCCGACGTCCTGCGCCGCGAGTCCCTCACCAGCGCCCGGCTCCAGTCCATCGTTCCGGCGGCGACCCAGCTCGGCAATCAGTTCGCGATGATCGCCGTCATCCTGGCCGGTGGCACCCGCATCGCCTCCGGTGCCCTCGACGTCGCCGACTTCGCGGCGTTCCTCCTGTACCTCCTGCAGACCATCCCGTCGGCCACCACGCTGACCAATGCCCTCGGACGCCTCCAGGCGGGCCTGGCCGCCCGGGACCGCTGCAACGAACTGCTCGCCCTCCCCGACGAGGCCGCCGGCTCGCCCGCCACGCGGGCGCCCGCCGTGGACCCGGCCGCTCCGGCCGTCACCTTCCGCGACGTCTCCTTCTCCCATCCCGGTGTCGGCGGCCGCGCGCTGCGCGACGTCTCCTTCGAGGCTCCGGCCGTCGGCCTCACCGCCCTCGTCGGCCCCTCCGGCGCCGGCAAGACCACCGCCCTCACGCTCATGGACCGGTTCGTGCGCCCCAGCGGCGGCCGGATCACCGTCCTCGGCCACGATCAGGACGGTTGGCCGTTGGGCGATCTGCGCCGGCACATCGCCTACGTCGACCAGAAGTTCACCCTGATCGAGGCCAGTGCCCGCGAGAACCTCCAGCTCGGCAGGGACAGGCCCGCCACCGACGAGGAACTCGCCCACGTCCTCGACGTCCTGGACCTCACGGAGGTCATCGGCGCACTGCCCGACGGTCTGGACACGGTCCTCGGCCGCGAGACCGACCTCTCCGGCGGACAGCGGCAGCGCATGGCTCTCGCCCGGGCCCTGCTCTCGGACGCCGAGATCGTGCTGCTCGACGAGCCCACCAGTCAGCTGGACGGCATCAACGAACAGCGTTTCCGCGACGATCTGGACGCTCTGGCCCGGGACCGCGCCGTCATCGTGGTGGCCCACCGCCTGTCGACGATCAACCACGCCCGCCATGTCGTCCTGTTGGACTCCGGCACGGTCGTCGACTCCGGTGACCACCACTCGCTGATGCGGCGCTGCCCCCAGTACCGGGAACTCGTGGCGACGCAGACGTTGCGCGAGACGGCCGCTCCGGTGGCCGCCGGATAGTCCCCCTCGAACGCCGCCGCGTCCGTGCGGCGGATCAGTACGCCCGTGGCCGTCGCCTCGGTGTGACCGGACAGAAGGGAACCGACATGAACCGTTCGATCCAGAAGGCCGTGCAGTGCGCGATCGTCGCCGCCGCGCTCGCCCTCCACGCTCCTCAGGCCTTGGCCGCGTCCGGCGGCGACGCCGCCGGCGCCGCACAGCACGCCGACTCGTCCTCGGTGGGCGTCTGGCCGCCCCCCGCGGGCTACGTCAAGGAGGAGTCCTTCTACGGCACGGCCGCTGCCTGTGAGTCGACGGGCAGGGCCGGCGTCGCGGAGGGGAAGTGGATCGCGTACGTCTGCTACCAGGCGCTCCCTTTCACCCCCTTCCAGGACCTGTACGTCAAGAGGTAGCAGTGGCACTTCCGTGATGTGGAGACGGGCCGCACGCCCTCCCGTGCGGCCCGTCTCACGCCGTCCCGGCCCGGGCCGGCCTAGCCCCGCCCCGCCGGTGGCAGGCACTCCTCCAGGAACATCAGCACCCGCAGGTGGTACGCGGCCGCCGCGTGGCCGAGGCTGATGTTGTGGCCCGCGGCCGGGAGGTGTTCCAGGGCCACCCTCGGGGACGAGGTGAGGCGGGCGGCCATCGCCGTCAGGACGGCGGGGTCGAGGTCCCACCAGGCCTCGTGTTCGGCGAAGGTCAGGCGGACGGGGATGCGGACGCGGTCGGCCAGGTCCTCGTACTGGCCCGGCCAGCGCAGGGTTTCGGCCGACTCCCGCGGCGGGGTCGGGGACAGGAGGGCGCGGCTGGCCTGGAAGGTGCCGCGCGGGTAGAGGGGCAGCGGGCCCCAGTTGAGTTTGGTGGCGCCGCCTCCGAGGGTGGACGGGAAGTGCAGGGCCTCGGGGTTGTAGCGGTAGCCGACTCCCGAGGCGTCCAGGCCCAGCAGCGGAACGCCGCCGTCCGTGGCCGCCGTGTGGAGCGCGACTTTGCCGCCGTCCGAGTGGCCCAGGAGGAAGACTCCGGCGCCGATGTCGTGGGTGGCCGCGTGTTCCTTGAGGGCCGCGTGGAGGGTCTCCGCCTGGGCGGACAGGCCCTGGCCCTCCGGCAGCAGGTTCGCCGAGTCGCCGTAACCCGGCCGGTCGACCGCCAGGACCGCGTGGCCCAGGCTGGTGGCGAGGGGGATGAAGTGGTTCCAATAGGCCGCCCGCATGCCCCGGCCGTGGATGGCCAGGATCGTCGAACGGGGGGCCGGGTCCGCGGCCGCGCCTTCCGGCAGGGCCAGGATCGCCGACAGCGGGATGCCCGCCGCGTTCAGGGTGTAAGGGCGTACACCGTTCACAAGAGTCGTCATCGGACCGCCAGTTCCTTCCGTGCCGAGGCCATCGCGTCCACCCAGGCCGTCGGGGACCCGGTGCGCAGCAGCGAGGTGCCGACCAGCAGGCCGCCGAAGCCGGCGTCGAGGAGTTCGGCGGCGTTCGCCGGGCCCTCGATGCCGCTGGCGCTGACGGGGCAGGCGGTGCCGATCGCGCGGAGCGCCGGGAGCAGGTCCAGGGAGCGGCCGAGGTCGCCGGCGCCGCGCTCGCGCGTCTTGATGTCCTTGTTGTTGACCGCGATCACGCACTCCTCGGGGTGGTGGACCGCTTCGAGTTCGGATTCCTCGGTGACCTCCACGAAGGGGGTGAGGCCGGTCAGCAGGCATTCCGTGACCAGCGTGCGCATGCTCGACGCGGGCAGCAGGGCCGCCGTCAGCAGCACCGCGGAGGCGCCGAGCTCCTTGGCCGTACGGATCTGGTCCTTCCTCGTGATGAAGTCCTTCTGGAGGAGCGGGAGGTCGGTCAGCGCCGCCACGTCGCGCAGCAGGGCGGGCGAGCCGCCGAACCAGCGGCCCGTCACCACGGAGATGCAGGGCGCGCCCGCGAGTTCGTACGCCCCCACGATCGCGGCCGGGGTTCTGCCGCCGACCAGGTCGTAACCGTGCGCGTCGCGCCGCTTCACCTCCATCACGACTGGGGTGGGGGAAGCCTGGAGGGCCTCGAGAAAAGGGAAGCCGGTCCGGTTCTGCTTCGTCATCGCGAAAGCTCCAGTCGAGGGTCGTCGGTGAGGTGTGGGACGGGGGAGTCGGTGCGCCAGGCGCGGGCGAGGGCGGCGATCTCCGGGACGCCGAAGCGGCCGGTCGTCAGGTCGCGCGCCGCCGTGTCCACGTCGATGCCGCGGAACCCGGGGTGGTGCACGACCTCCTCGTAGGCGGCCCGGTTGGCCGGGGACAGGCCGCCGGCCAACAGGAAGGGCCTGGTCAGCCGGGGCAGCAGGGCGGTGAGGCGGTCCGGGTCGAGGGTGCGTCCGGTGCTGCCGATCCGGCCGTCCCCGGTGGCCGTGTCGAGGAGGAACAGGTCGGTGCCGGCCCGTTCGTACGCTCCGATCAGCGGGCGCTCCACGCAGCCGCCGCGCTCCTCGACGTGCAGCACCTTGACGATGCCGGTCTCGGCGGGCAGTTGCTCGCGCAGGGCCCGTACGACGGCCGGCGGCTGGTAGGCGTGGAGCTGGACCCAGCCGGCCCCGGTGCGCCGGACGAGCCCGGCGATTTCGGCGGGATCGGCCAGGAAGGTCACCAGGACCGGGAGGAGCCCGGCCGAGCGGGCCGCCGCCGCGAGGGCGGCGAACCCGTCCTGGTCCAGTTCCGACGGGCCGCCGGGTACGCCGTGCCAGAGCCCGACGCAGTCGGCCCCGGCGGCCGCCGCCGCCTCGATGTCCTGCGGGACCGTGGCCCCGCAGACCTTCAGCAGCGTCTGGGACAGCGGGCGGGCGGTGGTCACTTGCCCAGTCCCAGCGTGGAGGCGATGCGGTTGTACTGGATCTCGTTGGAGCCGGAGTAGATGGTGCCTCCAACGGCGTTGCGCACTTCCTGCTCGAGGCCGAACTCCGACATGTAGCCGTGGCCGCCGAAGATCTGCACGGCGCTGATGCTGCCGGCCAGGTTGGCCTCGCTGGTGACGAGCTTGGCGATGGCGAGGTCCTGGGTGACGTTCTCGCCGGCCTGCAGCCGCTCGCCCGTGTCGTAGAGCCACTTGCGGGCGGTCTCCAGCTGGATCTTCATGTCGACGATCTTGTTGGCGATCGTCTGGTACGAACCGATCGCCTTTCCGAACGACTTACGCGTCTTCGCGTATTCGACACACCGCTCCAGCCGGTGCTGCATCTCGCCCACGTTGACGATGAAGGAGAAGAGGATCTCCCGCTTCATCACGTAGTCCATGACCATGAACCCGCCGCCGACCCTGCCGAGCACCGCGCTCCTGGGCACCCGTACGTCGTCGAAGAACAGCTCGCTGATCGGCGAGGTCCGCAGACCCATCTTCTTGATGGGCTTGCCGGCGGTGATCCCGGGGGTGTTCCGGTCCACGAGGAACGCCGTCGTTCCCAGCGGCCCGCCGTCCGGGTGGGTCCGGGCGTAGACCACGACCAGGTCGGCGACCGGTCCGTTGCTGACGAAGACCTTGCTGCCGTTGATGACGAAGTCGTCCCCGTCACGGATGGCCCTGGTGCCCATCGCCATGGCGTCGGAGCCGCCCTCGGCCTCGGTGATGGCGTGGGCGCCGATCGCCTCGCCCGAGCAGATCAGGGGCAGGTAGCGCTCCTTCTGCTCGACGGTGCCGAACTTCTGGAGCGGGATTCCGGTCGAGCAGATGGACGTGGTGACCGAGAAGCTGAGGCCCGCGTCGCGGTTGTACTCGCCGAGCCCCTCCAGCACGTACATGGTGGTGAGGATCGACTGCCCGAGGCCTCCGAAGTCCTCGTCGAAGGGCAGTGAGAGGATCCCGGTCTTCTGGACGAGCTTCCACTTGTCCTCCGAGAAGGCGGACTGCTCGTCGAGCTCGATGTGGTCTGCGCTGAGTGCGTCTCCCCACCGCTCCAGGCTGTCGCGCAGCTCGGCCTGGTCGGCGTTCCAACGGATCACGACGACCCCTTTTTTCGATGGATTGGCTTTGTTTCGGTGGCGGTGCTTCGGATGAGTGGCGCTCCGGGTGGGCGCCGGGTGCGCCGGGCGCCTCAGTAGGCGGAGGAGGTGTGGGCGTCGAGGCTGTGGACCTCGTCGCCGCGCAGGGCCGGCGAGAAGACGCAGACCAGGCGCAGGTCCTCGTGCGGGCTGGCGACGAGGTAGTGCGCGTCGTGCTGGTCGAGGGCGTACATCCGGCCCGGGACGATCTCGTGCGAGGTGCCGTCGAGCTCGATGACCTCGCCGGAGCCCGCGATGCAGTAGCAGGCCTCCAGGTGGTTGACGTACTCCAGGCGGGACTTGGTGCCGGCCAGGACGAGGGTGTCGGTGAGCGAGTAGCCCAGGCCGTCGGAGGCGAGGAGGAAGCGGCGGCTGAGGCCGTTGCCCCACTCGACGGTCTTCACGGACTCGATGTCGCGAACGATCATGACGGTCTCCCGGTGTGATGGTGGTGCGCGGATGTTCCGGATGAGGGGTGGAGCCTTTTTCTGTGGAGCCTTCTTCTGGTGGATCGGTACCGGTCAGGCGGTGCGGTGCGGTTCCTGTGGCAGGACCGAGCGGACGAACTCGCGGAAGGCGTCGGTCACGTCGCGGCCGGCCTCCTGCGCCCGTTCCACGGCCGCCACCGCGGCGGAGCCGATGATCGCGGCGTCGGCGCCGGCCGCGCCGACCGCCTCGACGTCCTGCCGTGTGCTGACCCCGAAGCCGACGGCGATCGGGGAGTCGGTGTGCGCCCGGAGTTGGGTGACCGTCCGCGCCAGCGCGGCATGGCCTTCGGCGGGTACGGTCCCGCTGCGTCCGTAGTGGGCGACGAGGTAGAGGTAGGCCGAGGCGTGTGCGGCGGCCAGCGCCTGCGTCCCGGGGTCGCTCTTGGCGTAGCAGGTGGTGACGACGGGGAGGCCCGCCGCCGCGGCGGACTCCAGGTGTTCGGCCCGCAGCTTCGGCGGCAGCCCGTGCACGAGCAGTCCGTCCGCTCCCGATGCGGCGATCTCCCGGGTGGTGGCGGCCAGGTCCCGGTGCTTGAGGGAGTGGCTCCAGTCGGCGAGCAGGGCGATCCGCAGGTGCGACAGGTGCGGCCGTACGTCCGCGATGAAGGCGAGTACGTCGTCCAGTCCGGCCCCGCCCCGGTCCAGGGCCCGGCGCGCCGAGCGCCGGACGACCGGTCCGTCGGTGAACGAGTCGGGGAACGGGACGGCCAGTTCCAGGCAGTCCACGCCCTCCTCGTCGAGCATCAGGACCAGGTCCCGCAAGGCCGGCAGGGGCGGGTCCCCCGCGTTGAGGAACAGAGCCAGTCCGGGCACCCCGCCGGGGGTGCGGCGGGCGAAGAAGGGAGCGGGGGCGGGAGCGGCAGCCGCGGTCGGGGCCGCGAGGGTCCCCGCCGCCGTGAGGCTAGACACTGGCCACCGCCAGGGTGCGCGAAGCCGGAGCCGGTGCCGTGGCCGGAGCCTTGGTCGCGGCCGCGAGGCGCTGCGCCAGGTCGTGGGCGGCGCCGGAGCGGATGGCCTCCTCGGCCAGCGAGACCGCGGAGGGCCAGTCCCGGCGGGCGCCGGCGGCGACCACCAGGGCGGCCGCGCCGAGGCAGACCGTACGGGTGGCCACCCGGCCCGCCGCCCCGGAGAGGACGGAGAGGAAGTGCTCGACGGCCCCGGCCGGGTCGGCGGCCGGTCGCAGGTCGCCGAAGGAGCCGTCGCCGGGGGTGAGTTCGCCCGGCCGGATGATCCGGGTCGGGGAGCGGTCCCCGTGGATGGTGTTGGTGGCGAAGGGGAGCAGTTCGTCCGCGCCGGTGTCGTTGGTGGTGAGCCAGATGCGGCGGGTCGTGGTGGTCGCGGCGAGCTCCCGCAGGGTGTCGATCGGTGCGGCGGCCGAGACCCCGGTGACCTGGGCGGTCACCGGCAGGTCGGCGAGGAAGGGGCCCAGGGCGTTCAGGAACCGGCCGAAGGGCTTCATGCTGGTCGGGGCCACGGTCCTGGCCAGCCGGGTCAGCTGCGCCGGGTAGACGAACGGCCCGGCGAAGGCGATCCCGAAGGCGGCGAGGGTGTCCTCGGTCTGGGCGTACGAGGAGGTGAGACGGACTCCGAGCCGTTCCAGCAGGTCGACGGAGCCGAGCGAGCTGGTGTAGGCCCGGGAGCCGGTTTTGACGACCTTGACCCCTGCGGCCGCGGCGACGAACGCCGAGGCGGTGGAGATGTTGAAGGTCTTGGGCCCGCCGCCGGTACCGACGACGTTCACGGTGCCCTCCCAGGGGGTGGTCACCGTGGCCGCCGGCCGGCGCTCGGCGAGCGAGTCCAGCAGGTGGCGCAGCGTCTGGTGGTCGGGGAGCCGGCTGGTCAGGGAGGCCAGCAGGGCGAGGACCTCGGCCTTGTCGAGGCCTCCCGCGCCCAGCTGGTCCCACCAGGACCGCCAGGTCTCGCGGTCGACCGGAGCCTTCTGCTCCAGCAGACCGGTGAGTGCGTCGTGCACGGTCGTCTCCGTCTCGTCTACGTCGTGGCCCTCGGGTCGCGTGGGTGGTTGGCCTAGGCGGCGGCCGTGCTGCGGGCCTGGCTGATGAAGGTGTCGATCGCCTCGACGCTGCGGAAGTTGTTGGGGTCCAGGTCCTCGTCGCCGATGGCGAGCTCGAAGCGGTCCTCGACCCAGGCGATCAGCTTGAGGACGCCCAGGCTGTCGATGACCCCGTCGTTCAGGAGGTCGTGCTCGACGGCCAGCTCGGAGGCCGGGGTGCCCGGGAGGAACTCGGTGATGACGAAGTTCTTGATGGTGTCGACGTTGCTCATGGCTGCATTCCTTAGACGAGAGGTGAGGCGACGGGTGTGGTGGTGAGGCTCAGCTGGTCGAGCCGGTCGAGCGCCTTGCGGTCGACCTTTCCGGTGGCCGTCTTCGGCAACGGCACGTCGGTGAGGGTGAGTTGGTGGGGCACGGCGGCCCTGGGCAGGTGCCGGGCGCAGTGCGTACGCAGCTGCAGGCCGGTCAGGGTGGATCCGGGGGCCCGCTGGACTCCGGCGACGAGCCGCTTGCCGGCGATCGGGTCGGGCAGGGCGGCGACGCCCGCCTCCAGGACCTCGGGGTGTTCCTGGAGGACCCGTTCGATCTCGGCGGTGTTGACGGCGACCCCGCGCACCTTGACCTGGAAGTCGGTGCGGCCGGTCAGGTGCAGGGTGCCGGCGGCGTCGCGTCGTACGAGGTCGCCGGTGCGGAACCAGCGGCGGTCGTCGAGGCCGAGCGGGTGGCCGGTGAACTTGTCGGCGTGCCGGGTCCGGTCGAGGTAGCCGCGGGTCTGGAAGGGCGTGGAGACGAACAGCTCTCCGCTGCCGGGCCCTTCGACGGGGGCGAGGGTGTCGGGGTCGAGGACGAGGGTGTGCACGCCCGGCAGCGGGCGGCCGATGGGGACGGGCGGGAAGGAGGTGGCCGACGTGTCGACCTCGTGGATGAAGCTGTCGTTGGTCTCGGTGCAGCCGTAGATGTTGTGGATCCGGGCCTTGGGGAAGAGGGCGGGCAGGGCGGCGAAGGTGCGGTCGGGGATGGCGTCCCCGGTGAACATCACGTGCTCGACGCCGGGGAAGGTGTCGCCGGTCTTGGCGGCGGCGTCCTGGAGGAGCCCGAAGGCCATCGGTACGGCCTGCACGACGTGCACTTCGTGGCGCCGGACCAGGTCGCTGAGGTGGCGGCCGTGGGCGGCCAGCGCCGGGTCGACGAGGACCACGCGTCCGCCGCGGGCCAGGGTGGTCCACACGTCGAGGAGGCAGAGGTCGAAGTTGAGGGGGGCGTAGTTGAGGACGGTCCGGTCGGGGCCGATCCCGAAGGCGTTGCCCGCCCACCGGGTGAAGCGGTCCACGGCGTCCAGGGTGATCGGGACGATCTTCGGGAGGCTGGTGGAGCCGGAGGTGGTGAGCATGAAGGCCGTGTCGGCGGCCTCGTCGGCCGGCAGGGGCTGTGCGGCGACGTCCGGGTTGGGTGCGACCCGGGCGGTCTCGCCGCCGGGGGCGAGGACGTGGGCGCAGCCGGCCTGGGCGAAGAGATCGGCGAGCAGGGTGTCGGCGAGGGCGGGGGACGGGAGCAGCAGCGGCCGGCGGGAGAGCAGGCATCCGAGTACGAGGGCCACGGTGGCGGGGGACTTGTCGGCGAGGACGCCGACCGGCACTCCGGGGGCGAGTGCGAGCCGGGCGAGCCGGTCCCGCTCCTGCCCCGCCAGCTCGTACAGCTCGCGGTAGGTGGTCTCCTCGCCGTTGAAGACGAGGGCGGTGGCGTGCGGCCGGTCGCGGACCTGGGTCAGGAAGCCGCCCAGGAGGCCGAGTTCGACGGCGGGAGTGGTGGGGATGGTGGCTGTGGTCGGGATCCCGGTCACGGCGCCTCACCCGCCTCCGGCGCGGCCGGCCGGTCGAACTCGATCCAGCCGCTCTTGACGGCGGCGCCCTTGGGCGTCTTGCAGGTGAAGCGGACGACGCGGGCCTCGGCGTCGGGCTGGAGGGTGATCTCCAGCGGGATGCCGGGTGGCACGGGGGCCGAGAAGCGGCAGCCGAGGCCGCGCACCTTGGCGGAGTCGCCGTCCGCGAAGCGGTCGACCGCCTCCTCCACGGCGAGGGCGACGACGCTCATGCCGTGGGCGATGACGGTGTCGAAGCCGGCCCCGCGGGCCGCCTCCTCGTCGAGGTGGATGGGGTTCAGGTCGCCGGAGGCGTGGGCGTACGTGCTGATCCAGTCGGTGGTCAGCTCGTGCACCGCGGTCTGCGGCTCGCCCGCCCCGAGCGGGGTGGGGGCGGCGGGGCCGCCGGCGATGTCGCCGAAGGGCTCCAGCAGGGTGGCGCCGACCAGCAGGGCGGAGATGACGAGTTCCGCGAAGGGCTCCGGGCCGTCCTCGCCGATGAGGCGGACCCGCAGCGCGATCCGGGCGCCGCGCGGCTCCTTGCGTATGCCGAGCACGTCCAGGCGTACGGTCACCTCCTCGCCGGGCCGGACCGGGCGCTGGGTGCGGATGTCCTGGCCGAGGTGGACCACGGACACCGGGCCCGGCTCGGCCTCGGTCAACGCGGCGACGGTCTGCTCGGCCACCGTGTGGGCGAGGACGAAGGTGTGGACGGGCGAGGCCTGGCCGGGGCGGGCGGTGGTCAGCCCGCGCCGGGCGGCGCCGCGGTAGTCGGTGATCTGGGGCTCGGTGACGGTGAGCGTGCGGACCGGGGAGGGAAGCGACAGGAGCGTCATACCGGCGTCACCACCACGGAGGAGTTGTGGCCGCCGAACCCGAAGGAGTTCGTGATCGCGGGTCCCGAGGGCACGGCGCGGGGTGCGCCGTGCACGACGTCGATGTCCATTCCTGGCTCCAGCTGTTCGTGGTTGGCGGTGGGCGGCACCTCGCAGTGCCGCATGGCCTGCACGGTGGCGATGAGTTCGACGGCCCCGGCGGCGCCGATGAGGTGGCCGATGACCGACTTCGGTGCGGTGACGGGCGGCTGGGAGGTGCCGAACACCTTCCGCAGCGCTGCCGCCTCGGTCCGGTCGTTGTGCGGGGTCGAGGTGCCGTGCGCGTTGACGTGCACGATGTCGGAGGGGTCGAGGCCGGCGTCGGCGATGGCGTCGGCCATGGCGGCCGCGGCTTGCGCGCCGTCGGGGAGCGGCATCGCGAGGTGGTGGGCGTCGGCCGTGGCCGCGTACCCGGCGACCAGGCCGTACGTCTTCGCGCCGCGGGCCCGCGCGTCGTCCAGCCGTTCCAGTACGACGAACCCTGCGCCCTCCCCCATCACGAAGCCGTCGCGGTCCTTGTCGAAGGGGCGCGAGGCGTGCTCCGGGTCGTCGTTGCGGAAGGAGACCGCGTTGAGGTTCCCGAAGCCGGCCAGCGTGACCGGGGTGAGCGTGTGCTCGGCGCCGCCGGCGATGACGAGGTCGGCGCGGCCCGTCTGCAGGAGCATCAGGGCGTGTCCGATGGCGTCGGCGCCGCTGGCGCAGGTGTTGGCGACGGTGAGGGCGGGGCCGGTCCAGCCGAGCCGGATGGCGATGTGCGCGGCGGCCGCGTTGGGCATCGTCATCAGCGGCATCAGCGGGTTGACCCTGGCCGGGCCGCCTTCGGTGAAGTGGGCGGACTCCAGGTCGCTGGTGGCGCGCCCGCCGACGGCGTTGCCGACGACGATGGCGGTGCGGCCGGCTTCGGCGGTGGGCGATCCGGCGTCGAGGTGGGCGGCGAGGGCCGCGGCCGTTCCGTAGTGGGCGAAGGGGTCCATCCGGCGGGCTTCCTTGGCCGGGACGAGCCCGGCGAGGCCGTCGAGGCCGCGGACGCGGCAGCCGATCTTCACCCGGTGGCGGCTGAGGTCGAAGTGGGTGAGCTCGGCGGCGGTGGACCGGCCGGCCCGCAGCGTCTGCCACAGCTCGTCCGGGGTGCACCCGCCGGGGGTGACCACGCCCATGCCGGTGATGGCTACGGGCGGCCGCGCCGAACTGCCCCTGGACGGTCCAGGCATGTCTGCTCCCTAAAGCGTGTGAACGGTTGCCGTGAGGGCGGTCGTCGTGAGGGCGGTCAGATGATCCGGCACTCGCGCGCCGACTTGATGAAGGCCTCGGCCGCGAACTCGAGGTCCGCCTTGGTGTGGGCGGCGGTGATGGCGATGCGCAGCCGGGCCAGGTCGTTGGGGACGGCCGGGGTGACCACGGGGAGGCCGATGACGCCGTTCTTGCGGGCGACGGTGGCGAGGTCGTAGGCGGCGTCGTCGGAGCCGGCGATGACGGGGACGACGGCGGTCTCGCTGTCGACGGTGCTGATCCCGGCCTCGTTGAGGGTGTCGCGGAAGCGCTGGGATTCCTTCTGGATGAACTCGACGCGCTCCGGCTCGCGCTGCAGGATCCGCAGGGACTCCAGGGCCGCGCCGGTCTGGGCGCCGCCGAGGGCCGCGGAGAAGAGGAAGGGGCGGGCCGCGTAGCGCAGGTGGTGGATGAACTCGGCGGAGCCGGCGACCCAGCCGCCCATGGAGGGGATGGCCTTGGAGAGGGTGCCGAGCTTGACGTCGACCTTCACCTCGTGGTTGAAGTGCTCCTCGATGCCCTTGCCGGTGGCGCCGATGACGCCGAGCGCGTGGGCCTCGTCGACCATCAGCAGCGCGTTGTGGGCGTCGCAGACCTTGCGCAGGTCGACCAGGGGGGCGATGTCGCCGTCCATGGAGTAGACGCTGTCGACGATGACGAGGCGGACGCCGGTGTCGGGGGCGGTGGCGAGGCGGCGCTCCAGGTGGGCGACGTCGTTGTGGCGGAAGCGGACGACCTTGGCGCCGGAGAGCTTGCAGCCGTCGACGATGCTCGCGTGGTCGTACTTGTCGATGAAGACGGTGTCGCCGGGGCCGACGATCGCGCCCACGGTGCCGGTGTTCGCGGCGTAGCCGGAGCCGAAGACCAGCGCCTTCTCGCGGCCGGCCACCTTGGCGACCTCCGCCTCCAGCTCCTCGTGCAGGGGAGTCGTCCCGGCCAGGGCGCGGACGCCGTGGTTCCCGGTGCCGTAGAGGTCGACGGCGGCCTTGGCGGCCGCGACGACGCGCTCGTCGCCGGCGAGGCCGAGGTAGGAGTAACCGGACATCATCAGCAGCCGGCGGCCGTCCTGGTCGGCGTACGCGGAGTCCCGCTCGGCCGTGTAGGCGACGAAGCTGTTCTTCCGGTTGGGCTCGTATTCCAGCTGCGCGACGCGGTCGCGGAAATACGCCAGCTTCGGCTCCAAGCGCTTCCAGGCAGCGGATGAGTTCACGTTCTTCTCCTCGTCGTGATCGTCCGGCTGACCCGGAACTCCATCGTTGCTCCGCCGTTTTTCCGGCTCGGCTCTAGTGGAATTCCATTAAGGCTCGGGGGGCGCAAGAGCGACGCAAGAGCGGTCCGCCGCTATTCTCTGAATCGCACGACCTTGGGGGACTCGGCCGGATGACGACCGTTTCGGAGAGTGCATAGTGCTGATCAGACTCGTAGGCCTTGTCACGATCGAGCCGGACGGAGCACCGCCACAACACCTGTCGAGCGCCCAGGCCCAGGTGGCCTTCGCACGACTGCTCATGGAGCGCGCCGGGGGTACGGACCGTGACCAACTGGCCGAAACCATCTGGCCCGAGGGCCTGCCGGACACCTGGGCTTCCGCGCTGCGCAGCCTCGTGAGCCGGGTACGCACGTTCGTCACGACGCCCGGTGACCAGCCGGGGGTCACTCCCCTCATCGCGCAGGGCGGCCGTTACATCCTGCGACTGCCGCAGGACGCGGCCGTGGACGTGGAGTGCGCGGAGATAGCCGTGACGGAGGCCGCGGAGGCGTACGCGACGGGGGCCTACGCGGTCTCCCGGCAGCTCGCGGCCGGCGCGGTGTCGAACCTGCGCGGCTCGTTCCTGCCCTCCCACGAGGGCGAATGGGTCGACGCGATGCGCGAGCAGCTCGAGGAACTGCGCCTGAAGGCGCTGGAGATCGCGAGCCTGTCCTCCTCGGCGCTGGGCGACGAGCACCACTCGCTGCGCTACGCGGAGGAGGCGGTGCGCCGGGCCCCGTTCCGGGAGAGCGCCTACCGCTGCCGGATGACGGCCCACTCCCGGGCCGGCAACCGCGCGGAGGCGCTGCGCAGCTACCAGCAGCTGCGCGAGGTACTGGCCGAGGAGCTCGGCATCGATCCGGCCCCGGAGACGGAGGCGGCCTACCTGGAGTTGCTGCGCACTCCGGAGCCCAGGCCGGCCCCGCGCTCGTGCACCTGCCTGGACCCGGTGCTGATGGGGGTCTTCGAGGTGGACCACCGGGCGCCCGGCACCCGTTCACGGGCCACCGGCTGCGTCACGCACCGGGTGGCCTCCTCCCCCGCCGCCTGACGTACGACGAAGGCCGCCGCCGCGGGAGGTTCCCGCGGCGGCGGCCTTCGTCATGCGCCCATACGCCGATACGCCGATACGCCGATGCACCGGCACGCCCGCCCCACCCCTCCCAGGGCCTGTCGGGAACGAACGGCGGCTCCGGCCTCCCCGGGGGGTGGGAGGCCGGAGCCGAGGGGGACGACCTCGGGGGTCAGGTGATGGACACCCCGCTGTCGATGCTGATGACCTGGCCGGTCATGCAGTCCTGGTCCAGGAAGAGCCCGACGCTGCGCGCGACCTCCTCGACCGTGACGAACCGCGGGATGGGGGCCTTGTCCTCCATGCCCTCGATCACCCGGTCCGGAAGGGTGTTCGTCATGCCCGTGATCATGAAGCCGGGCGAGAGCGCGTTGACCGTCACTCCACGCCGGCCACACTCGGACGCGAGGGTCCGCGTGAAGCCGATCAGACCGGCCTTGGACGCCGAGTACGCCGTCTGTCCGGCCGTCGCGATGATGCCGGACGGGGACACGATGTTGATGACGCGGCCCCACCGCTGCCGCAGCATGTACGGCACCGAGACGCGGGCGGTGTGGAAGGAGCCGATCAGGTTGGTCTGGATGACCTGCGCCCAGTCCGCCGGGTTCTGCATGGCCATCAGGCTGTCCTTGCGGATGGCCCCGTTGTTGACGAGGACGTCCACCGGCCCGAGTTCGTCGGAGATCTGCTGGTAGAGGGCCTGGGTGGCCTCCCACGAACCGACGTCACCGGTGACGAGCACCGACGGGTTGGTCAGCTTCTCGGCGACCGCCTCGGCTCCCTCCCGGGAGCTGTTGTAGTGGACCGCGACCCGACACCCCAGCGCGTCCAGCTCCAGCGCCAGGGCTTGGCCGAGGCCGCCCGAGGCGCCGGTCACGAGCGCGACCGGGGAGTCCGGCCGCACACCCGCACTGTTCTTGCTCATGCCGCGACACCGCCCCATTCCATCAGGATCGAACCCCATGTCATGCCGGCTCCGAAGCCGGCCAGCAGGACCTTGTCGCCGGCCTTGATCCGGCCCTCCTCCAGGGCTTCGGTCAGCGCGATCGGGATCGACGCCGAGGCCGTGTTGCCGTACTTCTGGAGGTTGGTGATCAGGGCCTCCTGGCGGAGCCCGGTGTGCGACAGGATCGAGTTGATGATCCGGATGTTCGCCTGGTGCGGTACGACGTGGTCGATGTCGGCCGCGTCCACCTTGGCGTTCTCCAGCGTCTCGCGCACCGTGCGGACGGTGTAGCGGACGGCGTTGAGGTAGATCTCGTTGCCGTTGATCTGCGCGTAGTGGAGGCCCGCGTCCAGCGTCTCCTGCGTGGTGGGCATCCGGCTGCCGCCGGCGAGCACCTTCAGGGAGCCGGTGCAGGAGCCGTCCGCGCCCAGGTTCCAGGCCTTGACCCGGTTCTCGGAGCCCGGCTGCAGGACGATCGCGCCCGCGCCGTCGCCGACGAGGATGGACAGGTCCCGGTCGGCCGGGTTGGCCGTCAGGGTGTGGGTGTCGGAGCCGATCAGCAGGATCGGACGGGGGTCGATGGCGATCAGCGCCATCGCGGACACCAGCCCGTAGACGAAGCCGGCGCACTCGGAGTTGACGTCGTGCGCGCTTCCCGCGATGCCGAGCTCGTGGTGGACGAACGCGGAGGTCGCGGGGGACGGCTGCTCGGGCGTGGCGGTCGCGACGATGAGGTGGGCGATGTCGGCGCCGGTCAGGCCGGCCTTTTCCAGGGCACGCCGGCCGGCCTCGACGGCCAGGGAGGCGGTGGTCTGACCCGGGTCGACCGCCCGCCGCTCGCGGATGCCGCAGCGGCTGGTGATCCAGTGCTCGTCCACGCCGAAACGTTCGGCGAGTTCGGCACTGGTGACGATGCGTTCGGGTACGGACATGCCCCACCCGGTGATGTCGAAGCCGGTCACGTCACCCCTCGCTACGCCTGAGCCGGGACGAGCTCGACGATCTTCGCGTACACGTCACGCAGCGTGGTCGTGTCGTCGAGGTCGGCGAAGAGGGACTCGTCGGCCGGGATGTGCGGGTACTGGTTCTGGAATCCGTACAGCCACTCCATCAGGTCCAGCGAGTCGACGTCCGCGATGTGCTGGAGCGGGGCGTCGGGGCTGACCTCCGCGGCACCCGAAACGGCCTCGAGCTGGCTCGCCAGTTCTTCGATGGTGGGCAGCGACATGGGGTCGGTCCTCTCTCGGCAATGCAACTCGGCAGTGCGTGTCTGGTTTTCGAGAGCGATAAAAGCTCCGCCCCCGCAAGGAAGGCGCAACACCGGACGGTGGCGTGAAACCGGCCCGTCTTGCGCACGCCTTGCGGGGCATCCGGTTTTCTCTGACGCGAATTCGGAAATACGGCCCGCCGGACACGCAGGAAAGAGGATCAGGATGACAACGGTCGCCCCCAAGTCGGTGGACCCCGAGGTCGATGCGATCAGGCACCACTACGAGGTCAGCAACGATTTCTACCGGCTCCTGCTGGGCCCCACGATGATGTACTCCGGCGGCTACTGGGAGGACGGCGAGGACCTCGTCGCCACCCTGGACGAGGCCCAGGAGCGCAAGCTCGACAAGTTCGCCGAGCTCGCGGGCGTCAAGGCCGGCTCCACCAAGCGCGTCCTGGACGTCGGCTGCGGCTGGGGCACCATGCTCAACCGCCTCACCACCGTGCACGGCGCGGAGCAGGCCGTCGGCCTGACCCTGTCCCGCACCCAGGAAGCGTTCATCGACGGGCTGAACAACCCGAAGATCACCACGCTGGTCCAGAGCTGGGCGGACTACAAGGTCGCCGACGACAGCGAGAAGTACGACGCGGCGTTCTGCATCAACGCGCTGGAGCACTTCGTCTCCTCGAACCTGCCGCCGAAGGAGCGCACCAAGCGCTACCGCTACTTCTTCCAGCAGATCGCGAACGCCCTGAACCCGGGCGCGAAGTTCGTGCTGCACACCATGACCGCCGAGGCGCTGCCGATGAACCGCGCGCTCCTCGACGACCTGAAGTTCCTGCAGCGCTCCGAGTTCGAGGGCTGCCACATCCCGCACCTGCACGAGCTGAGCTCCGCCGCCGAGGGTCTCTTCGAGATCGACGAGATCGTCAACGAGCGCGAGTCCTTCGCGATGGCCTGCCGCGCCTGGCTGGTCCTCCTGGCCGAGCGCCGGGACGAGGCCGTGGCCCTGGAGGGCGAAGAGGTCGTCTCCCGCTTCGAGCGCTACCTCGACATCTTCGCGTACACGCTCGAGGACAAGTTCTTCAACAACTTCCGCGTCACCATCACGCGCCGTTAAGGAGGCCGACGTGGCGAGCATTCTCAACCCGGCCAAGGACGGCGGTGCGCTGACGGGCACCGCGGCGGCTCCCGGCGGCGGCGGCCCGACCCGGCACCTGCGGGTCGCGGTCATCGGCACCGGCTTCTCGGGCCTGGGCACCGCCATCCGACTGCTGCAGTCGGGCATCGACGACTTCCTGGTGTTCGAGCGGGCCGACGAGGTCGGCGGCACCTGGCGCGACAACAGCTATCCGGGTTGTGCGTGCGACGTCATGTCCCACCTCTACTCGTTCTCGTTCGCCCGGAACCCGAACTGGAAGTCGACGTTCGCCTCCCGCGACGAGCTGTACGCGTACCTGCGCGATACGGCCGACCGCTTCGGCGTGCGCCCGCACATCCGGTTCGGGCACGAACTGGAGGCCGCCCGCTGGGACGAGGGCGAGCGGCACTGGAAGATCACGACCTCGCAGGGCGAGTACACCGCGCAGTTCCTGGTGACCGGCACCGGCTACCTCAGCGAGGCGGCCGTGCCGAACATCAAGGGCCTGTCGGAGTTCGAGGGCAAGGTCTTCCACTCCTCGAACTGGGACCACGACCACAAGCTGGCCGGCCGCCGCGTCGCCGTCATCGGTACGGGCGCCTCGGCGATCCAGTTCGTCCCCGCGATCCAGCCCGAGGTCGGGCACCTGGACCTCTACCAGCGCACCCCCGCCTGGATCGGCCCCAAGCCTGACAAGCCCAACACCCCGCGGCACACCGCGATGCTGCGCTCGGTCCCCGGCTACCAGCAGTTCCGGCGCGGCTTCAACATGTGGGGCCGGGAGATCCTCGCGTTCTTCTGGAAGCGCCCCAAGCTCGCCGAGAAGGTCCAGAAGATGGCGAGCGACCACCTGGAGAAGTCGGTGAAGGACGAGGCGCTGCGCAAGCGCCTGACGCCGGACTACCTGGTGGCCTGCAAGCGGCTGCTGTTCTCGAACACCTGGTACCCGGCGATCCAGCAGCCGAACGTGGAGATCGTCACCGACGGCATCGCGGAGGTCCGCGCCAAGTCCATCGTCGGTACGGACGGCGTCGAGCGTGAGGTCGACACCATCATCCTGGGCACCGGTTTCCAGGCCACCGACCGCCCGGTCGCGCGCCGCATCTGGGGCAAGGGCGGCGTACAGCTGCGCGAGACCTGGAAGGACGGCATGTCCGCGCACCGCGGCACCACCGTCGCCGGCTTCCCCAACCTCTTCATGCTGCTGGGCCCGAACACGGCCCTGGGCCACTCCTCGCAGACCGTGATGATCGAGGCGCAGGTCCAGTACATCGTGGACGCCCTCCAGCAGGTCGAGAAGCGGGGCCTGGCCAGCATCGAGGTCCGGCAGGAGGCGCAGGACGCCTACAACCGGAAGCTCGACCAGCACCTCGAGGGCACGGTCTGGATGTCCGGCGGCTGCAAGAGCTGGTACCTGGACGCCAACGGCCGCAACACCTCGATCTTCCCGACGTACACCTGGCGCTTCCGCCGCGGCACCAAGCGCCTGGACCTGAGCGAGTACCAGCTCGCCTCCCAGGTGCGCAGCACCAAGCCGGTACCTCACCAGTAGGAGACGTACGCAGATGAGCAGCACCCAGAGAAACGCCGCGGGCACCGCCGCCGAGCCGTCCCGTCGCCGGGTCCTCGGCGGGATCGCCACCACGGCCGTGGCGATCGTCGGCTGGAACACCGTCTCCCAGACCTGGGCGACGGCCGCCGAGGCCGGCAGCTCCGACGTCGTCCCGGTGCCGGGCCTGGTCGGCACACTGGAGACGACGCCGGCCCGGGTCGAGGCCTTCGCCAACGACTTCGGCCACCTCTTCGACGGGGCGCCGAGCAAGCCGTGGGCCGTCCTGCGGCCCGGCAACGTGGACGACATCGTCAAGATCGTCAACTACGCCCGCACCAACGGCATCAAGGTCGCCGTCAACGGTCAGGGCGGCACCGGCAACGACATCGAGTCGCACTCGGTGTACGGGCAGGCGCGCGTCCCGGGCGGCATCTCCATCGACGCCAAGGGCATGTCCAACATCCTGTCGATCGGCAGCGACCACGCGATCGTCGAGGCCGGCGTGACCTGGGGTCAGCTGACCGACGCCACCCTGAAGGTGGGCAAGACCCCGCCGGCGCTCCCCGACTACCTGTACATCTCCGTCGGCGGCACCATCAGCATCGGCGGCATCGGCGGCACCGTGCAGCGCTACGGCCTGCTGTGCGACACCGTGCAGTCCATCGACATCATCACGGGCGACGGCAAGCTGGTCACGGCCACCGCGACGGTGCGTCCCGAGCTGTTCAACGCGGCCCTGTCGGGCGGCGGCCAGGTCGGCATCATCGTCCGGGTCAAGGTCAAGCTGATCCCGGCGCCGAAGCGCTCCGTCATCTTCAGCCTGTTCTACGCGAACGTCGAGACGTACCTCGCGGACTCGGAGAAGGTGCTGGCCGACGGCCGGTTCCAGGTCCACGCGGGCGAGATGCTGCAGAAGCCGGACGGGTCGGGCTGGCGCTACAAGCTGGAGGTCGGCGCCACCTACAACACCACCCCGCCCAACCGCGAGACGCTGCTGTGCGGCCTGCAGGACGTCCGGGCGGACGCGATCATCGAGGACGTGTCGTTCCGGGACTACATGTTCCGGCTCGACGGCTACGAGGCGGTGCTGAAGGAGGGCGGCCACTGGTACACGCCCAAGCCGTGGCTCAGCATGTTCCTGCCGGCGTCGAAGACCAAGCAGTTCATGAAGCTGGTCGAGCAGGAGCTGGACGCGAACTCCCTCGGCGGCGGGTTCCTGCTCTTCTACCCGTTCTTCACCTCGAAGATCAAGCGGCCGCTGGCGATGATGCCCAACGAGTCCGTGGTCTACCTCTTCGACCTGCTGCGCTTCCCCAACCCGGGCGAGCCCAACATCCAGGGAATGATCGACCAGAACCGCCGCCTGTACGACATCGCGGTGGGCCTGGGCGCCAAGCGCTACCTGGTGGGCTCCATCCCGATGTCGGGCGCCGACTGGCAGAAGCACTTCGGCAACCGCTGGACCGGCTTCGTGAACGCCAAGAAGAAGTTCGACCCCAACAACATCTTCACGCCCGGCCAGGGTTTCTTCGCCTGACAGCAGGAACCTGACCGGTCGTGGAGCACCGGCGGCGGGGGCGGGGAGATCCATCCCGCCCCCGCCACTTCCTTTTCCGGACGTTTCCCGTACCCCCTGGAGGCTTCGACATGACGACGTACGACCTGATCGACGAGGCGGTGATCGACGCTCCGGCGGACGCCGTCTGGGACGCGCTCCTCTCGGAGTTCCGCGGCGGGGAGAAGTGGTGGGTCCCGGCCAACACCTTCAAGACCATCTCCGGCGCCCCCGACGAGGTCGGCGGCCTGGTGGGCGTCACCGTGCACACCAAGGGCTCCGACAAGGGCGGGCTGAAGCTGCGCTTCACCTCGCGCACCGTGGCCGTGGAGCCGGGCCGCCGGCTGGACATCGAGTACGTGGACGGCGTCTTCCGGGGTCCCAGCAGCTTCCGCCTCGAACCCCTCGCGGACGGCCGCACCCGGATCTCCATGCACTTCGTCGGATCCCCGCACGGCTGGCTGAAGGTCCTCTCCAAGGTCGCGGACCTGGGCGCGGAGCACTCCAAGGGCACCCTGGCGGCCTTCGAGTCGCTGGACCGTCAGCTCTCGGCGGTCCCGCGGTGACCACGGCTCCCGACCTCACCCACGAACTGACGGTCCGCACGGACGACGGCGCCGACCTCGCGGTCACCGTCCTCGCCCCGCTGTCGGGCACGACCCCGGCCGGCGACGTGGTCCTCGTCCACGGCTGGGCGCACGCCCGCCGGGCCTGGGGCACGGTCGCCGACCGGCTGATCCGGGCCGGCCACCGGGTGGTGCTCTACGACCAGCGCGGCCACGGCGCCTCCACCGAGGGCCGCACCCCGGTGTCGGTGGAACGCCTCGGCTCCGACCTGGCCGCGGTGCTCGCCGAGACCGGCGCGCGCGAAGCGGTGGTCGTCGGCCACTCGGGCGGCGGCTTCGCGGCCCTCTCGTACGCGACCACCTCGCCGTCGGCGGGCCGGCTGCGCGGCCTGGTGCTGCTGGGCACGGCGGCGCACGGCCAGGACACCCCCGACAGCGAAGTGAAGATGATGGGCAACCCCCTCTTCACCAAGGCGCTGCGCCGCCCGTGGCTCGGCCGCAAGCTGCTCGGCTCCACCATGGGCAAGAAGGTCGACCCCATCCTCCTCGACGTCAACCGCCAGATGTTCGCGGCGACCCTCCCCCGGGTCCGGGCGGACTTCTTCCGCTGCACCCGCGGCTGGGACCTGCGCGGGGCCCTCGCCTCGGTCACCATCCCGGCGGTCGTCCTGCACGGCGAGGGCGACAAGGTCATCGACATCGACCTGGCCGAGATCCTCGCGAACGCCCTCCCCAACGCCCGCTTCGAGAAGATCTCCGACACCGGCCACATGCTCCCCCTGGAACGCCCCCTCCTCGCCGTCTCCGCGGTGGCCGAACTCGCCTCGCGATGATCGAGGAACTCCTGCCCCCGGGCGTCACGTCATCGGAAGCCTTCGACGACGCGGCGCCCGCTCCTCTGTTCCCGGCCGAGGCGGCCCTGATGGAGGGCCGCCGGGCGCGCCGCCGCCGCCAGTTCGCGACGGCCCGCGCCTGCGCCCGCCGCTGCCTCGCCCAGCTGGGCCGCCGCCCGGTCCCCCTCCTCCCGGGGCCGGGCGGCGCCCCCCAGTGGCCGTCGGGCGTGGTCGGCAGCATCACCCACTGCGACGGCTACCGGGGCGCGGTGGCGGCCCGCTCGTCCACCCTCTCGGCCCTGGGCATCGACGCGGAACCGGCCGGCCCGCTCCCCAAGGGCGTCCTGAACCTGATCACCTCCGAGGAGGAACGCGCCCGCCTCGGCGACCTCACCGCGGCCGATCCCTCCCTGCCCTGGGACCGGATCCTCTTCTCCGCGAAGGAGGCCGCGTACAAGGCCTGGTACCCGGCCACGGGCATCTGGCTGGGCTTCCGCGACGCCACCCTGCTGCTCTCCCCCGACGGCACCTTCACGACCACCCTGCGCCCACCGGTCCCGCCGCCCGTGGACCCGGTGTACGAGGGCCGCTGGCTGGCCGGGCCGGACCTCGTCCTGACGGCCGTGGCCCGCTCAGCCGGCCGGTAGCACCACCGTGCGCGGCGGCTGCGCCGCCTCCGGCGCGGCGGCCGGGCCGGCGCCCGTACGGAACTCCTGGGGGCTGACCCCCCGCACGCGCTTGAAGGCCGTCGAAAGGGCGAAGGCCGAGCCGTAGCCCACGCGCCGGGCCACCGTCGCGACCGTGGCGTCCGGTTCGCGCAGCAGGTCGGAGGCGAGCGCGAGGCGCCATCCGGTCAGGTAGGCCACCGGTGCCTCGCCGACGACCTCGGTGAACCGGCGGGCCAGCGAGGCCCGTGAGACCCCCACCTTCAGGGCGAGTTCGGCGACCGTCCAGCCGTGCGCCGGGTTCTCGTGCAGCAGCCGCAGCGCGGGGCCGACCACCGGGTCGCTCTGGGCGCGGTACCAGGCGGGGGCGCCGCTGCCGGGCGCCGCCAGCCAGGTCCGCAGGACCCCGATGAGCAGCAGGTCCAAGAGCCGGTCCAGGACGATCTCCTGGCCCGGTTCGTCCTTGGAGATCTCCGAGGTCAGCAGGGTGACCAGGGTGTTGTCGGCGGCCTCGGCCGGCCGCACGAGGATGGTCGGCAGCGCGTTCAGCAGCCGCCGGCCGATCTCGCTCGGCGCCTGGTAGGTGCCGCTGAGCATCACCGCGGAGCCGGCGTCCTGGAAGCCGGCGCCCCAGGTGCGTACGCCGAGGGCCATGGTCTCGGTGACGTCCTCGCCGTCCTCCGTGCTGCACCGCTGCTCCGGGCCGACGGTGATCTGCACCGGCGTGTCCGGGGCGTCGGCGACCGTGTAGCACTCGGGGCCCCGTACGACGGCCACGTCACCGGGCCGGATCCGCACCGGTTCCCCGTGGTCGGGGAGCAGCCACGCGTCACCGTGCACCATCGTCACTACGGACAGCGGGGCCCGGTCCTCGACGCGCAGCGACCAGGGCGGGTTGAAGACGGACTTGAGGAGGAAGGCCCCCCGGGCCTTGGGCCCTTCCAGCAGGCCGGTCAGCGTGTCCATGCGTACGTCCTCTCCGGACTCTCCGGACTCTCCGGACTGTCCGAACTCTGCAAACCGTCCGCGGGCACCCCGAAGCGCCCGCTCTGCCGCGGGGGACGGAGAGAGAGCGGGCGCCGTTCACGGGGGTGGAACCGGTGGTGCACCGGGCTGCCTACGCAGCCGATCCGCGGCCGTGCAGGGTCAGTACGCGGCCCAGCGCGGCGAGGGCCGCCGTACAGGCCACCGTGCGCACGACGTTGCCGGAGGTCCAGCGGCCGCCGAAGCGGGTGCGGGCGGCCGAGACGTCCGCTCCGGCCCGCGCGAGCTGGTTGTTGAGGGGGATGTTCACGATCGCCGTCACGAGCAGCGACAGCCCGTACAGCGCGAAGGCCACCCAGCCCCAGCGTGCCGCGTCGGGCCGGCCGCCGCGCTGCTGCTGCGTGGCCGCGACCCCGGTCGCCAGGAAGGCGCCCAGGAACAGCAGGCCGAACAGGCCGTTGTCGATGGCCTCGTTCATGTTCCGCATCGCGGTCACGTAGGTGTGGTCGTCGCCGCGGCCGAGGCCCGGCATCACCGAGATGTCGAAGGCGAAGTAGAGGCCGGCCATGAGGCCGGTGCCCACCGTCGCCGCCACCAGGGTCACGGATTGCGTCGTCGTGCTGGTCACTTCAGGATTCCCTTCAGCGTGCGCTCGTACCGCCTCTTCAACAGCGTCGCACCGATCAGCCGGACGGGCGGCGGAATCGTCTCGGAGACGTAGGCGACGGAGCGGCTGCCCGCACCGTCGAACATCCAGGGCTGGAGGTACGTCATCACGCGCATGGGGGCGCTGGAGATCAGCTTGCGTTCCTCGGCCAGGTAGGCGCGTTCGCCGAGCCGGTCGAAGACGGGGAAGACGATCCGCTCCTCGTCGCGCAGGTGGTCGCGCAGCACGCCCTCGAAGGTCGCCGCGGCCCGGACGAGGTCCTCGCCGCGGCGGTCGATCGCCGTCGACACGGCCGCCATGGCCGCGTCCAGTTCCTCGTGGTCCTCGTGCAGTTCGCGTGCCTGCGCGTCGAAGTCGGCGTCCCGGCGGCGCAGTCCCGGCCACAGGACGTCGTCCTCGCTGATGTGGTGCCATTCGACGACCTCGCGGAACCTCTGCCACCACTCGGCTCCCGAACCCTTCCACGCGGGTGCGGCGGCGCGCAGCCGTGCCGCGTCGCGACGCATCGCGATGTGCATCAGGGCGAAGCCGTGGAAGTGCGGGGGGAGTGAATCCAGTCCGTGTTCGCTGGAGAACGACTTGGGAGTGGGCACAGGAGCCTCCTGCCGGTCGGTCGTACGCATGACGCGGTTGCCTTCCCCGAATGCCCTGCGTGCCGGGCGGCGGCCGTACCAGAGTCGCCGCCCGGCAGGCGGGCAGTGGGCAAAGCGCTCGTGGAGCGGGTCAGACGTTCCAGACCCCGCTGGCGGCCGCCTCGTGGGCGAACTCGGCGAAGTCCTTGGGCTTGCGGCCCAGGGCCTCCTCGACACCGTGCACCAGGTGCGCGTTGCGACCGTCGAGGATCATGGTGAAGAGGTCCGCGAACTCCTCCGGGAGGTCGTTCTCCCGCAGGACCGCGCGGTACTCCTCGTTGGTGACGGAGATGTACTTGATCTCACGTCCGGTGGCCTTCGACAGCTCCGCGGCGACGTCCGTGTAGCTGAGCAGGCGCGGACCGGACAACTCGTAGGTCTTGCCGATGTGCTTGTCATCGGTCAGCGCGGCCACCACGACGTCCGCGATGTCGTCGGCGTCGACGAAGGCCTCCACGGCGTCCCCGGTCGGCAGGGCGATCTCGCCGGCCAGGACGGGCTCCAGGAAGAAGCTCTCGGAGAAGTTCTGGTTGAACCAGCTGGCGCGGACGATGGTCCAGTCGGCGCCGGAGGCCTTCAGGTTCTCCTCGCTGACCTCCGCGGCCTCCTCACCGCGGCCGGACAGCAGGACCAGACGGCGCGCGCCGTTCGCCACGGCCACCTTGGAGAATTCGGCGACCTGCTCGGCGGCGCCGGGGAAGGCGAGGTCGGGGAAGTAGGTCACGTACACCCGGTCGACGCCCTCGAGCGCCGGCACCCAAGTGGAGGGTTCGTGCCAGTCGAAGGCGGGCACACCGCTGCGGGAGCCGATACGGACCTCGCGGCCCTGGGCGGAAAGCTTCTCGGCGACGCGGCGGCCGGTCTTGCCGTTTCCGCCGATGACGAGGGTGATGTTCGTGTTCTGAGTCATGAGTACAGTCAATTCCAGTCTCGTGAGACGGGCCATAGCCACAAAGCTCAGTTCCATGTGCGTGCGTCTACGAGTGGTCCGCTCGGAGCACGACCGGGAAAGTGCGGCTTCGGTATGAGCCCGAGAATCGTAGGCACGCGCCGGGGGGCCCGGCCAGGTCGTCCCGAGCGGCCCTCGACCCCGTGTGCACCCGCCCTCCAGCGGTTCTCCAGCACCCCCGGACAAGGCCCGTACGGTCCCCTGACCTGCCCCCGACCCTCCCCTGACCGGTCCTGTACGGCAGGCCTTGAGCGTTTCTCCGGTGCCGCCCGACACCATCGGGCATTGGAGTAACGACCCGCCCGCTGGGAGGCCGCATGAACGCCACTCCGGACCGTCCGGAGCTTGACCAGTTGTCCGCCGACCTGGCCGGTCTGCTCGGACGGATCGGGCTCGACCCGGCCGGCGAGTGGCCCGTGGGCCGGGATCGCATCGACGTCCGTTTCGCGGCCGCGGCCGCCCGCCACCCGGGCCGGGTCGCCGCCCAGGACGCGGAGGAGAAGGCGACCTACCTCGAACTGGAATGGGCCGCGGACGACATCGCCCGCCGCCTGTCGGGGCGGACCGGCCCCGGCGCGGCCGTCGCCGTGCGGGCGCAGCGCTCGTGCATGGCGTCGTCCGCCGTGGTGGGCGCACTGCGCACCGGGGCCGCGGTGCTGCCCCTGGAGCCCGGGCACAACGCGGGGCTGCAGGAGTTCCTGATGCGCGATGCCGGCGCCGAGATGGTCGTCTCGGACAGTGGACTGCTGCGCGACGAGATCCCGGTGGCCAAGGCGGGGCGGTTCGTCATCGCGATGCGGCCCGAGGTGGCGATGCACCGCGAGATCCCGCCGCACACGGCGTTCCTGGCGCTCCCCTCGGGCGGCGACCCGGGCCGGGCGGTGGCCGTGCAGCCGGTCTCCCACCTGGACGTGCTCTCCTGGGTGGACGGTTGCGTCCCGATGCTGGAGACCGGCCCGGACGACGTCTGGACGTACTTCCACTCCATGAGCCTGGACCTCGGCATGCGCGAGATGTGGGGGCCGCTGCTCACGGGCGGACGGGCCGTGGTCGTGGACCGGGAGACGGCGTCCGACGCGCGCGCCTTCGCCCGGCTGCTGGCCGAGCGGGAGGTGACGGTGGTGACGCAGCTGCCGTCCGCCTTCGCTCGACTGACCTCGGCGGCGCACGGCAGCAGCCTGCCGGCCCTGCGGCACGTGCTGCTGGCGGACGAGCGGGTGGACTCGGAGGTGCTGGCCGCGTGGCGGGCCGCCGGGATCGCTCCGCAGGCCGTCGTACGGGATGTGACGGGGTCGCCGACCGTCCTGTGAACAGCACCGCACGAAGCACACAAAGCACACGAGGCCCACGAAGCACACCGAGCACGCGAAGCCCACGAGGCGAACGCACCAGAGGGCCCCGACCGGTGGAACCGGCCGGGGCCCTCTCTCGTACGTCCGCGAACGCCGACGGCCTCAGTAGTTCCCGAGACCGCCGCACACGTTGAGCGCCTGGGCGGTGATGGAGGCGGCCAGGTCCGTGGTCAGGTAGCCGACCAGACCCGCGACCTCCTCGGAGGTGGAGTAGCGGCCGAGCGGGATCTTCGCCTCGAACTGCTCCTGGATGTACTCCTCGGTGGTGTCCCAGGCCTGCGCGTAGCCGGTGCGCACGCGCGCCGCCATCGGCGTCTCGACGTAGCCGGGGCAGACCGCGTTGACGGTGGTCCCGGTCGTCGCGAGCTCCTTCCCGAGCGACTTGGTGAAGCCGATCACGGCGTGCTTGGAGGCCGAGTAGGGCGCCCCGAGCAGCACCCCGTGCTTGCCCGCGGTGGAGGCGATGTTGACGATGCGCCCCCAGGGCTCGGCCCCGAGACCCCCGCTGGTGAGGACCTCACGGGTCAGCAGGAAGACGCTGTTCAGGTTGGTGTCGATGACGTCGTGCCACAGCTCGTCGGTGATGCCGGCGGTGGCACCGCCGCCGCTGCGGCCCGCGTTGTTGACGAGGATGCTGACGGGCGAGCCGTACGCCGTCACGGCCGCCGCGACCAGCGCCTCCACGGCGGCGCGGTCGCGCACGTCGGCGGCCGCGCCCTCCACGGTCAGTCCTTCGGCCCGCAGGTCCTCCACGGTCTGCTTGACCACGGACTCGGTGCGGGCACAGAGGAACACCCGATGGCCGCGGGCTCCCAGGTCCCGGGCGACGGCCAGCCCGATCCCGCTGGTGGCCCCGGTCACCAGCGCCACGGGCCTCTCCGGAGCCTTGCCCATCGCCTTCACCGTCATCGTCAGCCCTCCATCGCTCGCATGGACGCGTCGAGCGTGTCCCAGCCAACTCGGGCCGCGACGGAAGTGGGATGGAGGCGTCAGATCAGGCCTTGCGCCAGCATCGCGTCGGCCACCCGCTCGAAGCCGGCCAGGTTGGCGCCCGCGACGTAGTCGCCGGGGCGGCCGTAGCGCTCGGCGGTTTCGTACGCCGTGTCGTGGATGCTCCGCATGACGCCGGCCAGCTCGTCCTCGACCCGGGCGAACGGCCACGCGTCGCGCGCCGCGTTCTGGCTCATTTCCAGGGCGCTGGTCGCCACCCCGCCCGCGTTCGCGGCCTTGCCGGGGCCGAAGGCGACGCCCGCTTCCCGGAGGACGCGTACCGCCTCGGGCGTGGTCGGCATGTTCGCGCCTTCCGACACGGCCTTGACCCCGCCGCGCACGAGGTTCAGCGCGTCGGCCTCGGTCAGCTCGTTCTGCGTGGCCGACGGCAGCGCCACGTCGCTCGGCACGTCCCACACGCTGCCGCCCTCGACGTAGCGGGCGGAGCCTCCGCGGCGCTCGGCGTACTCGCTGATCCGGCCCCGCTCGACCTCCTTGATCTGCTTGAGCAGCTCCAGGTCGAGCCCCTTCTCGTCGACGACGTACCCACCGGAGTCCGACACGGTCAGCACCTGAGCACCGAGCGCCTGCGCCTTCTCCACCGTGTAGATGGCGACGTTGCCGGAGCCGGAGACGGTGACCCGCTGCCCGTCCAGGTCCTCGCCGCGCACCTTGAGCATCTCGGCGGTGAACAGCACGTTGCCGTAGCCGGTGGCCTCCGTACGGGCGTGGGAGCCGCCCCAGCCGGTGCCCTTGCCGGTGAGGACGCCGGCTTCCCAGCGGTTGGTGATGCGCCGGTACTGCCCGAAGAGGTAGCCGATCTCGCGGCCGCCCACGCCGATGTCACCGGCCGGGACGTCCGTGTGCTCGCCGAGGTGGCGGTGCAGCTCGGTCATGAAGGCCTGGCAGAACCGCATCACTTCGGCGTCGGAGCGCCCGCGCGGATCGAAGTCGCTGCCGCCCTTGCCGCCGCCGATCCCGAGCCCCGTCAGGGCGTTCTTGAAGATCTGCTCGAACCCGAGGAACTTCACGATCCCGAGGTTCACCGAGGGGTGGAAGCGCAGGCCGCCCTTGTAGGGGCCGAGGGCGCTGTTGAACTCCACCCGGAAGCCGCGGTTGACCTGCGTACGGCCCTGGTCGTCCTGCCACACCACCCGGAAGAGGATCTGCCGCTCGGGCTCGGCGATCCGCTCCATCACCCTGGCCTCGCGCAGTTCGGGGCGCGCGTCGAAGACCGGCGCGAGCGTCTCCAGCACCTCCCGCACGGCTTGGTGGAACTCCGGCTCCCCGGGGTCACGGCGCTCGATCCGCTGCTCCAGCGATGCGAGCCAGGCGGTCGTGGTGGTGGTGGAGGTCGACGGCATCAGGGCGGTTCCTCTTCTCTGAGTCCGGGAGACACAAGGAGCTGGGCACATGGAACTGGACGCGTGGAGCCGGGCACATGGAGCTGAACATATGGAACTGCACGAACGGAGTTGGACGATCGGAGCTCGCCACACCGCCCGAGACACAGCTCACCCCATACGGAGCTCGACGCGCCCGATGGTGCCCCCCTCCCCTTGAGCGCCGGATGTGCGCGGCCTTTGCCGAACCACCCCCAACCCTCTGAGCAGCCCAAAGACCACCTACACTCCCCCCATGACCACCCCCGCCCCCCTCCGCTTGGAGCCCGTGACCGCCGACAACTTCGACGCGGTGTGCGCGGTACAGGTCCGCCCCGATCAGAACCATCTGGTCTCCCCCGTGATGAAGTCGCTGGCCGAGGCGTACGTCCACGGCGAAGCCGCCTGGCCGCGCGCCATCGTCGACGGTGACGAAGTGGTCGGCTTCGTGATGGCGTTCCTCGACATCGCCTGGAACCCCGCCGTGGACCCGGCCGACCTGCGCTCGGGCATCTGGCGTCTGAACATCGCGGCCGGCCACCAGGGCAAGGGCTACGGCCGCTTCGCGGTCCGGGCGGTCACCGAGGAGATCCGCGGCCGGGGCACCTCGCAGGCGTACGTCACCTGGCACCTGGGCGAGGGCAGTCCCGAGCCGTTCTACCTCGGCCTGGGCTTCCACCGCACCGGCGAGCTCAGCGGCGACGAGCCCGTGGGCGTCCTCCGGCTGACCTGATCGACAGCCGAGGTCGAGCAATATGATCATATTGCGACATGACCACGAAGACTCTCTACCTGCTCTGCTCCGCCGCTCCGCCCGTCTTCGACGTGGCCCACGTGGTCGAGGACGCCCAGGCCCGCGGCTGGGACGTCTGCCTGGGCCTCACCCCGACCGCGGCCCACTGGCTGTCCGAAAGCCTGGACGGACTGGCCGCCCTGACCGGCCACCCGGTGCGCTGGCAGTACAAGTTCCCCGGCGAGGCCGACGTATGGCCCCCGGCCGACGCCCTGCTCTTCGCCCCCGCCACGTTCAACTCGGTCAACGCCTGGGCCCTCGGCCTGACGGACCGCTTCGTGGTGGGGGTCGCCGCCGAGGCCATCGGCAAGGGCACCCCGGTCGTCGCCATGCCCTGCACGAACTCCGCCCTCGCCGCGCACCCCCAGTTCGACCAGTCCCTGGCCGTCCTGCGCACCGCAGGGGTACGGCTCCTCTACGGCGAGACCGGCTTCACCCCCGGACCGGCCGGCCCCGATGCCCCGCCGCACTTCCCGTGGCAGCTGGCCCTCGAAGCGGTGGACCGCCACCCCGCCCCCGACGCCTAGGCCGGCGGCCGCCCCTCCCTCACCTGCCGGAAGAAGGCCCGCACGTCCGCCACCAGCAACTCCGGTACCTCCATGGCGGCGAAGTGCCCACCGCGGTCGTACGAGGTCCACCGCACGACGGAGTCTGTCCGTGCGGCCACGTGCCGCAGCGGAATGAAGTTGTCGTTCGGAAAGTCGGCCACCCCGGTGGGCGTCGTCGACACCGCGACCGCCTCCCCCGCATACCCCGCGTGCGCCCTCTCGTAATAGATCCGGGCAGCGGACCCCACCGTCCCCGTCAGCCAGTACAGCATCACGTTGGTCAGCATCTGATCGCGGTCGATCGGGCACCGGGGATCGCTCCACTCCGCGAACTTCTCCCCGATCCAGGCGAGCAGCCCGACCGGTGAATCGTTCAACCCGTACGCGAGGGTCTGCGGCCGGGTCGCCTGGATGTCGGCGTAACCCTGCCGCTCACGCGCCCACACCCGGTACCGCTCCCAAGAGGCCCACGTCCGCTCCCTCTCCTCGGGACTCAGCGCGGCGAGCTCCTCCGCCCCGGGCTCGGCGGTGGCACCACCCCCCGGCAACAGATTCAGGTGCACCCCGATCACGTTCCCGGGCCGCACCCGCCCGAGCTCCCGCGAAACGGCGGCCCCCCAATCCCCGCCCTGCACCCCGTACTCCGCGTACCCGAGCCTCTCCATCAACGTCCCGAAGGCCCGCGCCACCCGCTTGAACTCCCACCCCACCTCGGTGGTCGGCCCGGACAACGCGAACCCCGGAATATGCGGCATCACCACATGAAACGCATCCTCGGCGTCCCCGCCATGAGCCCGAGGATCGGTCAGCGGCCCGACGACCCGCTGGAACTCCACGAACGACCCCGGCCACCCGTGAGTCATCAACAGCGGCGTAGCACCCGCCTCCGCCGATCGAACATGAGCAAAATGCACCCGCGCCCCATCAATGGAGGTCACGAACTGCGGCCATTCGTTCAACCGCGCCTCAGCCGCACGCCAGTCGTACTCATCCCGCCAGTACCGAACGAGCTCGCGCACCTCGGCCACCGGAATCCCGTAGTCCCACCCCACCCCCTCCAACCCCTCGACCCACCGCACCCGCCCCAACCGCTCCCGCAGGTCATCCAACTCCACCTGCGGCACATCAACCCGAAACCCATCCACCCCGGCATGCTAGGCACCGACCACCCGGAACCATCACACACGGCACTCCCCTCAAACCCCGCACTCCAGCCCCACCGGCACTCAAAGCACGAGTCCAGGGCCAAGCCCCAGGCGCTCAGCCCCGCCGGCACTTGAGACGCGGGGACTGGGGCGAAGCACCGCACTCAGCCCCGCCGGCGTTTGAGGCGCGGGGTCCGGGGCGGAGCCCCGGGAAACGGAGAAAGGGCGGGTCGGGGACCAGCTCCGCGCAGCGGCACACCCCCACCGCGAGAGCATGAGCAACCACCGCCGACCCCACCGCCCGGGCCAACCCCCGCCCTCGCGCTTCCGGAGCCGTCAGTACGCCGATCTGACCCGTCCGCCGCCGCCAGGCGCACGCGGCGGCAACCACTCGCCCCCGCCCCCACGCCCGCTCACGCACCACGAACGCCGGCGACGTGATCTCGTCCAGGGCAGCCTCACCGGCATCCTCACGCCCGGACAGCCGCTCCAGACTCCGCAGGTCCGTCTCCGCAGTGCGTCACGCACGAGCACGGCGACGCCGTCGCTCGGCGCGGTGACGTTCGCCGATCCCCCCAGAGCCACCCCTCCGCCCCAGCCCAAGGCACAGCCAGGACCGGGGAGAGACCACCACGTCCACACCACCCGACGGGGCGAACGACACCGGCACCCGGGCCAGGCCCTCCCACAGCGAACGGGCCCGGACCACCAGAGGATCCATCGACACGGCCCGATCGTGCCAGAGCCGGCAGGCCGCCCGCCCCCTGCCGGTTGCCGACCACAAGAGAGACCGCACCCCCTCAACGGGGTTAACGGCGTTAACGGCGTTAACGCCGTTAAGACCGCCCCCCACCCACCCGCCGCGCAACGAGCAACCCAAGCCCGTCCAGGATCCGGTCGAGCCCGAACTCCAACGCCTCGTCATGCCCCCCGTGCTCCGCCACCGAGGCCATCGCGGCCCCGAGCGCCGGGAACTCCTCCCCCCGCACCCGCATGGCCTCCCCCAGCATCACCGCAAGCTGCGCATCGGGCCCCGCACCTCCATCCGCCGTCACCCCGGCGGCCCGCCCCTGCTCCGCGATCCCCCGTACGTGCCCGGCGACCAGCACCACCGCATCCATCGCCTCGGCCCCGCTCAACCCGCACCCGTCCAGCGCGGACAGCGCCCGCTCCATCCACCCCAACTCCCGCGGCCCCATCACCCGCACCCCGACCGTCGCCTCCAGCAGCCACGGGTGCCGCCGGAACCCCGCGTACAGCTCCCGCGCCCACTCCCCCAGCCGCTCGCGCCAAGCACCCCCCACCGCCACCGACACATCCGGAACCGGCAACGCCCCCTCCACCATCAGCGCGACCAGCTCCGCCTTCCCCGGCACGTACCGGTAGAGCGCCATCTTCGTGACGCCCAACTCACCGGCCACCCGCTGCATCGACACCGCGCCCAACCCCTCGGCATCGGCGATCCCGATCCCCGTCCGAGCGATCGCCTCCAGCGTGAGCCCCCGCTTCGGCCCCCGCGCGGGCTTGGCCGACGGCTCCGGGCCCCACAACAACCGCACGGCCGCGCCCCACTGCTCATCCGCCATCGGACCAAATCCCCTTGCGCTCGCACGAAAACCGCGTCTACCGTACACACTAAATGTTCAGTATCCACCGGACACAATTAACGGCGTTAACGCCGTCCCCGCCGACCCGGCAGCCCCGTAAACGGGCGCCGGCATTAACGCCGTTAACGCCACCCCCTCCGGCAGCCCCCCTGAACCAACAGCGTTAACGCCGTTAACGCCGTTAACGCCGCGCCCAGCCCCGACCCCCACCCCAGCCCCCCACCCGAGCCCCCGACCCCCGCCCCCCAGGAGGAGCCCAAATGCCCCGCACCGTCCTCATCTCCGGCGCCGGCATCGCCGGCCCCGCCCTGGCCCACTGGCTCGTCCGCCACCAGGTCCACCCCACCGTCGTCGAACTCGCCCCCACCCTCCGCCCCGGCGGCCAGGCCGTCGACTTCCGCGGCGAGACCCACCTGTCCGTCCTCCACCGCATGGGCGTCCTCGAAGACCTCCGCCGCGTCCGGACGACCGGGTCCCCCATGACCTTCGTCGACGCGTACGACAAACCGCTCCTCCACCTCCCCTCACACTTCGCCGGCGGAGACATCGAGGTCCTGCGCGGCGACCTCTCCCGCGTCCTCCACGACTCCTCCCTCCCCTCCACCGAGTACCTCTTCGGCGACACGGTCACCTCCCTCACCGAATCCACCACCGGCGTGGACGTCACCTTCCGCCACGCCCCGCCCCGCACCTTCGACCTCGTCGTCGGCGCAGACGGCATCCACTCCCACATCCGCCGTCTCGCCTTCGGCCCCGAAGCCGACCACGTCACCCACCTGGGCCACTACGCCGCCGGCTGGAGCCTCCCCAACCACCTGAACCTCCGCCCCGGCACGGGAACCTTCGCCCACAACGCCCCCGGCCGCTTCGCCGGCGTCGGCGCCGACCACACCGACCCCACCCGCGCCCGCGCCTTCCTCGTCTTCGCCTCCCCGGAACTCGCCTACGACCGCCACGACACCGAGACCCAGAAGCAGCTCCTCCGACAGGCCTTCACCGGCCTCCCCTGGCACGTGGGCCACCTCCTCGACTCCCTCTCCTCCGCCGACGACCTCTACTTCGACTCCATCAGCCGCGTCGACGTACCCACCTGGTCGTCCGGCCGGATCGCCCTCCTCGGCGACGCCGCCTGTGGCGCGACGATCGGCGGCATGGGCACCGGCACCGGGGTCGTGGCCGCGTACGTCCTGGCGGGCGAGCTCTCCCGCACCCCCGAGGACCACCGGGGAGCCTTCGCCCGCTACGAATCCCTCCTGCGCCCCTACGCCCAGGGCTGCCAGAAGAACGGAGCGCGTACGGGTTCCTTCCTCGCCCCCGCCTCGAAGCTCGGCCTCGGCCTCCGCAACGGCCTGCTCGGCCGCCGCCGCATCCTCGACCTCATGCTGAAGGCCGGCGAGCACACCTCCACGCTCCCCCTCCCCTCCTATACGACGCCCCCACCCGCCCACAGCGTTAACGGCGTTAACGCCACCCCGCCCACCCCTCGCCCCCGTTAACGGCGTTAACGCCGTTAACGCCCAGCCCCCGACCAGCCCATCCCAGGCCAGCCCACCTAGGCCAGGCCAGGCCAGGCCAGGCCCAAAAAATACTGGTCGACAGGTTTCCTCCCCCGTAACCTGCCTCCATCGACGCCGCACTGCTCAGCGACCACCGCGCGGACGGCGCCTACAACCAGGGGGAACACGCACGTGGCGAGGATCAGGCAGCGGCGGGCCGAGATAACCCGGGAGGCCATCCTCGACGGCGCGGCCGTCGCCTTCGACGCCGCCGGCTTCGGCGGAACCAGCCTCAGCGAGGTGGTCAGGTACGCCGGAGTCACCAAGGGCGCGCTGTACTTCCACTTCCCGTCCAAGGAAGCCCTCGCCCGCACCCTGATCGACGAGCAGTTCCAGGTCTTCTCCGGCGTCCCCGACCTCGAGGCACCCGGCCTGCAGACCGTCATCGACCTGAGCCACCGGATGGCCTCCGGGCTGCGCGGCAACGTCCGCGTCCGAGCCGCCATCCGCCTCGTGATCGAGTTCGGGTCCTTCACCGACCCGGACCCGTCCCCGTACAACACCTGGATCGAGACCTGCCGCAGCTGTCTGACGCCGGCCCAGGCACGCGGTGACGTCAAGCCGTCGCTGGACGTCGACGACGTCGCGACCTTCCTCGTGGGTTCGTTCACCGGCATCCAGGTCACCTCGCACGTCCGCACCCGCCGCGAGGACCTGCACACCCGGGTCACCGACCTGTGGGACTTCCTCCTCCCTGGCATCGTGCCCGCGAGCCGCATCCCCCGCTTCGCCCCCGCCGGCTCGCCCGAGTGCCGGGCCGAACTCGGTCTCGCGCCCGCCGCCTGACGACGCGTTCGGGGCGGCCTCGCACACACCGTGGTGAACCACGGGGGTGCCCGCCACCCGATGTGCGGGGCCGCCCCGAACCGTTGACGGCGTTAACGCCGTTAACGCCCTCGCGAGGGCCCTCCGCTCCCCCATCTCTCCCACTTCGTTAGCAAAACTCAAGCGTGGTGCCCACGAACACCCCTGAACGTTAGTAAAGTCCCTCTCATGACTTCGCCCTCGTCTCAGAGCGACCGAGAGAAGGTCGTCTCCAAGCTCCCCCCGTGGCTGCGCCAGGAATTGAAGATCCGCACGGCCCAACTGCGGGTGGACATCCAGGACGCCGTCCACCAGGGCATCGCCCACTGGAGCGCGCTCGCCTCGGCCCCCTCCCCCGTCGACACCTCCGGCGCCGAATCGTTCTCCACCTGGCTGCCCGCCGGCCAGTGGGAGTCCTTCCGCGCCGACTCCAAGGACCGGGGCGTCTCCCTCATCCAGGGACTCGCCCAGGCCGTCCACCTCTGGCTGGAGCTGAACCCGGCTCCCACGGTCAAGCGCCCCTCCGTGGTCCGCCGCATCATCGTGTGCAACCAGAAGGGCGGAGTCGGCAAGACCGCCGTCACCGCGGGCACCGCCGAGGCGCTCGCCGAGGACCCGTCGGCCCTCCACCCGGTCCGTGTCGCCCGCCAACTGGCCCGCCTGGCGTCCCCCGAGGACGAACCCCACACGGACCCGGGCACCCCCCTGGACCTGGAGGACCTCCCCGGTCTGGGCATGCGCGTCCTGCTGATCGACTTCGACCCGCAGGGCCACCTCACCAAGCAGCTCGGCCGGCAGCCGCTGCCCATCGGCGGCGACAGCCTCACCTGCCACATGGCCGGCGAGGCCAAGGGCCCCCTCAAGGACCTCATCGTGCCCATCGAGCACGACCGGTTCGGCGACCGCCTCCACCTGCTCCCCGCCTGCACGGACGCCTTCCTCCTCGACGTCCGCCTCTCCACGGTCCGCGCCCGCGAGGCCGCCCTGGAGCGGGCCCTCACCCCGGTCGAGTCCGAATACGACGTCATCCTGGTCGACTGCCCGCCGAGCCTCGGCCTCAGCATGGACGCGGCCATCTACTACGGCCGCCGCCGCGACGCCGAGCAGCCCGGCGCCTCCGGCGCGCTGATCGTCGTACAGGCGGAGGACTCGTCCGCCGACGCGTACGACCTCCTCACCTCCCAGATCAACGACCTCCGCGACGACCTCAGCCTCGACATCGACTACCTGGGCCTCGTGGTCAACCTCTACGACGGCCGCCGCGGCTACATCGCGACCTCCTCCCTCCAGGCCTGGATGGACATAAAGGATCCGCGCGTCGTCGCCGTCGTACCCGACCTCAAGGAACAGCGCGAAGCAGTCCGCGTGAAGCAGCCCCTCTTCGTCTACGCACCCAAGGGCGACCAGGCCGTGGCCCTGCGCGCCCTCGCCCGGGAGATCTCATGAGCAGCAAGGCAGACAAGCTCGGCGTCTCGGCCTCCTTCGCGCGGGCCCAACCGGTCGGGGTGAGCTCCCGCCGCGCGGCCATCGCCGAAGCCACGGGCGCACCCACCTCCGGCGTGGTCCCCCCGTCCGAGGTTCCCATCGAGGCCCTCGCCCACAATCCGTTCAACCTCCGCGAAGACCTCACGGAACTCGACGAACTGGCCGCGTCCCTCATCTCCCGCGGACAGCTCCAGCCCCTCGCGGTCGCCACCCGCATGGCCTTCATGGAGGCCCACCCGGGCGCCACCGACGGCCTGGGCCGTGCCCCGTACGTCGTGATCGACGGCAACCGCCGACTGGCGGCGGCCCACCTGGCCGGCCTCAAGACGATGCACATCCACGTGAACGACGCCCTCTCGGCATCGTCCTCGGACATCCTCGAATCGGCTCTGATCGCCAACATCCACCGGGTCGACGTGGCTCCCATGGACCAGGCCCGTGCCCTCCAGGAACTCGTCGACGTCCACGGCTCCCAGGCCCAGGTCGCCAAGCGCCTCGGCAAGACGGGCGCCTGGGTCTCCCAGCGTCTGGCGCTCCTCAACCTGACCCCGGAGCTCCAGGACAAGGTCGAATCGGGCGAGCTCAAGGTGGAACCGGCCCGCCGTATCGGCCGCCTCCCCCAGGAAGCCCAGGAAGCGGCGGCGGACGAAACCCTCAACGCCGTCAACCCGCCCCGCCAGCGGACCCACCCCGTTAACGCCGTTAACGCCACCCCTGCCGCACCCGCCCCCTCCACCCCACCCGCCTCCCCCCGCATCACCATCTCCACAAACTCCCCCGAAACGATCGCGGACGCCCTCACCGCGCACCTCACCCCGGACGACCTCAAGGCCGTCACGGAGCTCCTCATGCTGCGCATTTGAGCGGGGCACCCGAGCCGCACCCGCCGGGGGCATTAACGCCGTCAACGCCATCACCGTTAACGCCGTTAACGCCCCCGCGTGCGTTTCATGTGCGTTTAACGGTGCGTTTCACATAGGCTGCCTTCGGAGGTACCGATGCCCAACGAACAAGAGAGCCTCTTCGCAGCGGTCGACGCCCTGCTGGAAGAAGCAGCCGCCAAGGACGCGCTCCCGCACCCGGACGAGCGCAAGCGCCTCCGCGAGGCCGCGGGCCTGAGCCAGGACCAGATCGCGAAGGCCCTCTCCGTCCGCCGCGAAACGGTCACCTCCTGGGAGATCGGCCGTACGGCCCCCCGCCCCCCGAAGCGCGCCGCCTACGCCCGCCTCCTGGAAGGCCTGGCCACCCTCCACCCCGTTAACGCCGTTAACGCCCCCGAGCCGACCCCGGCCGACACCCCCGAGCCCACGCCCGAGCCCACGGCAGAGGCAGAGGCAGAGGCAGAGGCAGAGGCAGAGGCAGAGGCCAACGAGCCCACCCTCACCGTTAACGCCGTTAACGCCGTTAACGCCCCCGAGGCGGAGCACGATGAGCCCGCCCCCACCGTTAACGCCGTTAACGCTCCGGAGCCCGAGGCCACCCGGCCCACCCGCACCGCCACCGCCACCGCCACCGCCACCAGCGTTAGCGCCCCCGTGCCCGAGCCCGAGGCCCATTCCGACCAGCCGGCCCCCGCCCACACGGCCGAGCCCACCCACCCCTCACCCGCCACAGCCCCCACAGCCCCCACAGCCCCCGGCCAGAGCAAGCACCCCCACCCGAGGTCCGTGACGCAGCCCCGGTTCCGGAAGGGGGCGCCCAGCGCGGGATCCCTGGAAGGCAACGGCCCCCTGGCCGTCCTGGACGGCACCGGCCACGCCTACGCCGCCGCAGGCCTCATCCTCGACCACCCCACCACCAACCTCCCCGACCTCGTCACCTGGGCGCTCACCGAGGCGAACCTCCGCTCCCCCCGCCTCCACCGCAACGGCCGCGACGGCGACCCCCTCCTCGTCCTCACCGCCCCCGCCGTGGAACGGCTCGGCCTCCCCCCGACCCTGGAGGACCGCCGCGCCCTCCGCCTCCCCGACAACCACCCCACCCTCAAGCAGCTCGCCAAGAGCAAATGGCAGCTGACCCGCCGCGGCTTCGGCCCCTGGCCCCGCATCTACCGCCCGGCCACCCCCACCACCGGCCGCCAGTGCGTGCAGCTCGCGATCCTCCCCTGGGGCGCCCTCGACCCCCGCGCCTGGGGCGAGGACACCGCCGACCTCTCCGCCCCCGAACTGGCCGAGCTCCTCACCACGTACGCCGCCCGCGTCCTCACCCCCCGCGGCTCCACCGCCGTCACCGGCCTCGAACTCATGACGGCCCTGCGCCCGCCCACCCGCGCCGCACGCGACGAAGCGACGAACACCTGGGTGTCGGCCCCCGTCCCCGGCTCGCTCACCCGCCCCGTCGACCCCGCTCCCCCGGAGGCTCCGGACGAGCACCCGGTCGTCGCCTCCCTCTACCCCCGCTCCCACCAGCGCACCCCGGACCAGGTCCTCGACGAGGAGGCGTACGACTGGATCCGCGACCCGGAGCTCCTCACCGACGCCGAGTGCACCCGCACCCACGCCGTGGGCATCGACGTGAACATGGCCTTCGCCGCGGCGGCCAACCGCCTCCCGGTCGGCCTCGGCCCCGCCACCCACGTCACCGCCCCCCGCTTCGACCCCAAGACCCCCGGCTGCTGGCTCGCGGACCTCTCCACCCTGTCCCTCGACCCCCGCCTCCCCAGCCCCTTCACCCCCCACGGCAAGCCCCCGACCGGCCCCGCCTGGTACGCCACCCCGACCCTCGCCTACGCGCAGGAGCTCGGCCACGACGTCCGCCCGACCGAAGCCTGGATCCGCGAAGACCACGGCCCGTACCTGGACGCCTGGTACACCCGACTCCGCGACGCCTACATGGCGACGATGGCGGACCTCGGCGTCACCCCGTCCCTCTCGGAACCCGACTTCCTCACCGCGATGTCCACCCACAAAGAGGGCAACCCACCCACCGCGGCCGTCCTCTCCGCCATCAAATCAACCGTCAAGGGCGGCATCGGCAAGCTCCGCGAACGCCCCCAGGGCGCCGCCTACCGCCCCGGCGAGCCCTGGCCCGCCCTCGAACGTCCCACCTGGCGCCCCGACATCCGCGCCGCCGTCATCGCCACGGCCCGCGTCAACATGCACCGCAAGATGCGGAAGCTGGCCACGGCAGCGGGCCTGCACCCCATCGCGGTCCTCTCCGACTGCGCGGTGTACCTTTCCGACGGTCCCAGCCCCCTGGACTTCCTCCCCCACACCCCCGAAGGCAAGCCCCTCCCCGGCGGCTTCCGCCTCGGCGTCAGCCCCGGCATGGTCAAGCACGAGGGCACGCAGCCCCTCCTCTGGGCCGTCCAGATGCTCGACGAACACCTCAACCCCGCCCGCCACATCAAGGGCCACGACGCAGCGGCAGACGGCGAGTAACCAAGCATGTCCGACATCTCCGACAGCCTGACCAGGGCCGACGAACAGCACTTCACCCGCCCCATCCCCAAATCTGCGGGCGCCCAGATGCGTTACCTGCTCAAACAGCTCAAATCCACCAAAGCGGTAGCGGCAACCCTCAACATCTCCCAACGCACCGTGGAGCGCTACGTCAAGAACGAGATCAAGCAGCCCAAGCCGGCCCTCGCCGCCCGCCTCGAATCAGAGGTACGCCGCCGCTGGCAGCCCCTGGTCCGCAAGCGCGCCCGCGACCAGGCTGCCCGCACCACCGGCCTCGTCATCGAGACCCGCGCCCGCTTCGGCTTCACCGCGGCCCCCGGCACCACCGACGACGGCCGCATGCGCCGCATCACCCAGCACCTCCCCCCGGAGTACGCGTCCCGGCTCTTCGCGGCCCAGGAGGCCGGCGCCACCGAGTCCCAACTCCGCCACATCGCAGCGGAAGGCCTCCAGGAGCTCTACTTCAAGGACAACGGCTCCCGCGCCACGAGCCTCCTGGTGGAATTCACGGACATCGACTACGTCGACTTCGCGTTCTGAGATCCAGAGCCCCCACAAGCCCCCCACCAGGCCCCAGAACCCAAAAGGGTCCCGGGAGTATCCCGGGACCCTCGCAAGCCCTCACAGGCCCGTCCAGACGTCCGCATCACCCCACGGCGTGCAACGTCCTACGCCGCTTCGACTCGGCAGCCTTCTTCGCCGCCGCCTGCGCGGCCCGCTTCTTCCGCTGCTCGGCCAGCTGGTCCTGATACTCCGCCACCGCCTGGTGGTAGCTGGCGACATACCCCCGCGCGTCGAGCCTCTCGTCGGGAGCCATCGCGTTGACGGCGGCGACGGCGTCCTCGAAGGAGTTGTACCCGGCCAGCATCGGGTTGATCTGGTACACCCCGTTCCTGACCTTCCGCACCAGCTTCGCGAGCTCCAGGCTCCGCAGCGCGGCATTGACACTCGGCCGGCTCAGCTCCAGCAGCCCACCCACGGTGGCCTGGTCGATGAGGATCCGCCCGCCCGGCTCGCTCAGCGAACGCAGCTTCAGCAGCACACGGTAGGCCGCAGGCGGGAGGTCGAGGTCGGAGAGAAGCCCGTCGGCGTTGACCGCAGCGAATCGCAAGGTGCTCACTGAGCTGTCCCTTCTTCCGTGCGCTTCGCTCGGCTAAGCCGACGCGCAGCGCGCTCTTTGGCCCGTTCGGCCCGCAGTTCCGCGATGGCCTGACGCATGTGATCCAGCGACGGGAAGCGCACCAGATCAGGCAGGCTCGTATCGCTACGAATCTGCGAGATGGTGCTGTGCTGCTCCACCTTCACGAACTCACCCGTCATCTCCGTACCCGGGATGAACTCAGCCACCCGGTAACTGTAGGGCGGGTTGAACTGGTACACACCCCGCCGCACCTTGAAGACGATCCCATGAGACATGACGGTGTGCAGCGCCTCCGACGTCTTTGTCCGGCTGACGTCCAGGATCGTAGCCATCTCCTCCTGTGTAAGAGGAATCCGCCCCCCCGCTCGTTGGCACGCGATGAGCAGCAGGATCAGCCTCAACGGCAAGGCTTCCCGGAAGTACTGGGCGATCACCAGGAAAAACTCGAGGCTGTCCATCGAAAACGCGTTTGGCTGACTTTGAGTCCCGTAGAACTCCAGCGGCTTGCGCTCTCCGTCCAGCGTGAGCTTCCGGCTGGGATACCGCCGGGCCAGACTGTCCAGATCCTTGACCGGAGCCAGCGGCTGACTCCACGCCGAGATCGCGTCATCAACGGGGAGATCAGGACGCGGCGCGCGCGGCGGACTCGGCCGACGGCGCTGTGGCTCTGATGACACGAGGATGCTCTCCACTTCGTTGATCTGCAGCAGAGAGTATGTCAACAAGGGTGACACAAGTGTCACGCTCGTTGACGTTCGGCGTGTCTTATGTAACCCCACAGGTGACATATCTCAGCCACACCCTCCCCGCCGGCCAGTCCCCGCCGGGCCCCCAACCGCTCCCCGCCCCGGACCAGTTCAGGGACACATCTCCAGCAAAACGTCAGCCGCGCAGACGTTTTAGCCCAAAAACCGTCAGTACCATTGACGTTTTGCGCTCGTTCTGTCCCCCTACCAGCGACACATCCCCCGAGTTATGTCCCTCCTGAGGGGACATAACTTTCCCCCCGAACCCCCCCTGACCTGCGGCAACGCATCTCCGTACCTTCTATAGGCCGTCTCCTGCCGCGCTGCGCGTACTGAACGCCGTCTCCAACCCACCCGAAGCCACAACTTCCTGACGTCCCAACACCCACCCCCACCCCCCACCAACCCCCCGCTCCCCCCACCGAAACTGACTGAATCCCGTCTCTATCCACCCCCCACTTTGAATCAAACCCCCCTCCACCGTTAACGGCGTTAACGCCCAAACCCAAGCCCCCACCCCTCCAAAACCCTCCATAAGCCAAAAAACACCACGAAACCCCCAATCACCAACCCCCCGCCCATACCCCCAAATAAAGGGCACCCAAAAAGTACAGAATTAGCCCACTTGCAACGAGCCCGTCCCCCAGTCCTGACCAAAGCAAAACCGCCCACCCAAAGGCCCCCAAAACCCAGAGCCCCCCACCCCCAGCACAGCAACGCCGCCCTTTGCCTCGAAGCGAAGCCCAGGCATACAAGCCAAAGACTGACCTTGGGCCGCGGAACGGTTCACTCTCGTCCTCAGCAAGAGGAACTCCTGGGCCGCAGCAACAGGGAAGGCATCCAACCGAGCACCAGGTCTTGAAGCCTGGAGGACTTCCACCAAGCACAGCAAAGCTGGCACTTTGGCCCGGAGCTAAGCGCGGGGCACCCGGCCAGAGGCCGGTTCTAGAGCCCCGAGCACCGCTCAGTTGAACGTAGCGAGGCGGATCCTTTCGGTCAGAGCGAAGCAGAGCCCTCACTAAAGACCAGCTTCAGTACGAGGATCGCCCCCGTCCCAAAACAGCCAGGAGGGCCTCACAGCCTGAGCGAAGCAAAGGCAAACCAGCTGAAGGCCAGCTCCAGGGCGCGCTGCGCCCCTCCGCCGAGCGCAGCGAGGCGGATCCCTTGGTCGGAGCGAAGCGGAGACCATCCCGCCGAAGGCGGGCTCCAGGGCGCGGAGCGCCCTTCCGCCGAGCGCAGCGAGGCGGTCTCTTGCTCGGAGCTCAGCGGAGAGCATTCGGTTAAAGCGGGGCTTCGGAGCACGGAGCACTCCCCCACCGAGCCCAGCTAAGCGGTCCTTTTAGTCGAAGCGAAGCGGAGACCATCCGGCCGAAGGCCGGCTCCAGGGCGCGGAGCGCCCCTCCGCCGAGCGCAGCGAGGCGGGTCCCTTGGTCGGAGCTAAGCGGAGACCAACCGGCCGAAGGCCGGCTTCGGGGCGCGAAGCGCCC